>NZ_CP054021.1:3202500-3502500 GCF_005862305.2 Rhizobium indicum | reverse complement strand
CTGATCGGCGAGTGCTGCCGTGGCGCGCAGGTTGGCAGTCATGGTGTTGACCGTGTTGATGAGATCCTTGATCTCGTCATTGGTCTTGACGTCGACCTTCTGGTTGAGGTCGCCGATTGCGACGGCGTTTACGACGGTCGTAATCTTCCGCAGACCGTTGTTGATGCCGAGCGTGATCCACAGTGCAGCGCCGAGAGCGATGAGCACGGCGATACCGGAAGCGGTGCCGAGGATCAGCTTGGTCGAATTGTAAAGATCGGTGTTCGACTGATCGGTCGCCTTCATGCCCTTGCGCTGGATCTCGATGAGTGCGGCAATCGCGTCACCCATGTCGTTGGTCATCGTGCGCAGGTCGCCGAGCGACAGCGCCAGTGCACCGGCTTGATCGCCCCTGGCGTCAAGCTGCTGCAGTTCGGCGGATCTGTCGCGGAATTTCGCACCGATCGTCTGCAGCTTTTCCCAATAGGGCTTGCCTTCGGGCGAAGCGATGGCGTGGCCGGCATCGACGGCATCGAACATCGCCTGCAAGTTCTGGTCGGCCTCCTTGTAGAAACCGGCAGCGGCGTCGGGTTCGGTGGAAAGCAGCGCGTTCTTCTGAGCGCGGATGGCGTTGACTTCGGCAACATTGGCGTTCAGCGCCAGTTCCAGGCGGCGCATCGGGCCGTCGATCATATTGCCGCTTGCATCGTTCAAGGTGCCGAGGCTCAGGCTTCCATAAACCGCGATGCCGATCAGCAGCAGCGTCATGATGCCGAAGGCAAGACCCAATTTGAGCTTGATGGTGAAACGCATGTGAGACCCCCTGTTTGCGGTCAAAACGAATGGATAGAGACACGTCCCATCGGTGGGGCGTCGAGCGTGAAAGTGATGTGTCTGAAAAGGGGGAAAGCGACTACATTCACTTCCCGGCAGCCGGACATCTATCGATCGCAGCGCCAACGCCTACATGCGTTGGGGGATATCCCGCCTCGGGCCACCGGAGCAGCCCGAGGGATCACATGGCGAAAGCGTTCAGGCGCTTTTGCCAGGGGAGCGCCTATGCGCTCTCCCTAAAGTCGTCGTCGCCGGCGTCTGGACCGCCCATCGACATATCGAGAGCAAAGCCCTTGAGACGCTGCTGCTGCGCCGAAACCGTCTGGCCACGGCCCTGGCCGTTGGCCTGCGGGGCGGGTTTGCGGACAGCAGCCGGGGTCTTGATCACCTTGGTCGAAGCTTTTGGCTGGGCCTTGTAGGCGCCGGTCCGTGCGCTGCCTGCCGTATCGACCTTGAAGAAGGCGATCGAGGTCTGCAGCTCCTCGGCCTGGGAGGCGAGCTCCTCGGAGGTTGCCGACATCTGCTCGGAAGCGCCGGCATTCTGCTGCGTCACTTTGTCGAGCTGCTGGATCGCTTCGTTGATCTGCGAGGCGCCGATATCCTGTTCGCGGCAGGCCGCACTGATCTCGGAAACCAGTTCCGCCGTCTTGCGGATGTCGGGCACCAGCCGGCCAAGCATGTCGCCGGCATCGGCGGCAGCCTTGACTGTGTCGCTCGACATCGAGCTGATTTCGGCAGCGGCCGACTGGCTGCGTTCAGCAAGCTTGCGCACCTCCGAGGCGACGACCGCAAAACCCTTGCCGTGTTCCCCCGCACGAGCGGCTTCGACGGCAGCGTTCAGAGCCAGCAGATCGGTCTGGCGGGCGATCTCCTGGACGATGCCGATCTTCTGGGCAATCGTGCGCATGGCGTCGACAGCACGCGTCACCGCTTCACCGCTCATCTCCGCGTCCTTGGCCGACTGGCGGGCGATCTTTTCGGTCTGGGCGGCGTTATCGGCGTTCTGCTTGATGTTGGCGGCCATCTGCTCCATCGAGGCAGAAGCCTCTTCGGCGGAAGCCGCCTGTTCGGTAGCGCCCTGCGATACCTGTTCCGAGCTTGCCGAAAGCTGCTGGCTGCCGGAAGAGACGTTGTCGGCGGCCGACAGTGCGTCGGCGACGACGCCGCGCAGGCGTTCGATCATCGTATTGACGTTGCCCAGAAGTTCGCCGATTTCGTCATGGCTGGTGATATCGGCCATCTTGGTCAGATCGCCTTCCGACACTTCGCGCACCACGCTGTTGGCACGGCCGAGGCCCTTGCTGATCGTGCTGGCGATCCAGAACGCGGTAAAGGCAGCAATCAGCAGGGCAACGGCGGCGACCGCAACCATCATTGTGCGCGTCGTCGTGTACTGCGCCTCGGCGCCGTCGTCGGCAGCCTTCATACGCTGCTTTTCAAGTGCCAGGATTTCGCTGAGCGTCGAGTCGATGTCGTTGGCAGCGACCCGCGCCGTCGTGACGGAAACGGCATTTGCGCCTTCGGCATTGCCGGCCTTCATATATTCCCGGATCTGATCGTCGGCTGCCGTGAAGCTCTTGGAAAGTTCGGCGATGCGCGCCCAGCGCGCCTTGCCTTCTTCCGTGGCCAGCTCCAACACCTGGTTGAAGGCGTCGGTGAAGTCCTTGCGGGCCTGATTGCCCTTCGCGATTGCGCCAGCCGTCTCGTCTGCGCTGCGGGCAGTGAGCAGGTTCTTCTGCTGGCGGATCTCCTCGAGCTGGGCAATGTTGATCTGCTGCGCCAGATCGAGCCGGGCTGCCGGGCCGGCGAGAAGCTTATCGATCGTGTCATTCAGCGATCCAAGGCTGAAGATACCGTAAGCGGCGGTGCCTACGAGCATCAGAATGATGAAGGTGAACGCGGTCACCAGTTTCGTCTTGATTGTCAGTCGCATAGTCCCCAAACCCCTCGTTGAATTCATTCAGCGTCAATTAGCGGCTCCCGCCGCATCTCGCCTCGATGAAAAAATCGCCTGCAGATTGGGGAGAATGATGAACTCTCCGCCCCTTTTCACCAGGCAGTTGATGTAATCGGCGCGCCAGCGCATGCCGACACTCGGCGGGGCCTCGCTCGCGGACTTTGCAAGCGTCGTCACCTCGTTCACCTTGTCGGTCCTGAGGCCGACGAGCGTCTGCTCGCCCTGCAGATCGATCTCGATGACGATGATGCGGCTGTCGATTGTCGCCTCCGCCGCTTCCATCCCGAAGGCGAGACGCAGATCGGCGAGCGGAATGACCTTGCCGCGAAAGTTGATGACGCTGGCGACGAAGGGCTGGCTGCCCGGCACCGCGGTCTCGGGAAGCAGGTCCAGGATTTCCTGGACGATGACCGCTTCCAGCGCGAAGGTTTCGCCGTTGAGATCGAAGGTCAGGACTTCGACTTCCTCGGCATAGTTCCAGTGATTGTCAAATCGTTCGGCTGCTGCTGTTGCACTCATCCTGCTACACGCAATTGCGCCTCCTGTTGCTGACCCGCGGCAACCAGGTGCCCGACGTCGAGAATGAGAGCGACGCTGCCGTCGCCGAGAATGGTGGCGCCCGAGAAGGTCGCGACGTTATTGTGCAGTTTCGACATCGACTTGATGACCGTCTGGTGGTCGCCGATGATCTGGTCGACGACGAGGCCGACGCGCTCCGTGCCTGTGGAGATAACGACGACCTTCTGATGCACATCGGGTTTTGTGCCGGTGCGGAAGAGGTCGCGCAGGCGCAGGAACGGCACCAGGCTGTCGCGCAGCGAGATGAAGCTGCGGCCGCGCGAACGAAGATCTTCCTCGAGCGACAGTTCGAGGCATTCCTCGACCGCCGAGAGCGGGATGACGTAGCGGCCGGAACCGACGCGCACCAGCAGGCCGTCGATGATGGCGAGCGTCAGCGGGATGCGCAGCGACACTTCCGAACCCTGTCCCGGCACGCTGACGATGTCGATCGCGCCGCGGAGCGCCTCGACCGTCTTCTTCACCACGTCCATGCCGACCCCGCGGCCGGACAGATTGGTGATCGCGGCTGCCGTCGAGAAGCCGGGGGCGAAGATCAGCTGCAGCAGCTCGGAGTCGGAAAGCGGCTGGCCGGGCTGGATAAGGCCGGAGGACTCCGCCTTGGCGCGCACCCGTTCACGATTGATGCCGCGGCCGTCGTCCCTGATCGAGATGATCACCTCGCCGCCGGCCTGGCGGGCCAAAAGCGTCACCGTGCCGGCTTCCGTCTTGCCGGAGGCAAGGCGGTCGGCGGGCGTTTCGAGGCCGTGATCGATCGAATTGCGCACCAGATGCACAAGCGGATCGGCCAGACGCTCGATGACCGTTTTGTCGACTTCGGTGCTCTCGCCCTCCGTCACCAGCTCGATCACCTTGCCGGTCTCGCGAGCGAGATCGTGAACGAGGCGACGGAAGCGGGAGAACAGGGTGGCGACCGGCACCATGCGCAGCACCATCATCGTGTCGCGCAATTCGCCGGAGAGACGTTCGATTTCTTCCGAGACGGAGCGCAGTGCAATATCGGTGCTGGCGCTGGCGAGCTGGCTGAGGCGCGATTGCGCGATGACGAGCTCTCCGACGCGGTCCATCAGTTCGTCGAGACGTTCGGCCGGAACGCGGACATTCTCGGCCGCCTTCGCCTGGCTGACGGCGGCAGGCGCCTCGCGCTTGGCCGGAACCGCCTCGACAGGACGGAACTCCGGGACGGTGGTTGGTGAAACGGCGGCCGCCGATGCCGCGACGACAGGGGCAGGTGCAACCTTTTCCTCGACCGGAGCGGCGGTTGCCGCTGCCGACGTGTCGATCTCCTCGACGCTGAGTTCCATATCATCGAGCACGAAGATGAAGACGTCGTCGATCGCCGAGCGGTCCTGCTCGCTGGTCAGCGTCACGTCCCAGGAAATGTGGAGTTCCGTCGGAGCCAGCGCGTCGAGGGGCAGAATGGCCGAGGTGTTGGCGCGCACGGTGCATTCGCCGAGATCGCGCAGCTCGTCCAGCAGGCCGAGCGGGTTGGTGCCGTTGGCCATCGAATTGGCGGGCAGGCTGAAGCGGATGCGCCAGCTGTTCTTCTTCTTCGCCGCTGCGTCACGCACGGCTGCGGGTACGGAAACAGCGGCCGGCGCTGCTGCTGGCGCCGCTTCCTTGCCGCCGACGGCGGCTTGCAGCTGCGCCAGAAGCTTATGCCCGGTATCGCCATGATCGGCGTCCGGCTGGTCGACTAGGGCCCGCATATGGTCCTGCGCGGCGAGAACGGCGGCGACGAGTTCGCTGGTCGCCGCGACCTCGCCCTTTCGGACGCGGTCGAAGGCTGTTTCGCAATGATGGGTGAAGGCGGCGAGCGCCTCGAAACCGAACATTGCGCCGGAGCCCTTCAGCGTGTGGAGGCCGCGGAACACGGCGTCGACGAGATCCTTGTTGTCGAGCTGGTGGGTCAGGTCGAGAAGACCGGCCTCGATCGCTTCAAGGCATTCGGCGGCTTCCGTGCGGAATACGGCGACGGGATCGAGCGTACTCATCGTCCCAGAACCTTCTTCACGATCTTCACCAGGCTTTCCGGGTCGAACGGCTTGGTCAGCCAGCCGGTTGCGCCGGCGGCCTTGGCACGCGCCTTGAGGTCGGCGTCCGATTCCGTCGTCAGGAAGATGATCGGGACGCCGGCCTGCGCCGGCAGCTTGCGCAGTTCCTCGATCATCGTCAGCCCGTCCATGACAGGCATGTTAAGATCGGTCACGATCAGATCGAAGCTGCTGCCCTTGGCCGTCGCGAGGCCCTCTGCCCCATTGACCGCCTCGGTGACACTATAACCGGCATTGGTCAGCGTGACCTTGGTGGTCAGACGAATACTGGCGGAATCGTCGACAGTCAGGATATTTGCAGTCATAATGTCACCTCTTTATGCAACCAGAACTTTGCGTCTTCATGATCGAAGGATTCGATGAAACCTGCGCGCTCAAGTACCTTCAGGACCGAGCCGCTGGCCGGCGAAGAAAGCTTGAACGTCTTTCCCTTGGCTTTTGCTTGGCGGCGCGAGGATTCGATGAGTTGAACGAAACTCAGATCCGCTTCCGCGCCTTCGGGAATGCTGATGATGATTGTATCATTGCTATGAAATTCATCAGTAAACTTTGAATATAGTTCGGACACGTTACGAATACTGAGCACGTCCGGTAAATTTATAGATTCGTAATATTGCTTCTGAGTATCCAATACAGCCTCCTGGGCCAGAAAAATACTTGATGACCCTAAAAGGACTCTCACGACAGCGTTAATGCAGAGTAAACAGCGGTTGTAGGAAACTGCCGTATAGCGCGTTCCGCGACTCCCAATTCTCATCCGGGATAAGTTGTATTTTTTTCTCAAAATTTAGAAATAAATAAAGTAAAAACAGTATGTTGAATTACGCCACGCGACAGTGACACTTTCCCCGGGACCCATCGACATCTTTCGTTAATCACAACGCTGGCGAGTCCCGCCGCGTTTACCGGACGTTTCCATCCTGCCCGTAAAAATAGAGTCGAATTGCCTGTATTTTAAGAAAAGGTATAAAAGTGGCACACGCTCTGGTATCGTCGAACGCTGTAGCCTACACGTCGGGGCGGGACATCAGCCAGACCCTGGAATCTGCTCGTAGCCAGGTCGAGGAACGTTTCCTCGAAGGCGGTACCGTGCTGCTCTCGGTGATGGATGTCCTCAACCGTCTGTTGAACTCGCTCGAGAGTGTCACCACGACGCTCGACAACAAGGAGGCGAGCGACACCAGCGCCGATCTCCGCGCCACGGTGGAGAGCCTGATGGCGCTGCCCGTCACCGAGGAAAACCGGCAGCAGGCGCTCGTCTCGCTGGCGCATACCGGCAGAGAGCTGCGCAAGCACGTCGCCGACATGCAGGAGACGATGCGTTATCTCAGAACCTTCGCGGTGACCGTGAAGATTACCGGTGCCGGCCTTGCCGAATTCGCCGGCTTCGCCCAGGAGATCCTGGAGCGCATCTATTCCGGCACCGATGAGGTCAATCGTTTCGCCACGCACCTCGACAGTCTCGACAAGGAGGTCAAGCTTGCCGCCTCCTTTGGCGCCGGCGTTTCCAAGGGCTATGCCGATACTGTTCCGGCCGTCGCCGGAGCCCTGCGCGATGATGCCTCCAAGATCGCCGGACACCGCAAGGATCTCGGCGTCATCGCCCGCGAGGTCGGCGCAATTGCCCGCGCCGTCCAGGGCAAGGTCGCCTCGACGCTGTCCGCCCTGCAGATCGGCGATATCACCCGCCAGCGCATCGAGCATGTGCAGGCCACCTTTTCGCTGCTTGAAAATTTCTTTGCCGGCGAGGATGGCGCCAGACTCGACGCCGACGCGCGCCAGCGCCTCCAGAACGTCATTCACCATCTGACAGCGGCGCAGATGAGCGACATGTGCGCAAATTTCCAGCGGGATTCCGAGAACGTCGTCAAGACGATCGCGAGTTTCGACCACGACATGCGGGAGATTCTCAAGCTGCGCGATCAGATGAGCGGTGAGAGTGGCGAGGCCGGCGGCAACTTCATGCGCGCGCTGGAATCCAGCGTTTCGGCCGCTCATGAAATCGTCAAGCAGGTCGATACGGCAAGCCGCCAGGCCGACCAGGTGAGCCAGTCGACGATCGGTACGGCGGCCAAGCTCTCCGAAGCGATCGGCAACATCCGCGCCGTCAAGACCGACATTCACTATATGGCGTTGAATACCAACCTGCGCTGTAGCCGGCTCGGCGAGGAAGGCAGGTCGATCAACGTCGTCACCGCCGAACTGCGCATCTTCGCCGGCAAGCTCGACGATTCCGCCGACGCCATCGTCAACGGCCTGCCGGCGCTCGAAGCTGCGGCCGGGCGCGTCGCCCCCGCCACCGATGCCGGAGCCGGCAATCTCGGAGAAAGCCTGACCTCGGCCGTCGGCAACATCCGCTCTGCAGCCAACGTGATGGAAAACGAGCTGAAGGTGCTCGCCGAGAACGGTCGCGAGGTCGCCACCAAGATCAGCCTGCTGATCGGCAAGCTCGATTTCCAACATAATCTGGGCGAAGTCCTTGCCGGCTGCGCCGATATGCTCGAAGGCGTCGCCGGCACCGATGTCGCCGATATCTCCGATCTCGCTGAGACGATCGCGCCGCTCGACCGCAAGATCTTCAAGCACTATACGATGGTCCAGGAGCGCAGCATTCATCGCGGCATCATTCCGGCGAGCGAGGACAGCACCTCCGCTCCCGCCGAAACCGCCAAAGCCGAAAACGACGAGGATCTTTTCGCCGACGCGCTTTTCTAAGTTGGGATACGGCCGCTATCGCCGCCGGAACTTGTTGGCGGCGTCGATCGCCGCCTTCTGCTGGGTGTCCTCGATGCCGAGATAGAAATCCTCGAGCGCCGGATCGGCGAGCCCGGCCCGGCGCGACAGCACGTACCACTTCGCCGCCTCGATCGGATTGGGCGCCGTGCCGATCGCGTTGATATAGAGATGGGCGAGCTTGTTCTGCGCGGCGACATTGCCGCCATTGGCGGCAAGTTTCAGCCATTCGAAGCCCTTGACGTAATCCTTCGGCCCGCCGACGCCGTTGACGAGCCAGATACCGAGATCGAGCTGGGCCGTATCGAAGCCGGCGCGCGCCGCGCGCACCATCCATTCGCGGGCAAGCTTCTTCTTTTCTTCCGGCAGGTCCTTCAGCGTCGCATAGATCTGCGCCACGGCATATTGCGAATCGGCAATGCCCTGCTCGGCCGATTTCTCGTAGAATGGCAGCGCCAGCCTCAGTCCCTTCTCGCCGGGATTGTCGGCGATGAGAAGCTGTGCCCAGTTGAATTCCGCCGAAGGATTGCCGGCCTCGGCCGCCTTGTGCATGTAGTCGTCGGCCTTGACCTTGTCACGCGGCACGCCCTCGCCTTCCATCAGGATCAGCGCATATTTGAACATTGCCGCCGCATCGCCGCCTTCGGCCGCCTTGCCGTACCAGAAGGCAGCGTTCTTCACGTCCTTCTTGACGCCGAGGCCCTGCGAGAGGATTTCGCCGATCAGCGTCTGCGCCGCCGGATCGCCGAGCTGGGCGCGCGGCAGCGCCTTGTCCATTGCCGTCAGGTAATAACCGCGCTGGAAGGCGCCGTAAGCCTCGTCGATCGGCCCCTTGTAATCCTTCTCCGGCGGCAGGTCCGGCAGCTTCGCGCCCATGCGGTCGAATACGCCGACGCCGTCGGAGGGTTGCACGCCCGGGCTGGAAGGCCGATCGGTGCGAAAGGTCGAAGCCGGCCCCGTGCCCGGCTGACTGATGACGCTGTCAGGCGCCTGCGCCAAGGCAATATTCGGCCCGGCCGCAAGGAAGGCGGCCATGCCGGCGAGGAGATATTTCAAATGACGGGCGGGCGGGATCGGCATGAGCGCGATTTCAATCCTCAAACCGTGGCGCTTTTTCGTCAAGCAACGCATTGATCTCGGCAACGACGGACGGCGCCCGGGCGGGCTCGCCGAAAACCGCCAGCCGCATCGCCACGAACTCCGCTCCGGTCTCGGCGACGGCGAGCGCCGAGGCCGGATCGGTGCCGCCCATGACGATGCAGGGGATCTCGATCATCGAGGCCCACCATTCGCCGAGCGCCAGGTTCTTCGGATGCGCCTCCGGCTTGATGTCGCCGTCGAGCTTGCCGAAGAAGATATAGTCCGGCCTGACTTCGCCGATCTCCAGCGCATGGTGCCGGTCGGCCGCGTTGCCGCCGCCGACGATCAGCTTCGGCGCATGTTTGTCGATCGCCTCCGAAAGGGCCTCCGCATTGCCGGAAAGGTGCAGGCCGTCGGCCTTCGCCCGACCTGCGACACGGCTGTCGCCTGCAATCAGCGCGGCGGCGCCAGCGCCCTGGATCAACGGCACCAGCTTTTCGGCATGTTTCTGGAAGGTGCCGTCGTCGAGCCCGTATTGCGGCACGATCACCGAAGCGACATCGCCGCCCTTGAGCGCGTCGGCGACGATCTTTGCCTGTTCATCGGCATCGGCGATATCGGCTACGATGAGCACAAGGCGGCAGCGGTTTTCCGGTTCGGTCATGGGGTCTTTCCGTTTCCTGCGAATTCCCCTTCGAAATGAGGGATCCGCACTCGTTTTGTGTGAGTAGTTCCGTTAGACGAGGCTTGCAAGAGGAGGACGTCGAAAGCATGCCGCAGGATTTGTTATTCTACTACGCCGCCGTGCCCGCCGTTCTGCTGGTGGGCCTCGCAAAGGGCGGCATGGGCGACGCTTTGTCGCTGATCGGCTTGCCCTTCCTCGCCCTTGTCGTCTCGCCGGTCGAGGCGGCGGCCATCCTGCTACCGATCCTGGTTTTCATGGACATGATCTCGCTCGTCATCTGGCGCAAGCATGGCGACTGGACGACGCTGAAGATCATGCTGCCCGGCGCCTTCACCGGCATTGCGCTGGGCTGGGCGACCTCGGCTCTGGTTCCGGGCAACTTGCTGCGCATCGTCATCGGCGCGGTGACCATCCTCTTCTGCCTGCGCTATTTCTGGAGCAATTTCGGCCCGGGCGCCGGCAAGGTGATCCCGCCGCGCAGCCAGCGGCCGGTAGCCGCCAGCCTCTGGGGAACATTTTCCGGTTATGGCAGCTTCGTCGCCCATGCCGGCGGTGCGCCCTTCCAGATCTATGCCCTGCCGCTCAAATTGCAGCCACGCGAATATACCGGCACCAGCGTGCGCTTCTTCGCGATCCTCAACGCTGTCAAGCTGATCCCCTATTTCGCGCTCGGCCAGCTCGGCACCCAGAACCTTGCGACCTCCGCAACGCTTCTGCCCTTTGCTCCGCTCGCCACCATTGCCGGCGCCTGGTGCGTGCGCCGCATGAGGCCACAGATCTTCTATCCCTTCATCTATACAATGGCGCTGATCGCCGCCTTCCTGATCGTGCGCGAGGGCCTTGGCTGGTAAGAGGCCTACAGCGCCGCTGCACTTCGCATTGCTGCAATTCGCTGCAATGCACAATTTCCTTGCTGGCGCGGCCGGTTTGACGTAGCGTTGCCGCCATGTCGAACACCGACCCTTTCTCTGCGATTGCCGATCCGAACCGGCGGTTTCTGCTGGAGGAATTGCGTCGCGCGCCACGGACGGTCAATGAGCTCGCCGAAGGCCTGCCGATCAGCCGTCCAGCTGTTTCACAGCACCTGAAGGCGCTTCTCGACAGCAATCTCGTTTCCGTGACCTCGGAAGGCACCAAACGCATCTACACGGTCAATAACCGCGGCTTCGACAAGCTCAATTTGTGGCTGGATCAGTTCTGGGCCTGATGCAAGTTCCCATAAGATCTGGGGATACGATGCGAATCATAAGAACGCGATGTGGGACGTGACAGACCCAAAAGCGCCAGCCACGATGCCGGATGCATCGGACTGGCGCAAATATGGTGTCAAATCACCGGTTCTTGCAAATTTTTGGCGGAATGGATGGATTTACCTTGTTGCGCAAGATGATCGCCCGGCGACCCTTGGGAAGATTAGTGGACGGATGACTTAAGACGCTGAATCTCGTCCTTGATGCGCAACTTGCGGCGCTTGCATTCGGCAAGCTCCGTATCCGAAATTGAGGGAGACGTTCTGAGCGCGTGCAACTCCTCCTCGAGAGCGACATGCTTTTTCTGGAGTGACTCAAGATGAGCTTGAACAGTCATATGACCCTTCCTTCCTCTTACCCTCCCCGGCCAACATCGTCGGGGATCAAGGTGTCAACGGGCGGGACTGTGACATATTTTTGAAGGCTTGTCGAAGGCCAAAAGATGAAGACTGGATGGCAATTTCATGATCAAGACTAACTAGCCGTTACCTGTATTTGATGATAGGAGCTTGCGGAAATCATCGCCAGATCGGACAAGGTCCAAGGACGATAACGGGGAATGCATATGGCCGATCAGGAACAGGCGGAAATCAGGCTCATAGTGGCGCGCCTGCGCCAGGAGCACGAAGATTTCGACGCCGCGATCAACGCCATGATCCAGACCGGATGCGACGCTCTGCGGATCCAGCGCATGAAAAAGAAGAAGCTCGTTATCAAGGACAGGCTCTCCAAGCTGGAAGATCAGATCATCCCTGACATCATCGCCTGAGAGGGAATAACAGCAACGATGACAGACAGACCACCCGTCGCCATCATCATGGGCAGCCAGTCCGACTGGGAGACCATGAAAAACGCCGCCGACACGCTGGAGGCGCTGGAAATTCCCTATGACGCGCGCATCATTTCGGCCCACCGCACAGTCGACCGGCTGGTCAATTTCGCCAAGGGCGCACGCGCGGAGGGCTTCAAGGTCATCATCGCCGGCGCCGGCGGCGCCGCCCACCTGCCGGGAATGACCGCCGCGATGACGCCGCTGCCGGTCTTCGGCGTGCCGGTCCAGTCGAAAGCCCTGTCCGGCCAGGACAGCCTCCTTTCCATCGTGCAGATGCCGGCCGGTATCCCTGTCGGTACGCTCGCCATCGGCAAGGCCGGCGCAGTCAACGCTGCCCTTCTCGCCGCCGCCGTGCTAGCCCTTTCCGACGAAGAAATCGCCGACCGGCTCGACGAATGGCGCGAGCGCCAGAGTGCTGCCGTCGCCGAATACCCGATGGACGATCTATGACGGCACGAACGATCGGCATTATCGGCGGCGGCCAGCTCGGCCGCATGCTGGCCATTGCCGCCGCCAGGTTGAATTTTCGCACGGTCATCCTCGAGCCGCAGGCGGACTGCCCGGCCGCCCAGCTCGCCAACCGGCAGATTACCGCCGCCTATGACGATCCCTCGGCACTGGCCGAACTCGCCGATATCTGCGACGTCGTCACCTACGAATTCGAGAACGTGCCCGTCGCAGCCGCCGAAACGCTGTCGGCGAGCGTGTCTGTCTATCCGCCGCCGAAGGCGCTGGAAGCCGCCCAGGACCGCCTCGTCGAAAAACGCTTTCTCAATGGCTGCGGCATATCAACTGCCCGCTTCCATGCGATCGACAGCCAGGCCGATCTCGAGGCGGCACTGAAGGATTTCGGCGGCCAGGGCGTGCTGAAGACCCGCCGTCTCGGTTATGACGGCAAGGGCCAGAAGGTTTTCCGCTCGGCCGCAGACAGCCCGGATGGCGCCTATGCAGCACTTGGCGGCGTGCCGCTCATCCTCGAAAGCTTCGTTGCCTTCGAGCGCGAGGTCTCGATCATCGCCGCCCGCGCCACCGACGGTACGGTCGTCTGCTTCGATCCCGCCGAGAATGTCCACCGCAACGGCATCCTCCACACCTCGACGGTTCCCGCTGCGATCTCTGCGCCGGCGGCGGACGCTGCGCGCCAATCGGCCGAGAAAATCCTTGCCGCGTTGAACTATGTCGGCGTCATCGGCATCGAATTCTTCGTGCTTGCCGATGGCGGCCTGGTCGCCAACGAGATGGCACCACGTGTCCACAACTCCGGTCACTGGACGGAAGCCGCCTGCGTCGTCAGCCAGTTCGAGCAGCATATCCGCGCCGTTGCCGGCCTGCCGCTCGGCAATGCCGAGCGCCATTCCGACTGCGTCATGCAGAACCTGATCGGCGACGATATCCTTGCCGTTCCCGACTGGCTGCGGCGCCCCGATACGCTGGTTCATCTCTATGGCAAGACCGAGTGGCGCCCCGGCCGCAAGATGGGCCATGTCACCACCTTGACGCCGAAATCGCCGGTTTTGGCCTGAGAAAACACCCCTGTGCCTTGGGAAAAACACCTTCGTGTGGTTGACACGGAAAAGGTGACGGGGTATCTGCTCCCCCACCTAAACAGCGCGCCCGATGGCGCGCTTTTGATTGTTAAAGATACGGGCGAATGTGAATTCCCCCATAGAGATCGCGGATCAGAAAAATGAAGATCAAGAATTCGCTCAAGTCGCTCAAGGCTCGTCACCGTGACAACCGTCTGGTTCGCCGCAAGGGCCGCATGTACATCATCAACAAGCTGAACCCGCGCTTCAAGGCTCGTCAGGGCTGATTTCGCGCGTCCGGATCGCCCTGCCGCGTGAGCTTGCGCCGGCAGATATATCCGGTGGGTCGCTGCGGTGATCACGTCAAATTTGTTTGATCTTCGGCGCTGGCGGGCTAATATGCCCGCCATGCGCTTTTTTGCTTTGACATCAGCGGCGCTGCCGCTCGCCCTCATTTTCCTCACCTCCTCCTTTCCGGCCGCCGCCGCGGAACAGCCGGCGGCCGCCGCGAAAAAGGACGTCATCGTCGAGCAGGCGGATGCCCACAATGCGCCGAAGCAGCACCTCGACCAGCTCTTCAGCCAGCTGAAGCGTGAACGCGATCCCGAAAAGGCCAGCGGCATCGCCAATGAAATCCGCATGGAATGGAACGATTCCGGCAGTGCCACCGTCAATCTGCTGATGCAGTGGGCCGACAAGGCGATCGAGGAGAAGCGCAATCCCGCGGCTCTCGATTTCCTCGATGAGGCGATCGCGCTGAAGCCCGATTATGCCGAAAGCTGGAACCGCCGCGCCACGCTGAATTTCGTCATGGGAAACTATCGCAAGTCGATGTCCGATATCGAACGTGTGCTCGATCTCGAGCCGCGCCATTTCGGCGCGCTCTCCGGCATGGCGGCAATCCTCAGCAATTCCGGCAACGACCAACTGACCTTGAAGGCGTGGGAGCGTTTTCTCGATATCTATCCCGCCGAACGCACCGCGCAGGAACAGGCCAACACGCTTGCGGAAAAACTTGCCGGCAACCGCACCTGATTTCCGGGCGGCGACCTTGACGTCGGATCACGCTGCACAATTTTAGAATAGAGAGGGAACGATGTGGCGGTTGTCCCCCGCAGGACGTCCCGCAATTATCGCTCGTTGAGATCATGCTTGCAGAAGTTTCCGCTCTTCTCGCCCCGCTCGCCGCCGCCATCGGTTACTCCACTTATAAGGCGCGGCAATTCGAACACGCCTATCCGAATATCGGCGAACTGACGGATGTCGGCGGCTACCGCATGAATGCCGTCCACGTCGAGCGTCCCGAAAATGCGGATCTGCCGGCGCTGGTCTTCATTCACGGCGCCAGCGGCAATCTGCTCGACCAGGTCGTTGCCTTCCGCGCTGCACTCGAAGGCCGGGCGGAAATGCTGTTCGTCGATCGCCCCGGTCATGGCTATTCCGAACGCGGCGGCCTTGAGAACGCCGTCCCCTCCGGCCAGGCAGATGCAATCGCCAGGCTGATGGAGAAGCGTGGCATCGGGAAGGCGATCATCGTCGGCCATTCCTTCGGCGGCGCTATCACCGCCGCCTTCGGCCTGCGCCATCCTGACAAGACCGCCGGCCTGCTCTTCCTCGCGCCCGCCACCCATCCATGGCCGGGCGGCATCGACTGGTACTATCACGTGGCAACCGTACCGATCGTCGGCTGGCTCTTCAACCACGCGATCGTCGTGCCGCTCGGGCTCAGCCGGCTGGAGCGCGGCACGCTGAATGTCTTCCGCCCCAATCCTCGCCCGGCCGATTACATCGAAAAAACCGGTCCGTCGCTGGTGCTACGCCCCAGCGCCTTCCACAACAATGCCGCCGATTTCAAAAGACTGCTCGCCTATGTGAAGGAGCAGTCGCTGCTCTATTCGCAGATCACCGCGCCGACCATCATCATAACGGGCGACCGCGACGAGATCGTCTGGGAACACCTGCATTCACGCGGCCTTGCCCGCGATATATCAGGCTCCGAGCTCATTACCGTCAGCGGCGTCGGCCACAAGCCGGATTACCTCGCAACCGATGTCGCCATCGCCGCCATGGAGAAGATATCAGGCAAGCCGCGCGACCTGCAGGCAATCGCCCGCAAGGCCGAAGAAAGGCTTGCCGCCACCTCACGCGATCGGACGGTCGCAACCGTGCCGTCGTTGAGGCCAGGCGCCCTGCCCGGCGTATGACCTCTCCGGCTTGGATTTCCGGTCGGCGACAGCCTGAAGCCTACCTCACGCGCTGAGACGCACACCCCCGTCACAGGTGATGACGTGGCCGCTCATGAAACCGTTTCCGATCAGGAAGGCGATCGCCTCCGCAATATCCTCCGGCCTGCCGACACGGCCGACCGGCGTGCGGCCGGCGAAATCCGCAAAGACGCCGCCGCGCTGCTCGGGCGGCAGGAAATTCCACCACGGCGTATCGACGACCCCGGGAGAAACGCCGTTGACGCGCAGCGGCTTCAGCTCGGCGGCAAGCACCGGCACCATCGCCTCGATGCCGGCATTGACGGCCGCAAGCCCAGCCGTTCCGGGCATCGCAGCCTGCGCGCTGACCGCCGAGACGAAGGTGATGCTGCCGCCTGGCTGCAGCAGCGGCAACGCCGCCTGCGCCGCTGCGGCATGAGGAATGAGCTTGGTCTGGAACCCGGCAAGCAGATCCGCCATGTCGAGCGTCGCGAAGGGTCCGGCGCCATGACCGCTGCCCATCGCCAGCACGAGATGGCCGAACGCGCCGATCCCGGCGAAGGCCTCTCCGAGGCTTGAAAGCTCCGCCGCATCGAGCACCAGGCTGCGCGGATCACCATCGAGCGAAGCCTTCGCCGCCGCGAGCTTTTCGCCGTCGCGGCCTGCAATAGTGACCGTATATCCCTGTTTCAAAAGTAATTTCGCCGTGGCAAGGCCGATGCCGGAAGAACCGCCGATGACGACCACATGCTGCAAAGACATGATGCTGCTCCTTGAATTGAACGATCCGCAGGCGCTTCGACCACCTGCGACACCTCAATCATGCGCGGCCTGAAAACGGCAAACAGTTCCAGTTTTATCCTGGTATCGATACTGATATGATCGGCGCCATGGACCAGAGATCCGACACATTCGAAGCACGCCGCCGCGAATTTGCGGCCTTCCTGCGCTCTCGCCGCGAGCGGCTGGCACCCTCCGATGTCGGCCTGCCCGAGGGTTTTCGTCGGCGCACGCCGGGTCTGAGGCGCGAGGAGCTTGCCATGCTCGCCGGCGTCGGCACCACCTGGTACACATGGCTGGAACAGGGCCGCGACATCAGGCCCTCCGCGCAGGTGCTCAACGCCCTTGCCGATGCGCTGCGCCTCGACGAGGCAGAGCGCCGGCATCTCTTCACTCTCAACAATCGCCAGGTGCCGGAGACAGTGTCGGCGGCACCGGAATGCGTCGACGAGCCGCTGCAACGCATGCTCGCCAACCTGACCCACCAGCCGGCCTATGTGCTCGGCCGCCGATGGGATGTGCTCGCCTGGAACCGCGCCGCCGACATGCTATTCGGCGGCTATGACACGCTCGACCGCGACGAACGCAACATCATGCATCGTCTCTTCGCCGACCCGGCGCATCGCCGGCTGCTCGTCGATTGGGAATCGGTTGCCCGCGTCTCGCTGGCGATGTTCCGCGCCGACAGCGCGCGTTATGCCTGCGATCCGGATTTCGATCGGCTGATCGCGCTGCTGAAGCAAGCAAGCCCTGAATTTCGTGATTGGTGGCAGCGCCATGAGGTCGTCAACCCGCTATCCGGCATCAAGCGCATCAACCATCCCGTCAAGGGCCGCATGTCATTCGAACATACCGGCCTGACACTGACCAGTCGGCCGGAGATGAAGCTCATCGTCTATACGCCCCTCGATGACGACGACACCAACCGGAAACTCGCCGAACTGCTGACGCTCTAGATTTTGTTTTTACGTAAGTCGTCGCCGCAAACTCGCGACATACTTTGCGCGACATGTTTTAAAGCCAACCCCTTGCATTGCCTCGGGCTGTCGCAGCCCCATATGTTTTTCCATCATTGTCCATAGGAGGGGAAATCATGGGCCGCCTGCATATCGGGACGATCTCCGTCATATCAGCATTGTCGCTGAGCCTGACCTCGGCTTTTGCCGCCTCGCCTGCGCCCGTCGAAGCCGAGCACGGCATGGTCGTCACCGCCCAGCATCTGGCGACTGATGTCGGCGTCGAGGTGCTGAAAAGCGGAGGCAACGCCGTCGATGCGGCGGTCGCCGTCGGTTATGCGCTGGCAGTCGTCTATCCCGCGGCCGGCAATCTCGGCGGCGGCGGCTTCATGACCATCCGCCTGAAGGACGGCACGAAGACTTTCCTCGATTTTCGCGAACGCGCACCGCTTGCCGCAATGAAGACCATGTATCTGGATGCCAAGGGCGATATCGTGCCGCGCGCCAGCCTCGACGGTTATCTTGCCGTCGGCGTGCCGGGCTCCGTCATGGGCTTCGAGACCGCGCGCGAGAAATACGGCACCAAACCGCGCGAAGAATTGATCGCACCGGCGCTCCGCTTCGCCAAGGAAGGTTTCACGCTGGAACAGGGCGACGCCGCAAGTTTCGCCGGCAACGCCAAGCGCCTCGCCAAGGATGAAGCCACGGCAAAGATCTTCCTGAAACCTGATGGTAAACCCTATGCATCCGGCGAAAAACTCCAGCAACCGGACCTTGCCGCCGTCCTGGCAGGCATTTCCGAAAAAGGCCCCGACGCCTTCTACAAGGCCGCGCCCGCCGAGGCGATCGTCAAGGCGAGCCAGGCCAATGGCGGCATCCTCGCCAAGGAGGATTTCGAGCAATATGCCGTGCGCGAGCTGAAGCCGATCGAGTGCAACTATCGCGGCTACGACATCATCTCCTCGCCGCCGCCGTCTTCCGGCGGCGTCATCATCTGCGAGATCCTCAACGTTCTGGAAGGCTACCCGCTCTCCTATCTGGGCTATAACTCGGCCGAAACCGTGCACATCATGGTCGAGGCGATGCGCTATGCCTATGTCGACCGCAATGCTGCGCTCGGCGATCCCGATTTCGTCGAGAACCCGGTCACAACGCTGCTCGACAAGAAGTATGCTTTGGAGATCGCCGCCAAGATCGACCCTTACAAGGCCGGCACCTCGGCGAACCTGAAACCGCTCGGCGGCAAGGAAAGCACCGAGACCACGCATTATTCGATCATCGACGACGAGGGCAATGCGGTCGCCGTCACCTATACGCTGAATGGCTCCTTCGGTGCCGCCGTTGTAGCGCCCGGCACCGGTGTGCTGCTGAACAACGAAATGGACGATTTCACCTCCAAGCCCGGCGTGCCGAACCTCTACGGACTGGTGCAGGGCGAGGCCAATGCCATCGCCCCGAAGAAGACGCCGCTCTCCTCGATGAGCCCGACGATCGTCACCCGGGACGGCAAACCCTTTATGGTGATCGGCAGCCCCGGCGGCTCGCGCATCATTACCATCACGCTGGAAGCGATCCTCAATGTCGTCGATTTCGGCATGGATATCAGCCAGGCGGTCAACGCCCCGCGTCTCCACCACCAATGGCAGCCCGACAAGGTCTTTCTCGAACCCTATGCGCTCTCGCCGGATACGGAAAAGACACTCGCCGCCATGGGCTACAGCTTCGATGGCGGCAATGACGCGCCGCAATGGGGCCAGGCCGCCGGCATCCTCGTCGGCGGTAAAAGCCTTGCTGCCATCGAAAAGGGTGGCGGTGCCCGCTACAACGGCGCCATGGACAGCCGCGCGGCAGAAGGGTCGGCAAGCGGCTACTGACGTTTCGGGGATCGCCTGATCAAACAGTCGGCGGAAGCGCAACGCGGCTCGAGAAGCAGCGGTGGCACCATTCATGTCACCGTGACAAAGTCGCCGTTCACAATTGACTTGCCGCGCCCTATGCATGGGCGAACCCGCAAGCAGAAAGATTCCCGAATGGCCAGCATTGAAATGATTGTCGCAGCCCGCGCCCGTCTGCGCGGTCATGCAAGGCGCACGCCGCTTCTCTCCTCCCCTTTCCTCGATGAGATCGCCGGCCGGCGCCTGTTCGTGAAGGCGGAATGCCTGCAGCATTCCGGCTCGTTCAAGTTTCGCGGCGGATGGTCGGCCGTCTCCGGCCTCGATCCGGCGGTGCGCTCGAAGGGCGTCATCGCCTTCTCCTCCGGCAACCACGCCCAGGGCGTTGCGCTTGCGGCCAAGCTGCACAATATCCCCTCCGTCATCATCATGCCGAGCGATGCGCCGAAGCTGAAGATTGCCAACACCCGTGCCTTCGGTGCCGAGGTGGTGCTCTACGACCGCGTCAACGAGGATCGCGACGAGATCGGCGCGAGGCTTTCGGCCGAGCGCGGCCTGACGCTGATCAAGCCCTTCGACGAACCGCTTGTCATCGCCGGTCAGGGCACGACCGGTCTCGAAATCTCCGAGCAGGCGGAAGAGGAAGGCGTGACGTCAGCCGAGGTCCTCGTTCCCTGCGGCGGCGGCGGATTGACCTCTGGCATTGCGCTCGCCCTCGAAGCCAGCGCCCCCGGCTTTCGCGTCCGCCCCTGCGAGCCCAAGGATTTCGATGACACCACCCGTTCGCTCGCCTCCGGCAAGATCGAACGCAACGCGGCGGTGTCAGGCTCGATCTGCGATGCGATCGTCACGCCGCAACCTGGCAATATCACTTTCCCGATCCTCAAGCGCCTCGCCGGCGCCGGCATCGTCGTCACCGACGAGGAGGCGTTGCGCGCCATGGCGCTCGCCTTCACACGGCTGAAGATCGTCGTCGAGCCCGGCGGCGCCGTGGCGCTCGCCGCCGCCCTCTTCCATGGCGATGCCCTGGAAAGCGACACGGTCATAGTGGTCACCTCCGGCGGCAATGTCGATTCCGATATCTTCGCCATGGCTTTGGAACGTTTCGGCTGAACATCGTGTAAGTGAACGCCGTCGACCATCCGCAGCAGCAGCCGCGGATGGTTTCTATCTTTTATAATTACGCGACCTTGTAGCGTTTCGCCGGCGCGGTGCGTGAGAGGTTCGGCATCAATGCCTGACGCGCCTGCTCGTAAGCGGCAAGCAGGCCTGCATCCTCAAGCGAGGGGATCGTTGCAAATTCGCCCTGCTCAAGACCTGCGAGCGACGAATCGACCATATTCTCTGCCGACATCACGATCTCATTCGGCAGATGTTCCACCGGCGTGCCGGCGATGTCCCAGAATTCCGTGGCGGTGGCGCCAGGCAGCACCGCCTGCACGCGGATGTTCTCCTCCGCCAGCTCGTGCTTCAGCGACTGGCTGAAGGCGAGCACGAAGGCTTTCGTACCGCCGTAAACGCCGTTCAGCAGCTCCGGCGCGATCGCGACGATGGACGCAATATTGATGATCGTGCCGCCGCCGCGTGCGACGAACCCCGGCACGGCGGCATAGGTCAGTCGCGTCAGCGCCGTGACGTTGAGCTCGATCATCTCCTGCATCTTTTCGACATCGGCGGAAAGCAGCGGCGCCGTTCCACCGACACCGGCATTGTTGACCAGAAGCGTGATGCTCCGGTCATCCTTCAATACCCCTTCGATGCGGCCGAGATCGGCCCGGTTGCCGAGATCGGCAACGACAGTCTCGACCGTCCGGCCGGTCTCATCGGTCAGCCGGCTTGCCAGCGCCTTCAGCCGCTCGCCGTTGCGGGCAACGAGGATGAGATTGTAACCCTGCTTTGCCAGCCTGTGGGCATAAATTGCGCCGATGCCCGAGGATGCGCCGGTCACCAGCGCCGTACCCTTATGGTCCTGTGTCATGATCCGTCTCCTTGAATACGCCAGCACGATGCCTTGCGCTTGAGGAGAGTCTTACGCCTGATTGTAAATGTCCTGAATGTCATTTATACCACCTTTCAGGACATACTTTTCTCAGGACGCGATGATCATGCAGCAAATCGGCTTTCTGCTTTATCCCGGCTTTCAGATCATGAGCCTGGCGGCCGTCTCCGCCTTCGAGTTCGCCAATCTCGAACTCGAGGAAAAGGTTTACGAGATCCGCTACCTCTCCGAAAATGGTGGGCCGATTGCCAACTCGCTTGGCATGATGATGGAGACGGAGGCCTTCGGCGCCCCGGCTCTCGACACCCTGATCGTGGCGGGCGCGCCCGATATCAGGCTGCCGAATGCCGCAGAAACCGACTTCATCCGCGCCGCCCTGCCCGTCACACGTCGCCTGGCGTCGATCTGCACCGGCGCCTTCTTTCTTGCCGAAGCCGGCATCCTTGACGGCCGCCGCGCCACGACGCACTGGTATGTCTCTCGCGAGCTGCAAAGCCGCTATCCCAAGATAAAGATGGAAGAGGACCGGATCTTCATCATCGACGGTTCCATCTGGACCTCGGCTGGCATGACGGCCGGTCTCGACCTGGCTTTGGCGATGGTCGAGAAGGATCATGGTTTCGAGGTGGCGCGCGCCGTTTCCCGCAAGCTCGTCGTCTATCATCGCCGCTCCGGCGGCCAATCGCAGTTTTCCGCCCTGCTGGAGCTGGAGCCCAAATCAGACCGGATTCAGAAGGCGCTCGCCCACGCCCGCAGCAATCTGAAATCGACGCTTTCGGTCGAGGAGCTGGCGGAAGCCGCCCATCTCAGCCCCCGCCAGTTCAGCCGCGCCTTCCGCGCGGAAACCGGACAATCGCCGGCGAAGGCCGTCGAGAACCTGAGGCTGGAAGCGGCCCGGCTGATGATGGAGCAGGGCCGCCACCCGATCGATGTCGTTGCTCGCGAAACCGGCTTTGCCGATCGCGAGCGCATGCGCCGCGCCTTCCTTCGCGCTTTCGGTCAGCCGCCGCAGGCAATTCGACGCGCCGCCCTGCAGGAACTGCAGATGTGATGCACCCGGCCTTTTGAACCGGATGCATTCTGTCCTCGTTACCGCTCTTGAAGCGCCCGGCGGATTGCGATTTCGACCGGTGAATAGGCACCGTCCTCCCGTTCGAGCCGAAGAGGTTCGAAAGGTGCAAGGCCGGGCTGCGCCATGAAGCGCGGCTGCTTGCCGTGATGCATCTGCGCCGCATGGATGAGGAACGGATGGCACAGATAGACCGTGCCCGCCCGTCCCGTCGCCCACGCCAGCGGCCGCTCTTCCCCGACATGCTCCAGCCAGAGATGGGCCATTCCTCTCTCGCCGGCCGGCTCGAGAAGGCGTGCGATATCCTTGTGCGAACCGACGCGGATACGGGTCGGCGCATCCTCTTGCCCCACATCCGAAAACAGGAAGAGCATCAGCAGCGCCCGCCCGTGCGAGGTGATGTTCACCCGCCAGGCGGAAAAGTCCCGCTGCTCACCCGGATTGGAATCCTCGCCGGGAAAGCTCAGATCGACATGCCAACCGGCATCGCCGGGATCATCGGGATGGGGAAAGCGGACCGGGAAGCTGCCAAGCCCACTGCGTGGCTCCCAGCGACCCTTGCCGACGAGCTGGTCTAAGGCCGAATGCAACACCGGCGTATTGACGGCTTTCTCGAATGGTCCGCCGCCATAGCCGGCAAGCCGCACGACAGGCTGCGTCCACGTCCTTGGATCATCCGCATCGAAGGGAATGTCGCGCCACATGATGGCACGAGCTTCCTTGGCCAATGCGCGGGGAAAAGCGTCGTCGATCCTGACGAAACCGTCCTCGATGAATTGCTCGATCTGCGCAGCACTCAGTGCCGCCGGATAAACATCTGATGTCATGACATATCTCTCTATCGCCAATCCTGCCGGCTCTTTCCTTGGCCAGACGCAGGGTGGTTACAGTCCACGGCGACGCGCCAGCCGCAAAGGCTGGTCAGCGGCCGCATCTTCTGATGCCCGAAGGCAGAGCCTTAGAGGCTCAAGAAGAAGACCGAAGCGATATTGAGGGTGAACGTCTTCATAGCGGTTCGAGGCTACAGGCTTGCGCCCGAAGGGTCAATGCGGAGATGTCAAGCCGACACCTCGCGCAGCGCACCCTGCACGGACTGAAGCACGAGCTCGGCAAGCCGGGCCGCAGCCGGTTGCGGTTCGGCTTCCGCCCGATGCAGGACCAGACCGAGCTTGGGCAAATCCGGCAAGCCGATGGTCTCCGGCGCGAGCGGCCGGACCTTCGCCGGCAGGCCGATCGGCGTGCGGATGGTGAGACCGAGGCCTGCCGCCGTCGCGGCCCAGAGACCGCCGAGACTGGGACTGACGAAGGCGAGCCGCCAGGAGATGCCCGCCTCATCCAGCGCCTTGGTCGCGGCGCTGCGTAACAGACACGGCGCCTCCAGCGAAGCGAGCGGCATCGGCTCACCGCTTGCGGCTTGCCAGGCCGGCTGCCCCTCGGAAGGTCCGATCCAGCGCATCGGCACTTCGCCGATCCGCTCGCAATGCGCCGTCAGCGTGCCGTCACTCCAGGCAAGCGCCAGATCGAGCTTGCCCGATGTGACGCGCTCGAGCAGTTCGGCATTGCGCACCACCCGCGCTTCGATCCGGACCTTCGGATGAGCGCGCGCAAAGCGACCGAGCACATCCGGCAGCAGGCTCTCGCCGAAATCCTCCTGCAGGCCGAGCCGCACCCAGCCTTCCAGCTCGACGCTGTTGACGGCGGCAGCCGCCTCGTCGTTGAGTTCCAGCAGCCGCCTGGCATAACCAAGCATCGTCTCGCCGGCATCGGTCAGCGCCAGTCCGCGCCCCGCCTTACGGAAGATCGGCGTACCCGCCTGCTCCTCCAACTTCTTCAGCTGTGCACTCACTGCCGAGGTCGAACGCCCAAGCCGCTCGGCCGCCTTGGCGAAGTTGCCGAGTTCCATGCCGGTCGAAAAGGTTCGAAGCACATCGAGATCGAAAATCGTCCGTCGCATAATATAGTCCCAATTTTCAGGATCATTGATCCATAAAATTCTGATTTTCAGCATCATCGTGCCGTGCGATGGTTCTGCTGTCAAGGCCGATCGACGGCCTGAACCATGGAGATTCCGATGCCCTTCGTTCGCATTTCCCTTCGCAAAGGCAAGTCGCCGGACTACCTCATGGCACTGGCCGACAACATCCAGCGCGCCCTGGTCGAGACTTTCGACGTGCCCGAAAACGATCGTTTCCAGGCCATCCATCAGCATGACGGGAACGAATTGATCTTCGACCGCAGCTATCTCGCCGGCCTGCGCTCGGACGACTTCGTCTATATCTCGATCACGATCGGCAGGCCTCGCACCGGCGAGATGAAGGCGGCGCTCTATCGGCGGCTCGCCGATCTCCTGGCGCAATCGCCGGGCCTCCGGCCTGAGGATGTGATGATCGTCATCAGCACCAGCGCACCGGAAGACTGGTCCTTCGGCAATGGCATTGCCCAGATGACCGACCCAGACTGGCGGCTTCGTGTGGCTGGAGGCCGGCAATGAGCGCGTCGAAGCCGAAGACCATGACTGTTAAACGCCCCGGCAAGGCAATCCGCTCGCCGGAGGGCGTCGCGACTGCGCCCTTCTGGGTCGAGATGCTGCTCGAAGGCAGCGCCGATGGCGAGAACACCGCGATGCGGGCGACGCTCGATCCCGGCACCATCACCCGTTGGCACACGCATCCCAGGGGTCAGTTGCTCTATGTGCTTTCGGGGCTTGGGTTGGCGCAGAACGATGGCGGCCCGATCGAAACATTGCGTACCGGCGATGCCGTCTGGTTTGCGCCCGGCGAGCGCCACTGGCATGGCGCGGCCGATGACAGCCCCTTCAGCTATATCAGCGTCCAGCCGACGGAAAACGGCAGCGTCGTCGAATGGCTGCAGCCGGTGGAGAGACGGTCATGATCGCCATGCAGTACAGCTTCACCCTGCCCACCGATTACGACATGTCGATCATCGACCGCCGCATCCGCGACAAGGGGCCGATGCTCGACGGCTTTCCCAATCTCGGCTTCAAAGCCTATCTCAGCGCCCGCAAGGGCGAGTTCGGCAGTCGCGACAATCTCTATGCGCCCTTCTATCTCTGGCAGCAGCCGGAAGGAGCGAGCGACTTCCTTTGTGGTCCGGGCTTCGAGACACTGACCGGTGCCTTCGGCTGGCCGCGGGTGAGGACTTGGATCGTCTGGCGGTCGGAAGTCTCATCCGACATCGCCGCAGCCAGGTTCGCCACACGCGATATCCTGCAAACCGAGCCCTACGCACCGCTCGCCGACATTCGCCGCGTCGAAAGCGTGGCGGCCGAAGCCGACCTGGCGACAGGCGGCGCACTCGCCTCCGTCTCCGGCTTCGAACCGACGACCTGGACGCGGGTACGCTTCAGACTGTGGCGAGAAATTCCCGAGATCGGCGAGCAGACGCAGGCCTATCGCGTCGGCCATCTATCCCTGGCTCGACCCTAACCTCAAACGGTTGCCCGGCGATAGAAGGCCAGCGAGCCGGCGAGCGCCAGCAGCGCGCCACCGCAGGCCCGCTCCAACCACATGGCGCCTGAGGTTTTCAGGAAACGCACCGCCTGCGAACCGAAGAAGGCGTAGCCGAACATGATGAGGAAATCGAGCGCGGCAAAGACAAGGGCGAGCAGCATATATTGCGTCGCCTGCGGCATGGTCGGATCGATGAATTGGGGCAGGAAGGCCGAGAAGAACAGGTAGCCCTTCGGATTGGTCGCCGCGACCATGAAACTCTTCAGTCCGATCGAGAAGGGCGATGTCGCACTCGCAGGCGCTCCGGACTTCAACGCCGCATCGATCGTGCCCTTCGAACGCAGCAGCATGATGCCGAGAAAAGCGAGATAGGCGGCACCCGCCCATTTCAGCATCGAGAACCAGAATTCCGATGCAGCGAGCAGCGCACCGAGCCCGATCGCGACGGCGCCGATCAGCACGAAATCGGACAGCACCGCGCCGATCATGCCGGCAACTGCGCGGCGCAGACCGTGCCGAGAGCCGTTGGTCAGCGCCAACAGCACTGTCGGCCCCGGAGTCGCGATACCAACGAAGGAAACGGCCGCAAAAGCCAGAAGCGTGACGATATCCATGATGCTCCTCCGAACCCAGGGAAGCGAAACTTGCACGCACCGCAGCCCTTGGCAATACCGCCCCATCAACGAAAAAGCCCGCCGCCTCTTCAGGCAGCGGGCGTTCGACGAGATGCGATCGGATCAGACGCCGCTCTGGCCGTCGGAGCCGATATAGGCGATGCGGATCATGTTGGTGGCGCCGGGCGTGCCGAGCGGCACACCGGCCGAGATGATGATGCGGTCGCCCGGCTTGCCGAAGCCTTCGTCGGCGACGATCCGGCAGGCGCGGTTGACCATGTCGTCGAGATCGGTCGCGTCATGGGTGACGACGCAATGCAGGCCCCAGACGACGGCAAGACGGCGCGCCGTCTTGATGATCGGCGACAGCGCCAGGATCGGCACCTGCGGACGCTCGCGCGAGGCACGAAGGCCTGTGGTGCCCGACGAGGTGTAACAGACGATCGCCGACAGCTTCAGCGTTTCGGCGATCTGACGGGCGGCCAGCGAGATCGCATCGGCACCGGTCGCTTCCGGCTGGGCACGCTGGGCATAGATGATGCCGGGATAATGCGGCTCGCGCTCGATGGCGGTGGCAATCGACGCCATCGTCGTGACAGCTTCGACGGGATAGTCGCCCGAGGCCGATTCGGCCGAGAGCATGACGGCATCCGCACCTTCGAAGACGGCGGTCGCGACGTCGGAAACTTCGGCGCGTGTCGGCACCGGCGCGGAGATCATCGATTCCAACATCTGCGTGGCAACGACCACCGGCTTGCCCGAACGACGGCAGGCGCGGATCAGCTGCTTCTGGATACCGGGAACCGATTCGAGCGGCATTTCGACGCCGAGATCGCCGCGCGCGACCATCAATGCATCGGAAAGTTCGATAATTTCCTCGATGCGCTCGAGAGCCTGCGGCTTTTCGATCTTCGACATCAGGCCGACGCGGCCACGGGCGATCTTGCGCACTTCGGCAAGGTCGTCGGGACGCTGGACGAAGGAAAGCGCCACCCAGTCGACATCGTCGGTGGCAAGCACTGCGTCGAGATCGGCGCGATCCTTGTCCGTCAGCGCGCCGACGCCGAGCAGCGTGTCGGGAAGGCTGACGCCCTTGCGGTCGGAGATGCGCGTGCCCGAAATAACAGTCGTGACGATGCTCTTGCCGTCGCATTTTTCTGCGCGCAGGGCGAGCTTGCCGTCATCGATCAGCAGACGGTGGCCGGGCTGTACCGACTCCAGGATCTCGGGGTGCGGCAGATAGACGCGGTTCTGGTCGCCGAGGGCTTCGTTGTTGTCGAGCGTGAAGGTCTGGCCGGGCTTCAGATCCACCTTGCCGTCGACGAACTTGCCGACACGCAGTTTCGGTCCCTGCAGGTCGGCGAGAATGCCGATCGGCCGGCCGGAGCGCGCCTCGACCGAGCGGATGCGCTGGATGAGCATACGCATCATGTCGTGGCTCGCATGGCTCATATTGATGCGGAAGACATCGGCACCAGCCTGGTGCAGCTTCTCGATCATCGATTCCTCGGAGGAGGCTGGCCCGAGGGTGGCGAGGATTTTAACTTTGCGATTACGCTTCATCAATTCTGGCTTTCTTGCGTCCCTGGGGTGTCGGAGAGTTGAACCATCCAGCTACCCTGGCGGCCCGTATCATATTCCTTGAATCCCATCTTCTGGTAACCGCGGGCATAACAATCCTGCACACCCGAGATCTTGAATTCATTTTCCGCCACGCACATCTGCACGTCACCCGTCCATCGTCCTCCCCGGGCGGCGTCCTCTGCGTAGAGGTAATAATAACGCGACTGCAATTCTCCCTCGATCAGCGTGGCGCAGGTCGTTGCCGGCACCTGCCACCAGCCCTCCGTCACCCAGCCATCCTTGGCCCGGTATCCGATCGCAACGCCGACGAGATTCTGTGTTCCGTTGCAGACGCGAAAATCGGCGCGTGCGGCATCTGCGATGAAAAACGGCATGGCGGCTGCAAGAGCGAACAGAGCGAGACGGACCAGCGGTCCGGACCGCGTGAGGAAACTTGGCGCGGCTTGGATCAACACGGCTCCCAAATAGCTCCACGGTTATTCGTATCCGTGTCTTCTTGCGCCGCCGTCAAGCGAAAGTCAACGCAATGCTAATCGATTATATTTCCTTTCATAACCACCGTCGAGGGTCCGACTCAACCTCTCCCCACCCTGCCGCGCTTGAACCTGCCGCAGGTGCATGCGATCACTGCGCCCGACGGCGCAATGACAAACGGCAATTCCCTGATGGACGACTTCCAATCCTTCGAAATCCTATCCGGCAAACATGACAAAGGCATGGTGATCCTCGCAGATCACGCGATGAACCGCCTTCCCGCGCGATATGGCCGGCTCGGACTGCCCGAGGCGGCCTTCGCCCGCCACATCGCCTATGACATCGGCATCGAGGGACTGACTCGGCAGCTTTCGGCGAAGCTCGGCGTTCCTGCCGTGCTCGGCGGCTTTTCGCGTCTGCTGATCGATCCGAATCGCGGCGAAGACGATCCGACGCTGATCATGAAGATCTCCGACGGCGCCGTCATATCAGGCAATCATCCGATCACACCGCAGGAGTGGGACTACCGCATCGAAACCTTCCACCGCCCCTATCACGACGCTGTCGCCGCAACGATCGACAGCGTGGCGAATGCCACCGGCAGGGCGCCCCTGGTGCTGTCGCTGCACTCCTTCACGCCGGCCTGGAAAGGCATTCCCCGTCCGTGGCACGCCGCCGTGCTCTGGGATAGCGACCATCGCGCCGTCGGCCCGCTGCTCGACATGCTGCGCGCCGACCCCGATCTCGCCGTTGGCGACAACGAACCCTATGACGGCGCACTGAAGGGCGATACCATGTACCGCCATTGCATGATCACAGGCATTCCGCATGCGCTGCTCGAGGTGCGGCAGGACCTGATCGGAGACGAGACCGGCATATCAGCATGGGCCGAACGCCTGGCACCGATCTTTGTGGCGATGAATGCCGATCCCGCCTTGCACGGATACGACGTCCACCTGTCACGCACCGGCCCCTATTGAAAGAAAGGAAGCAAGATGACCGCGCTCAGCAAGGAACAACAGACCGAATTCGAAGCTGCCGCCTTCCGCCGCCTCGTCGCACATCTTCGTGAGCGCAGCGACGTTCAGAACATCGATCTGATGAATCTGGCCGGCTTCTGCCGCAACTGCCTGTCGAACTGGTATCGCGAAGCCGCCGAGGCCGAAGGTGTCCCGGTTACCAGGGACGAATCGCGCGAAATGGTCTATGGCATGTCCTATGAGGACTGGAAGAATCTTCACCAGAACGAGGCGTCGCCTGTGCAAAAGGCTGCTTTTGAACTGAACAATCCACACAAATAGCGTGGCTGGCCGCGAACAGGCTTGACCGTGACGTCGCTTCGCGGCAGTCACTGGCATCCAAAATTGATCACCGAAAAACCAGGAGAACACGATGTCTGATGCTCATGGCGTCGCCCGCGATCAGCTTCGCGCTTTCATCGAGCGCATTGAACGGCTGGAAGAAGAAAAGAAGACCATCGCCGACGACATCAAGGACGTCTATGGCGAAGCCAAGGGAATGGGCTTCGATACCAAGATCCTGAAGAAGGTCGTGGCGCTGCGCAAGAAGGACGAGCAGGAACGCATGGAAGAGGAAGCAATCCTCGACACCTACCTGCTCGCGCTCGGCATGATCGAGTCGCCGCCGGAGGCCTGATCCGCCCACATCGCCGATATCGACAAGCCGCCGGGCCTTTCGGCGGCTTTTCTTTTGCGCGCAAGGCGGAACGGCCATCTCGCTCCATCGAAACAGCAAAAAGAAAAACCGCCGGATCGCTCCGGCGGTTTCGACATTCCGTAATCGGCAGGCTCAGTTCGTGTTGAACTTGCGCACTTCCATGAAATTCACAGCCGTGCCGCTGAAGCGGGCCGGGTCGACCGAAGCGGTCTTGACGTTGAAGCCCTCGGCATAGACGGCGGTCGGCTGGGCGCGCATCGTCTGGCTGACGAACCGCGGCGCCTTGACCTGCTTGGAGGCCATTTCCAGGCGGGCATTGGTGAGCGCCCACTGCGAGATCATCTTTTCCGTCAGCTTCGGCTCAGTGCGCACCGTCGTGCGGCTGGCATCCGCTGCAGCGGCTTCCTTATGTGTCGGGCGACCACCCTTGGCGGGAAGCCCCTGCGCCACGGCGCTTTCGACAGCCGGTTCGTCGAAGCCGTCGCCAAAGCTAGCCGTTTTGGTCATCGGCGCCAACGCCGCGAGTTCGAGCGGTGGCTTTGCGGCAGCCGCCTTTTGCGTCATCGCGGCGTTGATGGCCTGCTCGACCGTCTGCGGCGCCGCCCTGGACGCGATCTGCCTTTCCGCATCCTCGTTCCGCTGCTGGTCGAGCGCATCGGCGACCGCAGGAGAGAGCGCGTCCTGGTCGGCTTCGTCGGCGTCTGCCTCCGGATCGGCATCGGCCGCTGCAAGAAGGTTCTCGGCAACGGAAGGGCGTTCGATCGGCGTCGGAACCGGCAGCGCATTCGCGCCCGTCAGCACGGGATCGGTCGACGCAACCTCGGCGTCGCCAGGCGCGCGGCGCTGACCGAGAAGCGAGGGAACCGGAATGCTGTAGGCGCTGAGATCGGCGAACTGCTGCGGCTGGGCCTGATCGGCCGGAATGGCCGCCGCAAGAGCCTGCTGTGCGGCATTACCCGAAGGCGGCGCGACGAGTGCATTCGCCACTTCGCTGGCCGCCGGCTGGTTGCTGAATGCGGGGCGAACCTGCGGCACCGGCGCGTTCAAATCGGCGACTTCGGTCTGCTGCGGCTCAGCAGGAGCAGGCTCGGCCTTAGGCGGCGTCGCCTTGGCGACGGCGACAGGCGTGGAATCATCCGACTCGTCTTCCTGCTCGTCCGCTCCGCCGCCAAAGAGCGCGGCAAACAGCGTCTTGTGCTTCGGCGCTGCCGATTCGGAAGCGCTGGCGATCTGAATCTGCGTGCCGCTGGCGCGGCGCTTGTAGTCGGCCATCGCCTGCTGGTAGCCCGGCAGCGGCTTGCCGTCGGCCGGAATATGGATGGTGTTGCCGTTGGGGAAAAGCCTGACGAGTTCGTCGCGGCTCATGCGCGGCCAGGCGCGAACGCCGCCGACATCCATATGCACGAAGGGCGAGCCCGATTTCGGATAGAAGCCGACGCCGCCGACCTGCATCTTCATGCCGATGCCGCGCAACGTCGCGAGTTTGACGTCGGGAATGAAGAAGTCCATCGCCTTGCCGAGCATATGCTGGCTCTTTTCGGCGACGCCGGATTTGCGCGAGCGGCCGCGCAGCATCTCGTTGGTCCCCGGCGAGCGGAAGCCGCAGACGACGTTGATGTAATCCCTCGAACCGCTCTGGCGATAGACTTCCCAGATCAGGTCGAACAGGCGCGGGTCCATCTTCGTCGGCTGGTTCTTGCGCCAATCGCGCAGGAAGCGGTTCAGCTGCTCCAGACCCTTGGGGTCGAACTTGCCGTTACGCTTGTAGGTGATGACGGCTTTTTCGCCGGTATGAATGAAATAGAGCTTGAGGCTGCGGGTGTCGCCCGCTGCCTGCGAAGGCGTACCAACGAATACCGGTGAGGAAACCGCGAGCGCAAGAAGGGCGGCCGCTACCGTCCTTATTGCCTTTCCGCAAATGTCGGCGCACAACAAACGCCAGCTCAAGCGCGAAGGCTTGGAATTCCCATTCAGATTCGGCAACTCGATCCCCGTCAGACAGACAATGTCCCGTACTGTCTCAGATGACTGTCAAATGCGGTCACACGATGGCAAAAATGCCACACATGATCAACCTTTTCTTTACATAGTGAACGCGCCACTAACAAGTGGTTTATGACTAGTAACAAAACGTGGTTGCCTTAATCTTAAGGAAAAGCGCTTAAGCCGCATCTTTCTGGGGATTGTCAGGGTCTATGCCGTAGTCCTTGAGCTTGCGATAAAGTGTGGATCGGCCGATGCCAAGTTTGCGCGCTACTTGACTCATCTGCCCGCGATAGAATTTGAGCGCGAATCGGATGAGTTCCTCCTCGACATCGGCAAGCTTGCGCACGTCTCCGGCAGGATTGACGCTGGCGATCGCGTTTTCCGAGGCCTCGGACAGGCGGTGGTGCACCTCTCCCGACATCGACGCCCTGAAGTCCTCGCCATAGCCATTGTCAGGATCGAGGCCGGTATTGTCGGCAACTAGTGCCAGGTGATCCACCACGTCATATTCCGGAAGCTGGGCGGCGATCTGCGGGAAATCAGCCTCGGTCAACTCAGGTCCTTCGGCCAGAACGACCGCGCGGAAGATCGCGTTTTCGAGCTGGCGGATATTACCCGGCCAGTCATAGGCGGTCAGCAAAGCCAGCGTGCCGGCATTCACCGTCATGCGGCGGCCGTTCTTCTGCTCGCTGGAGAAGCGGTCGGCAAAGACGCGCACCAGATGCGGAATGTCTTCCTTGCGTTTGCGCAGCGCCGGAATGGTGATCGGGAAGACGTTGAGGCGATAGTAGAGATCCTCGCGGAAATGGCCGTTCTTGACCTCCTCGATCAGATCCTTGTTGGTCGCCGAGATCAGCCGGACATTGACCTTGTGCGCGGTGCGGGCACCGACGGTCTCGATCTCGCCCTGCTGCACGGCACGCAGAAGCTTCACCTGCACCTCGAGCGGCAGATCGCCGATCTCGTCGAGGAAGATGGTGCCGCCATCGGCTTCCATGAATTTGCCGATATGACGCTCGGTCGCGCCGGTAAACGCGCCCTTCTCGTGACCGAAGAGAATGCTTTCGACCAGATTATGCGGGATCGCCCCGCAATTGACCGTGACGAAGGGCTTGTTCGAGCGGTCGCCGCCGGACTGGATGGCGCGCGCCACCAGTTCCTTGCCGACGCCGGATTCGCCTTCGAGCACGACCGGAATGTTGGACTGAGCCGCCCGCTGGGCGAGATCGATGACACGGAGCATCGCCGGGCTTGCCGAGACGATATCGTCGAAGCCAACCGAGCCTGAGCGCGACCGGCGTCCGGCCCGCGCCTTCACCTCGCGCTGGTCGAGCTTCATCGCGTTCGAGATCGAAGTGGCGATGCGTTCGGGCGAGACCGGCTTGACGACGAAATCGAAGGCGCCGGCGCGCATCGCCTGCACCACCGTTTCGATGCCACCCTGCCCCGTCTGCACGATGACAGGGATCTGCGTGCCGAATTCGTGAAGCGCATCGAGGAATTCGAGGCCGGTCATCTCCGGCATCATCAAGTCGAGCACGATGACGTTGAAAAGGCCGCTGTCGCGTTTGACCATTTCCAGGCCGATGCGGCCATTTTCCGCCTGGTGCACGACATGGCCGTGACGCTCGATTGCGTTCTTGAGCAGGCGGCGCTGCACGGGGTCGTCCTCGACCACGAGGATTTGCCCTGCTCCCTTGAGCTCATTGTAACCGGTCATTGTCGCCTCACTTCATGCGAAACCATAAAGCGCACTCTGACAGCAAGGCTTGAACATCCAGTTTTGAGAAACAATTGCATTTTAACGATTGCGACGAGCGGTTTTCGTGCCGAAGCGAGGCCTTTCATACGCCGAAAACCCCTTGATGCCGGGCGTTAGCACGCTTACAGCGCCGCGCGTCTTTTCAGACGCGCAAAGGACGCTGTAACACTTTCAATCGACGCATCGTGCTTTCCGAAAATCGATTCCGATTTTCGGGCCGATGCGGTAGACAAGCTGACCTGTTACGGCAGACCTGTTATAAAAGTGGAGAGGAATTGCGCTCATGAAAAACAAGCTCCCGCACGCCGGCCTTCTTCTATCGGCGGCAGCGCCAGCTGGGGCCGCCGATGCGGCGCTCGGCGATCTGCCGGTCTGGAAGCTGCAGGATCTTTATCCCTCCGCCACCTCCACCGCCTTCGTCGCCGACATGGAAAAGGCCGGCAAGGCCGCGATCGCCTTTGAAGAAAAGTGGAAGGGCACACTCACTGCGGCGGCGGCGAAGACCGGCGCTGAGGGCATCGGCGCGGCACTGAAGGAATATGAGGCACTGGACGACATCATCGGCCGTCTCGGCTCCTTTGCCGGCCTCACCTATTTCTCCGACACCACCAATCCGATAAACGGCAAGCTCTACGGCGACGTACAGGCCAAGATCACCGAATTTTCCGGCCATCTCCTGTTCTTCGCGCTGGAACTGAACCGCATCGACGACGCGGTGATCGACGCCTGCATGGCGAATGATCCCGCCGCCGGACATTATCGCCCTTGGCTGCTCGACCTCAGGAAGGACAAGCCCTATCAGCTCGACGACAGGCTGGAACAGCTCTTCCTCGAGAAGTCGATGACCTCGGCCGCCGCCTTTAACCGCCTCTTCGACGAAACCATGGCGGAACTTCGCTACGACATCGATGGCGAGAAAGTGCCGCTCGAAGTGGCGTTGAACAAGCTGCAGGAAAAGGATCCGGAAGTACGCCGCAAGGCAGCTATGGCGCTCGCCGAAACCTTCAAGGCGAATATCCGCACCTTTACGCTGATTACTAACACGCTTGCCAAGGACAAGGAGATCGCCGACCGCTGGCGCGGCTTCGAGGACATCGCAGACAGCCGACACCTGGCAAATCGCGTCGAGCGCGAGGTCGTCGATGCGCTGGCCGCAGCCGTCCGCGAAGCCTATCCCCGCCTTTCGCATCGCTATTACAAGATGAAGGCGAAATGGCTCGGCATGGAGCAGATGAATTTCTGGGACCGCAACGCGCCTCTTCCGGAAACCTCCAGTGCCATCATCTCCTGGCCGGAGGCGAAGGACACGGTGCTTTCGGCTTATGGCAATTTTGCCCCCGAGATGGCTGATATCGCCAGGCGGTTCTTCGACGAACAGTGGATCGATGCTCCGGTTCGTGCCGGCAAGGCGCCCGGCGCCTTCGCCCATCCGACGGTTCCCTCCGCCCATCCCTATGTGCTCGTCAATTATATGGGCAAGCCGCGCGATGTGATGACCCTTGCCCATGAACTCGGGCACGGCGTGCATCAGGTTCTCGCCGGTGCGCAAGGGGCGCTGATGTGCCAGACGCCGCTGACGCTTGCCGAAACCGCTTCCGTCTTCGGCGAGATGCTGACCTTCCGCGCCCTTCTGCAAAAGACCACCGATACGCGCGAACGCAAGGCGATGCTCGCCCAGAAGGTCGAGGACATGATCAACACGGTCGTGCGCCAGATCGCCTTCTACGAATTCGAGCGCAAGCTGCACACCGCCCGCAAGGCTGGAGAACTCACTGCCGACGATATCGGTGAACTCTGGCTCTCCGTCCAGTCGGAGAGCCTTGGGCCGGCGATCAGCATTTCCGAGGGATACGAGACTTACTGGGCCTATATCCCCCACTTCATCCACTCGCCCTTCTATGTCTACGCCTATGCCTTCGGCGATTGCCTGGTGAATTCGCTCTATGCCGTCTACCAGAAGTCCGAGAAGGGCTTTCAGGAGAAGTATTTCGAACTGCTGAGGGCCGGCGGCACCAAGCATCACTCGGAACTGTTGAAGCCTTTCGGCCTCGATGCCACCGATCCGTCGTTCTGGAGCCAGGGCCTGTCGATGATCGAAGGGCTGATCGACGAGTTGGAAGCGTTGGATAAGGGCTGAGAGCCCCGACCATGACTTGAAAGAACGAACGCTATGATGGGACCGTTGTTACGCTTGATACATTGACCGCATTCTGCAATGTCCACGAGGACCCATGACGGCAGCCCACTCTCCCTCATTCCTGTGCTCGTCACAGGAATCCAGCGCGCCCAAGTCCTTGGGCGCCGGAGACTCTTTATCTGTCGGACATGAGTCATTCACGGCGCAGACGCGCCGTGGCTGGATTCCTGTGACAAGCACAGGAATGAGGGAGGTGGGTGCTACTGCGGTCTCGGCCTACCGCAGCAAAACCACGAGTTTCGCATCGCCCCGCATCGCAGACGCGACCGTCGGATAACCAAGCAATATGCCGTGAACAATGTCTGACCCCTACATTCTCTTCCGCGACGACACATCAGGACAGGTGATGCTTTTCGCCGAGCCGGCAGAGATCATCCTTGCCAGGACGCGCGCCGAGTTCTTTGCAGGCCTTGTTCGGATGGAGCAGGCCAAGGCCGCAGGCAAATGGCTTGCCGGTTACATGGCCTATGAGGCCGGATACCTCTTCGAAGAAAAACTTGCCCCCTTCGCCGGGGAACATCGCGAAACCCCGCTCATCTGTTTCGGCGTTTTCGACGCCCCGCAGCCCGATACGCATCCGTTTGCCCAGCCAAGACAGCGCCTCGAAAACGAGGAATTCCTCACCGCTCCGAAAGCCGCGTGGGATTTCCCTATATATAAAGAGCGCTTCGACCGCCTCCACCAGCACCTGCGGCTCGGCGACGCCTATCAGGCAAACCTCACCATGCCGGTCGAGGCTCGCTGGAACGGCGATCCTCGTGCCGCCTTCTGGTGGCTGATCGAACGCCAGCCTGTAAAATACGGCGCGCTGGTCGATCTCGGCGGCCCGATCATCCTTTCGCGTTCGCCCGAGCTTTTCTTCCGCACCGATGAAGAGGGCTGGATCGAGACCCATCCGATGAAGGGCACGGCAAAACGCGGCACGACTGCCGCCGAGGATGCCGAAATCATCGAGGCCATGCGCCGCGATATCAAGACGCAAGCGGAAAACCGCATGATCGTCGATCTCCTGCGCAACGATATCTCCCGCATCACCGAGGTCGGCACGCTCGACGTCCCTAAGCTCTTCGACATCGAGACCTATCCGACCGTCCACCAGATGGTGAGCCATGTCCAGGCAAGGCTCCGCCCCGATCTTTCGATCCGCGACATCTTCTCCGCGCTCTTCCCCTGCGGTTCGATCACCGGCGCGCCGAAGATGCGGGCAATGGAAATCCTCCACGCGCTGGAGGATGCCCCGCGCGACGCCTATTGCGGGGCGATCGGCATGATCTCGCCCACCGGCGCCATGCGTTTTTCCGTCGCCATCCGCACGATCACGCTTTTTAACGGCGGCAGGGCCGTCTTCAATGTCGGCGGCGGCATCGTCTTCGATTCGACCGCCGAGGCCGAATATGAGGAATGCCTGCTCAAGGCCCGCTTCGCTGTCGGCGACCAATGGATTGCGCGATGATCGATTTTTCGTTGATCGAGACGCTGCGCTGGCAGCCCGGCGAGGGCTTCATCCGGCTGCGGCTGCATCTCGCCCGGCTTTCCCGCTCCGCCCGTCGCCTTGGCTTCCCGCAACCGATCGAAGCGACAGCAAGGCTTGACGAAGCCGTTGCGGGTGCTGCCGGTCCACTGCGCATCCGCCTGACCTTCGACGCGCAAGGCCACATCGAGGTGACGCGCGCCGCTTTCGTGCCCCTGGCGCCCGATACCATCTGGACCGTCCGCCTCGCCGAGACCCGCCTGAATTCCGCCGACAGGCTGCTGCGCGTCAAGACCACGCGCCGTGCCGTCTACGAGGCCGCGCGCGCCGAATATCGGCCTGATGAGGCCGATGAGGTCATGCTTTTGAACGAGTGCGGCGAAGTCTGCGAGGGCACCATCACCTCGATCTTCCTGGACGATGGAACCGGCATCCTGCGCACCCCGCCGATCTCCTGCGGCCTGCTCGCCGGCGTGCTGCGCACCGAGCTCATCTGCCGGCGGCAGGCCCGCGTCGACCGTATCTCGCTTGCCGATCTCGATGCCGGCACGTTTTATATCGGCAATTCGCTGCGCGGCCTGATCCGCGCAAACCTCGTCAGGAGCTGACCATGTTCATTCTCTCGCTCACCTATGTGAAACCCAACGATGAAGCCGACAGGCACATGGAGCCGCACATGGCCTGGGTGAAGGAGGGTTATGCCAAGGGCTGGTTCCTCGCCTCAGGCCGCAAGGTACCGCGCACCGGCGGCGTCATCCTCGCAATCGGCGATCGCATCGCAATCGAGGCCTATGTCGCCGCCGATCCCTTCACCATCCATGGCGTTGCCGAATATGACATCACCGAGTTTGCCGTAACGACGGCGGTCGAAGGACTGGAAATCCTGAAGGGCTGAATTTGCAGGAGCCGATCATGGATGATCTCGCAGCCCATCTGAAGGAGCTCGAAGAAAAACTCTTCGACCCGTCCGTTCGCGCCTCGCGGGAGATGCTGACTACGCTGCTCTCGCGCGATTTCCGTGAAATCGGCGGTTCCGGACGGCTCTATACCTTCGACGTCATTGTGCCCAGTCTGTTGGCCGAGCAACGAACGGGAACGTCCCACGGCGAGCATTTCGAAACCCAAAGACTTGCGGAGCACATCGCGCTCGTCACCTACCGCGCCATTTACACAGACACCGACGGAAGCGAAAGGCGGACGCTGCGCAGTTCCATCTGGCGGCTGGAAGAGGAGGGGCACTGGCGCATGCTCTTCCATCAGGGCACCGTCATCGGTTAAGCCAATCCATGCTGTCTGCCGATCCCCAGGACGGTTTCGCCGGCCCCTATCGCCACTCGATATTTGGTCTTTCCCCGTCAACGCTCTTTATTGTGACGTCGTTTTATGGTTAGAGCCGGTCACCTCGCACTCTCTGCGGCAATTTCAAAACAATTCTTCGGGCTGAACGCCTTCGTCGCCTTCCACAGGAGAAAAGAATGACGGAACAGAATTATCCGGTATATGCCGAAATTACCGGTCCGATCGTAATGATCGGCTTTGGCTCCATCGGCCGCGGCACCCTGCCCCTGATCGAGCGCCATTTCAAATTCGACAAGAGCCGGATGGTCGTCATCGACCCTCGTGAAGAGCCCTCCGACATGGAGATCCTGAAGAAGCACGGCGTTCGCCATATCAAGGAACATGTCACCAAGGACAATTACAAGGAACTGCTGAAGCCGCTGCTGACGGAGGGCGAAGGTCAGGGCTTCTGCGTCAACCTCTCGGTCGACACCTCCTCGCTCGACATCATCAAGCTCTGCCGCAAACTCGACGTTCCCTATATCGACACCGTCGTCGAGCCCTGGCTCGGCTTCTATTTCGACAAGGGCATGAGCAATGCCGACCGCACCAACTATGCGCTGCGCGAAACCATGCGCAAGGAAAAGGCGAAGAACCCGGGCGGCGCCACCGCCGTCTCCACCTGCGGCGCCAATCCGGGCATGGTCTCCTGGTTCGTCAAGCAGGCGCTCGTCAACCTCGCCAACGACATCGGCCTCAAGTTCGAGGAGCCGGACCAGCACGATCGCGAAGGCTGGGCAAAGCTGATGAAGAAGGTCGGCGTCAAGGGCATTCACATCGCCGAGCGCGACACCCAGCGCACCAAGCATCCGAAGCCGCTCAACGTCTTCTGGAACACATGGTCCGTCGAAGGCTTCATCTCTGAAGGCCTGCAGCCGGCTGAACTCGGCTGGGGCACGCATGAAGAGTGGATGCCGAAAAACGCCAAGAAGCACAAGAAGGGCAACAAGGCGGCGATCTACCTGGAGCAGCCGGGCGCCAACAGCCGCGTGCGCACCTGGTGCCCGACGCCCGGCCCGCAATATGGCTTCCTCGTCACCCACAACGAGTCGATCTCGATCGCCGACTTTTTCACGGTCCGCGACAAGGACGGCGAAGTGACCTTCCGCCCGACCTGCCACTATGCCTACCATCCGGCCAACGACGCCGTTCTCTCGCTGCATGAGATGTTCGGCAATGGCGGCACGCCGCAGCCGGTCCATCACGTTCTCGACGAGGACGAGCTGGAGGACGGCATCGACGAACTCGGCGTCCTGCTCTACGGCCATGAGAAGAATGCCTACTGGTATGGCTCGCGCCTGTCACTGGAAGAAACCCGCCGCATCGCGCCCTACCAGAACGCCACCGGCCTGCAGGTGACCTCCGCCGTCCTCGCCGGCATGGTCTGGGCGCTGGAAAACCCGAATGCCGGCATCGTCGAAGCCGACGAGATCGATTACAAGCGCTGCCTCGAAGTGCAGATGCCCTATCTCGGCCCGGTCGAAGGCCACTACACCGACTGGACCCCGCTCGACGGTCGTCCGGGCCTCTTCCCGGAGGATATCGACACCAAGGATCCGTGGCAGTTCAGGAACATTCTCGTTCGCTGAGGACGCCTGCACGGCTTTGACAATGCCCGCCGCAAGGCGGGCATTTTTGTAACGCCGGCTGTATAATTGCCGCCCGCCACCCCTCCAAGGCTTGCCTTCGTGCCGGGCGCGCGCCATGTTTTGCCCGAACTTGGCGGCTGTCCGCCGCGCCGATTCGCCGGGAGAAGCCTTATGAAAATCAGAACTGGTCTTGTTCTTGTCGGTGCAGCGGCCGCTCTTGCCGCCTGCGTTTCATCAGAGCCGCGTCGCTTGCCGGTTGCAACCGCGCCCGCCGCCACCGGCGTCGAAGGCAACTGGAGCGATCCGAACGGCATCGTTTCCACCTTCCAGGGCGGTAGTTTCACCACCCGCACGACCGACAGCAACCAGCTTCTTGCCTCGGGCACCTATATCAACACCTCACCGACCCTGGTGGAGATCAACATGACCTCGCTGGTGCGCAAGACCCAGTCAAAGGTCAATTGCGCCCTCGTCAACCCGAGCCAGCTCAATTGCACCTCCGATTCCGGCGCGCAGTTCACGCTTTCCCGCCGCGGCTGAAAGATGAGGCGATAGGCTAGGCACACCATGCGGGCCTTCGCCTCTTATCTCATCCTGCTGCTTGCATTGCCGCTTGCGGCGCTTGCGGTCGTTTCACCGGCCAACGAATATCGTGCCCAGGGCATCGCCGCTCCCGATTGCGACGGGCCGCTGCAGGTGCTGATCTTCGCCGTGCCGGCAGTCCTGATCTATGGTGCAGGCGCGCTCCTTGCCTATCGGGCCGGCCGGCGCTTTCATCGCCTCGTTTCCCTTCTCTGCTTGATCGTCGCGCTCGCCATAGTCCCGAATATTGCGGAGGCCGTGCACGAACTCTATCGAAACACCGCCGACGGCGAATGCCGGGGATAGGAACCCGGCTTTTTTACCCGGCCCCCTTGGAAAGCGTCCCGCCTGGCCCAGCTTTCTCTTGCGGTCGTGCATCGTCTGATGGAACATCCGCAGGCCGGGAAACCGCCCCGGCGCATAATGAAAGGGATCGGCGAGGGATCAGGGGGATCTTTCGCCTCAATCAGGAGAACAAGGATGACGAAGTCTTTCAGCTTCGGTCTTTTGACCGCGTCCATGCTGGCGCTCAGCGCGGGCGCCGCCTTTGCGGATTACGAACTCAATATTCTTCATATCAACGATTTCCATTCGCGCATCGAATCGATCAACAAGTTCGACTCCACCTGCTCGGCCGAGGAGGAAGGCAAGAAGGAATGCTTCGGTGGTGCTGCCCGCCTGAAGACCGCGATCGACCAGCGCCGTCAGGCGCTATCCGGCAAGAACGTCGTCCTCCTCAATGCCGGCGACAATTTCCAGGGCTCGCTCTTCTACACGACCTACAAGGGGGCAGCCGAAGCCGAATTCCTCAACCTGATGAAGTTCGACGCCATGACCGTCGGCAACCATGAATTCGACGACAGCGAGGACGGGCTCGCGACCTTCCTCGACAAGGTCCAGTTCCCTGTCGTGACCGCGAACGTCAAGGCGACGGCCGCCTCCAAGCTCGGTGACCGCATCAAGCCGTCGCTGGTGCTCGATGTCGGCGGCCAGAAGATCGGCATCGTCGGCGCCGTCACCAATGATACGGCAGAGCTTTCCTCCCCCGGCCCGAACGTCACGATCGCCGATGACGTTGAGACCATCACAGCGGCCATTCAGGATCTGAAGGGCCAGGGCGTCAACAAGATCATCGCGCTGACCCATGTCGGTTATCCCCGCGATCTCGCCCTGATCGCCAAGATCCCGGATGTCGATATCGTCGTCGGCGGCCATTCCCACAGCCTGCTCTCCAACACCGACCCGAAGGCTGAAGGCCCCTACCCGACGATGGTCGACAATCCCGGTGGCTACAAGGTACCGGTCGTCCAGGCCGCCTCCTACAGCAAGTATCTCGGCGATCTCGTCGTCAATTTCGACGATAGCGGCGTCGTCAAGGATGCCAAGGGCGATCCGATCCTGATCGATTCCACCTTCACGCCCGATCCGGCCGTCATCGCCCGTATCGCCGAACTGGCAAAACCGATCGAGGACCTGCGCAAAAAGGTGATCGGCTCCTCGGAAAGCCCGATCGAAGGCGACCGCAAGGTCTGCCGCGTCAAGGAGTGCTCGATGGGCAACCTTGTGGCCGACGCCATGCTCGATCGCACCAAAAACCAGGGCGTCACCATCGCTGTTCAGAACGGCGGCGGCCTGCGTGCTTCGATCGACGGAGGCGAGATCACCCAGGGCGAGGTCATCACCGTCCTGCCTTTCCAGAACACGCTCGCGACGTTTGAGCTGAGCGGCGCAGACATCGTCAAGGCGCTCGAAAACGGCGTCAGCCAGATCGACCAGGGCGCCGGGCGCTTTCCGCAGGTCGCCGGCCTGAAGTTCTCCTTCGACCAGTCGAAACCCGTCGGCAGCCGCGTCAGCGATGTTCAGGTGAAGGACGGCGACAATTTCGCTTCGATCGATCCCGCCAAGACCTACAAAGTCGCCACCAACAACTTCATGCGGGCCGGCGGCGATGGCTATTCGATCTTCAAGGACGGCCAGAACGCCTATGACTATGGTCCGGATCTTGCCGACGTGACCGCCGAATATGTCGCCGCGCATTCGCCTTACAAGCCCTACACGGACGGCCGCGTCACGGAACTGGCGCAGGCAGCGCCTGCTCCGGCTCCCTCTGCCGAACCCAGCCCTGCACCGGCTGCTCCCGCCCCATCCACCGAGCCGGCTCCCGCACCCGCTGCCCCGGCCCCAGCAGCACCGGCTCCCGCGCCGGCGGCACCTGCAGAACCGACTCCTGCACCCGCGGCACCGGCGCCAGCAACACCCGCACCCGCTGCGGAACCGGCACCCGCACCGGCAGCCTCCACACCTGCCGCGACGACGCCTTCCACCCACGTCATCGCCGCGGGCGACACCTTCTGGGATCTCGCAGTGACCTTCTATGGCGACGGCACGCTGTGGCGGAAGCTTTCGGATGCCAATGGCAAGCCGAACCCGCGTCACCTGACGGTCGGCAAGGAGATCGAGGTCCCTGCCAAGTAAGACGATTTGTCCCGATGCCAATGGCCGGTCCGGGGTTTCCCGGGCCGGCTTTTCTTTCTATAGGGTGAACCACGATCTCCAGGCTGCGTATGAGCCGAAGAGACAGAAAGAGCTTTGGGGTCAGAATGACAGCAGATATTTCACTCCGCCCGGCCGACCATCCGGCCGTCAAATTTGGCAAGGTCGGTGTTCTGCTGGTCAATCTCGGCACGCCTGATGGCACCGATTATACCTCGATGCGCCGTTACCTCAGGGAATTCCTGACCGATCGCCGCGTCATCGAATGGTCGCCCTGGAAGTGGTATCCGATCCTGTTCGGCATCGTCCTCAACACCCGCCCGCAAAAGGTCGGTAAGGCCTATGAGTTGATCTGGAACAAGGAGAGGAACGAAAGTTATCTGCGCACCTACACCCGCAACCAGTCGGAACTGATGGCCGAGCGCCTGAAGGATCTTGATAGCGTCAAGGTCGACTGGGCGATGCGCTACGGCACGCCGTCGATCGCCTCGCGCATCGACGCGCTGAAAGAAGAAGGCTGCGACCGGATCGTGCTCTTCCCGCTCTATCCGCAATATGCGGCGGCGACGACCGCCACCGTCAACGACAAGGCCTTCCAGAAGCTGCTCTCAATGCGCTGGCAGCCGGCGCTGCGCACCGTTCCCGCCTATCATGACGACGAGACCTATATCGAAGCGCTCGCCGCATCCGTCGAAAGGCATCTTTCGACCCTCGACTGGAAGCCCGAGATGCTGCTCGCCTCCTTCCACGGCATACCGATGTCCTATTTCAAGCAAGGCGATCCCTATTACTGTCAATGCCAGAAGACCGGCCGGCTGCTGCGCGAGAGGCTCGGGCTCACCAAAGAAAACTTCATGGTGACCTTCCAGTCCCGCTTCGGGCCGGAGGAATGGCTGCAGCCCTATACCGACAAGACCGTTGAGAAACTCGCCAAGGACGGCGTCAAACGCATCGCCGTCATCAATCCCGGATTCGTCTCCGACTGTCTGGAGACGCTGGAGGAGATCGCCGAACAGGCCGCCCACTCCTTCCACGAAAACGGCGGCGAGAAGTTCGCGCATATCCCCTGCCTCAACGATGGCGAGGACGGCATGAAGGTGCTGGAAAAGGTCGTCCGCCGCGAATTGCAGGGCTGGATCTAAGAAACCATCTTCAGAAATTTACACCGCACGGATAGTCGGCGACGACCCGACGGACCTTACCGTCCTTTCGCTTGGAAGGTGCGGCAGCCGTGCGTCATTTCCTCCTCGCAAAGAACATGCTAACTCACCACATCAGTGGTGTAGGTGGGCGCGAATGCGCCGATAGGAGGAATTTTTCATGCTGTTCGGCGGCTTCGACATCGTCGTGATCGTACTGGTCATCTTCGTCATCCTGGTACTCTTTGCCGGGATCAAGACCGTGCCGCAGGGCTACCGCTATACGATCGAGCGCTTCGGGCGTTATACCCGCACGCTGGAGCCAGGCCTCAACCTCATCACCCCCTTCATCGAGCGCGTCGGCGCCAAGTTGAACGTCATGGAGCAGGTGCTGAACGTGCCGACCCAGGAGGTGATCACCAAGGACAATGCCTCGGTTTCGGCCGATGCCGTCTCTTTCTATCAGGTGCTGAACGCCGCCCAGGCTGCCTATCAGGTCTCCAACCTCGAAAACGCCATCCTCAATCTCACCATGACCAACATCCGCTCGGTCATGGGTTCGATGGATCTTGATGAACTGCTCTCCAACCGCGATGCGATCAACGACCGGCTGCTGCGCGTCGTCGACGAGGCCGTGCATCCCTGGGGTATCAAGGTCACCCGCGTCGAGATCAAGGACATTCAGCCGCCGCGCGACCTCGTCGATGCGATGGCCCGCCAGATGAAGGCCGAGCGCGAGAAACGCGCCCAGGTGCTGGAGGCCGAAGGCTCGCGCAACGCACAGATTCTGAGGGCCGAAGGCGCCAAGCAATCCGCCATCCTGCAGGCCGAAGGCCAGCGCGAAGCCGCCTTCCGCAACGCCGAAGCCCGCGAACGCCTGGCCGAGGCCGAGGCCAAGGCGACGAAGATGGTCTCTGAAGCCATCGCCGCTGGCGACATTCAGGCGATCAACTATTTCGTTGCCCAGAAATATACCGAGGCGCTCACCTCGATCGGTTCGGCGCCCAATTCCAAGATCGTGATGATGCCGATGGAAGCCTCTTCCATCCTGAGTTCGCTCGGTGGTATCGGCGCCATTGCCCGCGAGGTCTTCGGCGATGCCGGCAACAGCCCGTCAACACCGCTGCCGGTACCGCCGCGTCCGCGCCCCGCACCGGCGCGCTCGACGCCACCGATCAATCCGTCGACCCCCAATCCTTTCAATCCCGAGCAGGAGCGTTAAGCCATGCTGGCGAAGATCGTCGCCGAACTCGGTCCGTGGAGCTGGTGGGTCGCGGGCCTCGTGCTGCTCGCCGCGGAAATGATCGTTCCCGGCTTCTTCCTGGTCTGGATCGGCCTTGCCGCCCTGATCGTCGGCGCGCTGTCGCTGCTCTTTTGGGACAGCGCCTTCTGGGTCTGGGAGTTGCAGGCGATCCTTTTTGCGCTTCTCGCCGTTGCCACGACCTTCGCCGGCCGCCGGCTGACCCTGCGCAATGCGACCACCGACGAGCCCTTTCTCAATCAGCGCGGCGCCAGCCTCGTCGGCCGCACGGCGACCCTGCACGAACCGATCCGCGAGGGCCGCGGCCGCATCCGCCTCGACGATACGCTATGGCAGGTGATGGGGCCTGACCTGCCCGTCGGAACGCAGGTGAAGGTGGTTTCGAGCAATGGCCGCGACCTGACGGTCGAGCCCGTCTGATCAAATAACGCTGATCAAACGAACCTGATCAGGCGACGCCGATCCGCAGCAGGTCGTGGAAATGCACCAGCCCGACCGGCCGGCTGTCGTCGTCGATGACGATCAGCGCGCCGATGTGATGCTGGTTGAGCAGCGCCAGGGCTGCGGTCGCCAGCACCGTCTGCTTCACCGTCTTCGGCGTCCGCGTCATGATGTCGTCGACGGCAAGCTCGGCAAGATTGCGCGTCAGGTTGCGCGCCATGTCGCCTTCGGTGACGATACCACAGAGCCGCCCATCCTCATCAAGCACGCCGACGCAGCCGAAATGCTTGCGCGACAGGACCGTGATGGCCTCCGGCATCGGTGTGCCCTTGGCAACGAGCGGCAGCCGCTCGCCGGTGTGCATGATATCGGCGACATGCATCAGGCTCGCGCCCAGCTTGCCGCCCGGATGGAAGACGTGGAAATCCGTGGCGGTAAAGCCGCGCGCCTCCAACAGCGCCACCGCCAGCGCGTCGCCGATTGCAAGCTGCATCAGCGTCGAGGTCGTCGGCGCCAGCCCATTGGGGCAGGCTTCCTGTTCGTTCGGCATCAGAAGGACGATATCGGCGGCGGCGGCGAGCGAGGAGCCTTCGCTGCAGGTGATCGCGATCAGCGGAATGGAGAAGCGCCGCGTGAAGGAAATGATGCTCTTGAGTTCGGCGCTCTCGCCGCCTTTCGAAATCGCCAGCACAACGTCATCACGCTCGATCATGCCGAGATCGCCGTGATTGGCTTCCGCCGCATGCACGAAAAAGGCGGGTGTTCCGGTCGAAGCGAATGTCGCCGCGAGCTTGGCGCCGATATGCCCACTCTTGCCGACGCCGGTGACAATCACACGTCCGGAGATGTCGCCGATGACTTCGACGGCCCGTGTGAAAGGGCCGGCCAATCCATTGTCAAAAGCTTGTTCGAGCGCTTCAAGACCGCGTCTTTCGGTCTCTATCGTGCGTTTTGCCGACTCGAGCACGCTGTTTTCAACGAGGTTGATCGCTCTTCTGTTCATGAAGTTGCGTTAGACCTTTTCACTTTCCAAGTCCACCCCGCACTCTTTCCGAATTGTGAACAGCGCCCGCCGACAGCAACGAATGATTAACCACGAGGCTTTACCTTTGGGTAAGAACCGAAAGCATGTCAGGCGCGAATTGCATGGGCCAGCCAAAACAGACGAGCAGTGTGACGCCGCTCCGCGCCATGAGCCGTGCCGTCTCTTTTGCAGTGGTCGGTGGTCTGCTTCTCAGCCAGACGGCAGCCTTCGCGCAGTCCGCCTCGACACAGCCGGCAAACAGCCGCTCCGCCGCCTCCCAGGATAACCGCGCCACCAACAATGCCGCATCCGCCGCCGGTTTCGATGACGAGACCGGCGATACCATTGCGCCTACGGCAAACGGCGCGACCGCGAACGCGGACGATGCCCAGCAGCGGCCCGCCATACCGGATGCGCAAGCCGGCGACGACATTACCGGCTCCATCCTCGACGAAGACATACGCCGGCTGAACACCCGCGAGGCGCCGAGCGACGAGACGCTGCCGCGCCGCAGGGCTGCCGATAGCGCCTCGACAGAGGAAACGCCGGGAATCCCGATTGGCACTTTCGTGCTCCGCCCGAGCGTCACCCAGAGCATCAACACCGAGACCACCAAGGACGGCAATACCAGGCAGCGGCGCGCCTTTCTCGAAACGGATGCCGCAGCGACACTGACTTCCGACTGGGGTCGGCACCAGCTGACCGTCACCTCGGAAGGTGCCTGGCAGAGGAATATCAGCGGCGAGGGCGAGGAGCAGCCTTCCTTTAAAGTCAACGGCGATCTCAGGCTGGATCTTCCCGACGATACGACCGCGCACCTCACCGCTGGCTATAATTTCTACCGTGAGGATACGGATGATCCCGACGCCATCGCCGACGCCGCACAGCAGTCGGACGTGCAGGAAATTTCGGCCGGCGCCTCCGTCCAACGCGATTTCGGCATCCTGCGCGGCACGACGGCACTGGCACTGACCCGCTCGATCTATTCGGATGCCAAGCTTGCGAACGGCACCACCGTCGCCCTCAGCGATCGCAACCAGACGACGGGTACGCTGCGCGGCCGCGTCGGCTACGAGCTGTCTCCCGCGCTCATTCCCTTCATCGAGGCGACGATCGGCCGTTCGGTCTATGACGAAACCCGCGACTCTGCCGGTTACGAGCGCTCCGGCCATAGCTATGGCGCCAAGGCAGGCGTCGAGGTCGATCTCGGCGAAAAGCTGAAGGGTGAAGTCGGCCTCGGCTACGAGATGGCGGATTTCGAAGACAGCCGGCTGTCCTCGATCGATACAGCCACGCTCGATGCGAGCCTGCTCTGGTCGCCGATCCGCGGCACCGATGTCAATCTCGACCTGCAGACGAGCATCCAACCCTCGACCACGGCAGGCGAAAGCGGCTACGTCTCGCACGCGCTGACGACGACGGTCACCCACCAGCTGCGCGACAACCTGGTCGGGACGATGATCGGCGGGGTCATATGGCGCGATTATCCCACGGACAGCACCATCAACGACGAGCTCGTCTATACCGCCGCGACCGGCCTGACCTGGAACATCAACCGCTATCTCGATCTGACCAGCACGCTCGGCTACGAGCTGACGACGCGCAAGGAAGGCACCGATTCGCAGCAATGGCGAGCCGGCGTCGGTCTCAAGCTGAAACGCTAAGAATCTCGGAAAATAGAGCGCCGCGCATCCGTTAGGACACGCGGCGCTTTATCGCGTTGAATCTGCAACTTATTTCAGGCCGGCCAGCAGTTCCCTGAAGCCGCCTTCGACGGAGGGGCGGATATCGGCGCGTTCGAGGGCGAAGGCGACGTTCGCCAGGATGAAGCCGTCCTTGGCGCCGCAGTCGTAGGTCGCGCCGCGGAAGTGGTAACCGGCGAAATCCTGTTCCTTCAGCAGCTTCAGCATGCCGTCGGTGAGCTGGATCTCGTTGCCGGCGCCGCGCTCCTGGGTTTCGAGGATCTTGAAGATCTCAGGCTGCAGGATATAGCGGCCGTTGATGAAGAAGTTGGAAGGCGCCGTTCCCTTGGCAGGCTTTTCCACCATGCCGGTGATGCGGAAGCCGTCGCCGATCGCCTCGCCGACGCCGACGATGCCGTATTTATGCGCCTGATCCGGTGCGCATTCCTCGACGGCGATGATATTGCCGCCGCTCTGGGCATAGAGGTCAATCATGCCCTTCATGCAGCCCTTGTCACCCTTCATGATCATATCGGGCAGCAACAGTGCGAAGGGCTCGTCGCCGACGATCTCACGCGCGCACCACACGGCGTGGCCGAGGCCGAGCGGCTCCTGCTGGCGGGTGAAGCTCACCGTGCCGGCCTTCGGCAATTGCTGGGCGAGAAGGGTAATCTCCGCCTTCTTGGCGCGTTCGCGCAGCGTCTGTTCCAGCTCGAAATGAATGTCGAAATAATCTTCGATGACGTGCTTGTTGCGTCCGGTGACGAAGACGAGATGTTCGATCCCGGCTTCGATCGCCTCATCGACGACATATTGAATGATTGGCTTGTCGACGACGGTCAACATTTCCTTCGGAACAGCCTTTGTCGCCGGCAGGAATCGCGTTCCCAACCCGGCAACCGGAAATACTGCTTTACGAACTTTGTTGTGTTGAGCCACACCCGGCCTCCTGCTTCGATCATATCGCTTTGGAAATAGAGCTTTTTAGCTTTAACTAGTATAGAATTGCTACTGTTTTGCAAATGGTGACTGCAGCGGGCCGCCATGGTAAAGAATTTGTTGACTCCGTTCCTGTAGTCTCGGGTCTGGGCGGAAATGATGCCCCGCTGCACCAGAAACTAAAGATGACGGATACGACTGTCGATGACCCAGAATCACAAAAACTCCCTTCGTGGTCTTGCTCTCGCCCTCGTTGTCGCCGTCCAGGTGGCACTGGTCCCCGACAACGCGCAAGCTGATTCCCGCTTCCAGAAATGGATCGCGGATTTTTACCAGACTGCCGCTCAGAGTGGCATCAGTAAGGCAACCTATCAAAAGGCCTTTTCCGGGGTGAGCGAGCCCGATCCGACCGTGCTCGAAAAGGCGGCCTACCAGCCGGAATTCACCTCGAAGATCTGGGACTATGTCGATTCCCGCGTCAACCCCTATACGGTCAAGATCGGCCGCGAGATGGCCGCCAAGCACGCAAGGACGCTCGCTGCGATCGAGCAGCGCTTCGGGGTCGACAAGACCATTCTGCTGGCCATCTGGTCGATGGAATCGAATTACGGCGCAGTCCTCGACAAGGACGACCGGCTGCACTACGTGCCACGCGCCCTGGCAACGCTTGCCTATGCCGATCCGAGCCGCGCCAAATTCGCCAAGAAACAGCTGGTCGCCGCGCTGAAGATCCTGCAGAACGGCGATGTGCCGGCACGCGAGATGACCGGCTCCTGGGCCGGCGCGATGGGCCACACTCAGTTCATTCCGACAAGCTACCTGCTTTATGCCATCGATGCCGACGGCAACGGCTATCGCGATATCTGGAACTCGATCCCCGACGCGCTGGCGACCTCGGCCAATCTCCTGATGAAGAACGGCTGGGATACCGGCAAGACCTGGGGCTATGAGGTCGTCGTTCCCGCAGCGGCCGCCAAGCAGGCCGGCAAGACCCATACATTGGCCCAATGGGCGGCACTCGGCCTGACACGCCCGAACGGCAAGGCCTTCCGCGAGAGCGCTACCAAAGCCGTGCTGAAGATGCCGGCCGGAGCTGGCGGCCCAGGCTTCCTGATGACCGCCAACTTCTTCACCATCAAGAACTACAATGCCTCGGACAGCTACGCGCTTGCCGTCGGCCTGCTGGCCGACCAGATCGCCGGCTACGGCGGTATGCAGCAGCGTTGGCCGCGCCCGAACGGCGCACTCGACATTACCGAGAAATTCGAGCTGCAGACCCGTTTGAAGACGCTCGGCTATTACAATGGCGAGGTGGACGGCAATTTCGGCTCGGGTTCGAAGGCGGCGATATCAGCCGTGCAGTCGCGCATCGGCATGCAGCCGGACGGCGAGCCCTCGTTGCCGCTTCTGAACGCACTGCGCCGCTAGAGTTTGCATCGGTTCGGGAATCATGCAGGGCGCTTCAAGTCTTTGTCTCATGCAGGTCGCCCCGTCTCCTGCCGCACGGTTTTGGCGAACCCGCATTGGAAGCGGCAGAACCGTGACCTAGATATCAGTGGGAGTGGACGCTGGCCTGCCCTGCGTGCAAGATGCCGGCAGATGCGGAACTGCCCATGACGAAGAAAATTGATCGGACCTGTAAAATCCGTTGGCTCGTGCTCGCCTTGGCGGCGGCTTCGCTGTGCCTTGGCGCTTTTGCGCCGGTGCATGTCGCCGAAGCCCAAGAGCAGCGGTATCAGCGCCGGTCGATCTTCGATTTCTTCCTTGGCCGACGCTATCTCGACGACGGCCCGCAGGCCCCTGACGTGCAGCAGCCGAGACGCCAGCAGCGCAAACGCCCGCCGGCGCAGAAAGCCATAGTCAATACCCGCACTGCACCGCCGGTCCGCGCTCCCGTACAGGAGGAGGAGCCGGCCGTACAGAAGCTCGGCGACGCCCGAAAGATCCTGATCGTCGGCGATTTCCTGGCCAGCGGCCTTGGCGACGGCCTCACCGCCGCCTTCGAGACCTCGCCGGGTGTCGTCGTCGAAGCCCGCGGCAACGTCTCCTCAGGCCTTGTCCGCGACGATTATTACGACTGGCCGGAACAGCTGCCGAAGATGATCGACGAGCTGAAGCCGGCAATGGTCGTCGTCATGATCGGCGCCAACGACCGCCAGCAGATGGTGACCGACACCGCCAAGGAAAAATTCCGCACCGATGGCTGGTTCACCGAATACCGCCGCCGCGTGCTTTCCTTCGGCAAGGAGGTCACCGACCGCAAGATCCCGCTGCTCTGGGTCGGTCTTCCCGCCTTCGAATCCGATTCGATGACGGCCGATGCCGTCCAGATGAACCAGCTCTATCGCAACCAGGTCGAAAGCATCGGCGGTGAATTCGTCGATATCTGGGATGGTTTCGTCGACGAAAACGGCAACTTCATCGTCACCGGTTCGGATGTGAACGGCCAGCAGGTGCGCCTGCGCACCTCCGATGGCATCAACCTTACGCAGGCCGGCCGGCGCAAGCTCGCCTTCTATGTGGAAAAACCGGCGCGGCGTCTGCTCGGCACGCAGGCAAGCCCCGATCTGGTCCGCCTCGACTCCAGCAATCTGCCCGGTCTCGGCCTTCCCACCAATCCGGTCGAACATACCGTGCCGATCAGTCTCTCCGATCCCAATCTCGACGGCGGCGCCGAGCTTCTCGGTGCCAGGCCGCCACCGATGACTTTGACGCGCTCGCCGCGCGATCTCCTGGTCGAGCAGGGCGAAATGACGCCAGCACCTCCAGGCCGCGTCGATGACTACCGCCTGCCGGCGGTTAAGGCGCCGGCCGAAGTCTCGGTCAAATGAAAAGGCCGCCCGAGGCGCCCTTTTGCTTCACGCAGTTTATGCGGACGTCGCCTGCGGCCAGCTCAGATAATAATAGTTCGAGCCGATCAGGCCGAAGAAAGCGTTGCTGTCGTTCGTCTGGTCGACATAACTGCCGTTTTCCTTGACGAAGGCGCCATCGGCGCCGCGCTCCAGATGCGCGTCGAGGAAGTCGCTCCAGCCGCTGACGTCGATATCCTTGCCGGCCTTGCTCTCGGTGTCCGCCTCGTCGGGATCGTCGACATCCCAGGCGGTTATAGATACGCCCTGTGTCGGATCGGTGATGGTGAGCGTACCCGCTTCGAGGGCGGCCAGCATGTCATGGGCCTTGCCGCTCTCGCCTTCGGCCGCAGCCGCATCCTGCAGCTGCTGCTTCAGCATCGACATGAACGAGGCGCTGGTGACGTCGGCGCCGTCACCCGTCGTGTCGGACTCGTCCGACGTGTCGCTTTGGGCCGAAAGCCTGTCGAGCAGCCCAGAAAGGGCCTGGTTGGAAAGAAGCGAGGAAGAGCTCGGATCGAGCCCGTAGCTGCTCAGAATGCTGGCAGCCGATGAACTCTGCGTATCCTGCGCGCTGTCATCGGAGCCGCGAAGGTTTTTCAGGGCATATTGGGCCGAAACCAGCCGTGTGCTGTCAAGTGCGGAAACCATTTGAAAATCCTTGTCGATCATTCGCGGCCTTGCGTCGCGACCGATGGTGAAATGTGCTGTGGCCAAAACGGCAGGGCACCTCCGCTTCGGTCGCCGCCGGCTCCTTCTGAGCCCGCGTCCGGCGGAAAATCTCGCTTCCCGGCATTGCCTGGGGCTTGCGGCGCAGAGCCTCCGCGTCAAGCGGTCGCACTACAGCGCTGTGCACCATGAAAAAACTCCGCCGGAGGGGCGGAGTTCGTGGTCTTCGGGCAGGTGTGCGGCTGGCGGTCAGTTCGGCAGAACGGTCGAGCCCATCAATTCCTCGTCGATGGCGCGCGCAGCCTGGCGGCCTTCACGGATCGCCCAGACCACCAGCGATTGGCCGCGGCGCACGTCGCCCGCCGTCCAGAACTTGTCGACCGAAGTCTTGTAGTCGCGGTCGTTGGCGACGACGTTGGTCGAGCCGCGCTTATCGGTGTTGAGCGTCAGCTTGCCGTCGAGCTCCTTCAGCACGCTGCCGGTGAACGGCCCGCGGAAACCGATGGCGATGAAGGCGAGATCGGCCCGGATGACGAATTCCGTGCCTGGAACCGGCCGCCGGCGTTCGTCGACCTCGCAGCACTTGACGCCGGTCAGCACACCGTCTTCGCCGACGAATTCAAGAGTGGCCACCTGGAATTCACGCACGGCGCCCTCGGCCTGCGAGGAAGAGGTGCGCATCTTCGTCGCCCAGAAGGGCCAGACGGCAAGCTTGTCTTCCTTCTCCGGCGGCTGCGGCCGGATGTCGAGCTGGGTGACCCTGACGGCGCCCTGGCGGAAGGCCGTGCCGACGCAGTCCGAAGCCGTATCCCCGCCGCCGACGACGACGATATGTTTGGCGCCGGCAAGGATCGGGTCCGACGGCCAGCCGACGCTGTCGATGTTCTCGCGCCCGACGCGGCGGTTCTGCTGCACCAGATAGGGCATCGCATCATGCACGCCCGCAAGGTCGGTGCCCGGAATGCCCGCCTCGCGCGGCGTCTCGGAGCCGCCGCAGTAAAGCACGGCGTCGTGATCGGCGAGCAACTGCTCGACCTTGACGTCGACGCCGATATTGACGCCGCAATGGAAGGTGACGCCCTCACCCTTCATCTGCTCGACGCGACGGTCGATGAAGTTCTTCTCCATTTTGAAGTCGGGAATGCCGTACCGCAGCAGTCCGCCCGGCTTGGTCTCGCGCTCATAGAGATGCACCTCGTGGCCGGCGCGGCCGAGCTGCTGGGCGGCCGCCATGCCGGCGGGGCCGGAGCCGATGACGGCGACCTTCTTGCCGGTATGGACCGTTGCCGGCTGCGGCCGGATGAAACCGAGTTCATAAGCCTTGTCGGCGATCGCCTGCTCGACCGTCTTGATGGCGACCGGCGCATCCTCGAGGTTCAACGTGCAAGCTTCCTCGCAAGGCGCCGGGCAGACGCGACCGGTGAACTCAGGGAAGTTGTTGGTCGAATGCAGGTTCTGGATCGCCGCTTCCCAGTTGTTGTTGTAGACGAGGTCGTTCCAATCGGGAATCTGGTTGTGAACCGGACAGCCGGTCGGGCCGTGGCAATAAGGGATGCCACAGTCCATGCAGCGCGCGGCCTGTTTCTGCACTTCCGGGTCCGACATCGGGATCGTGAACTCGCGGAAATGACGGATACGATCCGACGCCGGCTGGTACTTTGCCACCTGCCGGTCGATTTCCAGAAACCCTGTTACCTTACCCATATCTTCGTCCCTTACCCTCATGACCGCCTCACCGCAGCCAATCTGTCTATCGTCAGTCCCGGTACCCGGGGCAAGTTGCTTGTCTTGACCGTCATTGGACCATATCCCCTGAAAGACATCCGGGCGATCTGGACAGCCTTCGCCGTCGGTGTGATCGTCACGGGTCATCGAGATATTTTCGTCACCCGTCACCTGCAGTCGTCAGGTGACGGATGTCCGGTGCAATTCATTCCGCGGCGATGCCCATCCGGCTGCGCTCCATTTCCTCGAGCGCACGCCGGTATTCGACCGGCATGACCTTGCGGAATTTCGGCCGGTAATCGGCCCAGTTGTCGAGGATCTCAGTGGCGCGGGCCGAGCCCGTATAATGCAGATGGTTGGAGATCAGCTGGTAAAGGCGCTCCTCGTCATGGCGCGTCATGTCGCCAGAGACGTCGACGCGTCCCTTGTGCATGAGATCACCGCCGTGATGATGCAGCTTCTCCAGCATGTCGTCCTCCTCGGGCACCGGCTCGAGCTCGACCATTGCCATGTTGCAGCGGCTGGCGAAATCACCGGTTTCATCGAGCACGTAGGCGACACCGCCGGACATGCCGGCTGCGAAGTTGCGGCCCGTGGCGCCGAGCACAACGACGACGCCGCCGGTCATGTATTCGCAGCCATGGTCGCCGACACCCTCGACGATGGCGATCGCGCCCGAATTGCGCACGGCGAAACGTTCGCCCGCCACACCGCGGAAGTAGCATTCGCCCTCGGTCGCACCATAAAGCACGGTGTTGCCGACGATGATCGAGTCCTCGGCGACGATCCTCGAATTCTCCGGCGGCCTGATGATGATCTTGCCGCCCGAAAGGCCCTTGCCGACATAGTCGTTGCCGTCACCGATCAGGTTGAAGGTGACGCCGCGCGCCAGGAAGGCGCCGAAGCTCTGCCCCGCCGTGCCGCGAAGCGTCACGTTGATCGTGTCTTCCTTCAGACCGCGATGGCGATAACGCTTGGCGACCTCGCCGGAAAGCATCGCGCCCACCGACCGGTCGACGTTCTTGATGCCGACCTCGAAGGCAACGGGCGTCTTGGCCGTCAGTGCCGGCTGCGCCTGTTCGATCAGCACGCGGTCGAGAATGTCGTCGATCGGGTGCTTCTGCCGGCTCGTCCAGAAGGTCTCTTCCTTGGGAGCGTCGACCTTGTGGAAGATGCGGCTGAAGTCGAGGCCCTTCGCCTTCCAGTGGTTCAGCATCTCGTCCTTCTCCAGCAGCTCCGAGGCGCCGATGATCTGGTCGAGCCGGGTGAAGCCCAGCGAGGCGAGGATTTCGCGCACTTCGTTGGCGACGAAGAAGAAGTAGTTGATGACGTGCTCCGGCGCGCCCTTGAAGCGCTTGCGCAGCACCGGATCCTGGGTCGCCACACCCACCGGACAGGTGTTGAGATGGCACTTGCGCATCATGATGCAGCCGGCGGCAATCAGCGGCGCGGTGGCAAAGCCGAACTCGTCGGCTCCAAGCAGCGCTCCGATAATAACGTCGCGGCCGGTCTTCAGGCCGCCGTCCACCTGCAGGGCGACGCGCGAACGCAAGCCGTTCAGCACCAGAGTCTGCTGGGTCTCGGCAAGGCCGATTTCCCAGGGGCTGCCGGCATGTTTGAGCGAGGTCAGCGGTGAGGCACCGGTGCCGCCGTCGAAGCCGGCGACCGTGATATGGTCGGCGCGCGCCTTGGCGACGCCGGCAGCGACCGTACCGACGCCGACTTCCGAGACCAGCTTGACCGAAACATCGGCAGTCGGGTTGACGTTCTTCAGATCGTAGATCAGCTGCGCCAGATCTTCGATGGAATAGATGTCGTGGTGCGGCGGCGGCGAAATCAAGCCGACGCCCGGTGTCGAGTGGCGGGTCTTGGCAACCGTCGCGTCAACCTTGTGACCCGGCAGCTGGCCACCTTCGCCAGGCTTGGCGCCCTGCGCCACCTTGATCTGCAGCACGTCGGCATTGACGAGATATTCGGTGGTCACCCCGAAGCGGCCCGAGGCGATCTGCTTGATCGCCGAACGCTCCGGGTTCATCGAACCATTGGCCAGCGGTATATAGCGGTCGGATTCTTCGCCGCCCTCGCCGGTGTTCGACTTGCCGCCGATCCGGTTCATGGCGATCGCCAGTGTCGTATGCGCCTCCCTGGAAATCGATCCGAAGGACATCGCCCCCGTCGAGAAACGCTTGACGATATCGGCCGCCGGCTCGACCTCGTCGATCGATACCGGCGTACGGCCGAGCGCCTCGGCGCTCTTCATCTTGAAGAGCCCGCGGATCGTGTTCATGCGCAGCGCCGAATTGTTCACCATGTCGGCGAATTCGCGGTAGCGGTCCTCGGCATTGCCGCGCACGGCATGCTGGAGGGCTGCGACCGCATCCGGCGTCCAGGCATGGCTTTCACCGCGCATGCGGTAGGCATATTCGCCGCCGATATCGAGCGTCGTGGCAAGAAGCGGATCGGTGCCGAAGGCCGCATTATGGCGGGCGACGGTTTCCGCGGCGATCGCCTCGAGGCCGACGCCTTCGATCATCGTCGCGGTTCCGAAGAAATACTTGTCGATCAGTTCCGACTGCAGGCCGATCGCATCGAAGATCTGCGCGCCACAATAGGACTGGTAGGTCGAGATGCCCATCTTCGACATGACCTTGAGGATGCCTTTGCCGACCGCCTTGATGTAGCGGTAGACGATTTCGGAAGCATCCACTTCCTTCGGGAATTCGCCCTTGGCATGCATGTCGAGCAGCGTGTCGAAGGCGAGATAGGGGTTGATCGCCTCGGCGCCGTAGCCGGCAAGCAGGCAGAAATGATGGACTTCGCGCGGCTCTCCGGTCTCGACGACGAGACCGACCGAGGTGCGCAGCCCCTTGCGGATCAGATGGTGATGCACGGCAGCTGTGGCGAGCAAAGCAGGAATCGCGATCCGGTCCGGCCCGATCTGGCGGTCGGAGAGCACGATGATGTTGTAGCCGCCCTTGACGGCCGCTTCCGCGCGCTCGCAGAGCCGGTCGAGCATTTCGGGCATGCCTTCGGCACCACGCTCGATATCATAGGTGAAATCGAGCGTCTTGGTGTCGAAACGGTCTTCCGTATGACCGATCGAGCGGATCTTTTCGAGATCGCCATTGGTCAGGATCGGCTGACGAACCTCGAGCCGCTTGGCGTTGGCCGCCCCCTCATGGTCGAGAATGTTCGGCCGCGGCCCGATGAAGGAAACCAGGCTCATGACCAGTTCCTCGCGGATCGGGTCGATCGGCGGGTTGGTCACCTGCGCGAAGTTCTGCTTGAAATAGGTGTAGAGCAGCTTCGGCTTTTCCGACATCGCCGAGATCGGCGTATCCGTGCCCATCGAGCCGATCGCTTCCTGGCCGGTCGTCGCCATCGGCGACATCAGGATGCGTGTGTCCTCGAGCGTGTAGCCGAAGGCCTGCTGGCGGTCGAGCAGCGAGACGTCGCGGCGCAGTGCCCGCGGTTCCACCGGCTTCAGGTCTTCGAGGATGAGCTGGGTGCGATTGAGCCAGCTGCGATAGGGATGCGCCGTCGCCAGTTGCGACTTCACCTCGTCGTCGGAAATGATGCGGCCTTGTTCCATGTCGATCAGCAGCATCTTGCCCGGCTGCAGGCGCCACTTCTGGATGATCTTCTCCTCCGGAACCGGCAGCACGCCGGCTTCGGACGCCATGATGACGCGGTCGTCATTCGTGACGAGGTAGCGCGCCGGCCGCAGGCCGTTGCGGTCGAGCGTCGCGCCGATCTGCTTGCCGTCGGTGAAGGCGACGGCAGCCGGCCCGTCCCAGGGCTCCATCAGCGCCGCATGATATTCGTAGAAGGCCTTGCGTTCGGCCGCCATCGACTGGTTGCCGGCCCAGGCTTCCGGGATCAGCATCATCACGGCATGCGCCATCGAATAACCGCCGCGCACCAGGAATTCGAGCGCGTTGTCAAAGCAGGCCGTGTCCGACTGCCCCTCGTAGGAGATCGGCCAGAGCTTGGAGATGTCCTCGCCGAACAGCGGTGAGGAGACCGACGCCTGGCGCGCCGCCATCCAGTTGACGTTGCCGCGCAGCGTGTTGATCTCGCCGTTATGGGCGACCATGCGGTAGGGATGCGCGAGCTTCCATGACGGGAAGGTGTTGGTCGAGAAGCGCTGGTGCACCAGGGCGACCGCGCTTTCAAAACGCGGATCCGACAGGTCCTTGTAATAGACGCCGACCTGATAAGCCAGGAACATGCCCTTGTAGACCACCGTCGCCGACGACAGCGACACCGGATAGAAATTGCTCTCCTCGCCGTCGAACTCGTCATAGATACGGTTGGAGATCACCTTGCGCAGCGTGAACAGCCGGCGCTCGAACTCGTCGTTGTTTTCGGCATCCTCACCGGCGCCGATGAAGACCTGCACATGATGCGGCTCGGTGGCGGCAATGGCCGGCGCCTTGGAGAGCGACGAATTGTCGACCGGCACGTCGCGGAAGCCGATGAAGACCTGACCTTCCTCGGTGATGACATCCTTGATCACCTTCTTGAAGTGCTCGATCTGCTTTTCATCGCGCGGCATGAAGATATGGCCGACGCCATATTCGCCGACCGGCGGCAGGGTGATGCCCTGCTCGGCCATCTCCTCGCGGAAGAAACGGTCGGGGATCTGCACCAGGATGCCGGCGCCGTCACCCATCAGCGGATCGGCGCCGACGGCGCCGCGATGCGTCAGGTTCTCGAGAATGAACAGGCCATCCTTGACGATCTGGTGCGACTTCTGGCCCTTCATATGCGCGACGAAGCCGACGCCGCAGGCATCATGTTCGTTGCGCGGATCGTAGAGGCCCTGTTTCTTCGGCAGGCCGGAGGCGGATTTGGAGATATTGGCCGTCGCGCGCAGCTCTGCAGCAGCAAACCGGTCAACTTCCATGGATGGCGTCTTCGTCATCATCTTTCCTCCTGTCGAAGCCCGCGGGGCCGCGGGCGGCTTTTCGTCTCGCGCCGCAACCCGAAGATAGGTTCGGCGCATGACAGCGCTGTTGCATTGTGAAGATCGGCCGCAGACATCTGCTTTTAAAGGAAAGCAAACCGTCGCGTTCCGCGCCTGCCATTCGCCTCCGCGCGCCGCCCTTGAGGCTTGACGCTCGGAAGAACTATAGCGTGAAAGCCGGTCTGTTCCAGGGCTTTCGGCGCCTCTTCGGTCATAAAGGCCAAAATAGGACAGCAACACTGTCCTAATTCATCAGTTCTATGCCAGAAAGCATTCGGCTCTGCAAGAGCGCTCCGTTAAAAAACGTCAATTTGCGACGGAAGATTGCCTGAGCAGCTGCAGCGACGAAATAAAATTACGCCGAGACGTATTATTTTGTTTATTGATTGCGTAGTTCAATTTCCGTGATGTGTCGCAGGCGACAACCTTGATCCTGTGAAGCTTTGGCGTAATGTCCGCTGCGGACTTTGCCAACCCCCTCCTTTCCCACGGTTTCCCCCATGTTCTTTGCTTCCGATAACTGGGCCGGCGCCCACAAATCCATTGCCGAACGTCTGCTGACGGAATCGACCGGCTTTGCCGCGGCCTATGGCGCCGGCGATCTCGACAGGAAGGTCGAGGCCCGTTTTTCCGAGATCTTCGAGCGTGAGGTTTCGGTTTTCTTCGTCGCCACCGGCACGGCCGCCAACTCCCTATCGCTGGCAAGCGTCCAGCGGCCCGGCGGCATCACCTTCTGCCATTCGGAGGCCCATGTGATCGAGGATGAATGCGGCGCGCCGGAATTTTTCTCCGGCGCCGCCCGCCTCGTTGCCATTGACGGCGAAGCCGGCAAGATCGATCCGGCAAAGCTTTCGGCGAAGATCGCAAGCTTTCCCGAGGATGCCGTCCATCACGGCCGCGCCAGCGCGGTGACCATCACCCAGGCGACCGAGATCGGCACCGTCTACTCCTTGCCGGAGATCGGCGAGATCGCCGCCATATCAAGGAAGCGCAATCTGCCGCTCCACATGGACGGCGCCCGCTTCGCCAACGCCCTGGTCGCACTCGGCGCCACACCGGCCGAAATGACCTGGAAGCGCGGCGTCGACATGCTGTCCTTCGGCGGCACCAAGAACGGCTGCTGGTGTGCTGAAGCGATCGTCTTCTTCAATCCGGATCAGGCTCGGGAAATGCCTTTCATCCGCAAGCGCGCCGCCCAGCTCTTCTCCAAGTCGCGTTTCATCGCCGCCCAGTTCGATGCCTATTTCAAAAACGATCTCTGGCTCGATCTCGCCCGCCATTCGAACGGCATGGCCGACCGGCTGCGCGCCGGTATCGGCACGAGCAACTCCGCCCGCCTCGCCTGGCCGACCGCGTCCAACGAAGTCTTTGCCGTCGTCAGCAAAAGTGCCGCAAAAACTGCGGAGGAAAGGGGCGCGAAATTTTACGCATGGCCGGTCCCGGCGGCAATGCCCGAACTCGTTTCCGAAAGCGAAACCCTGATCCGCCTCGTCACCAGCTTCGCGACCACCGAAGCGGATGTCGATGGCTTCTTGAAGTGCCTGGCCGCCTGATCGCCTGCCCGAAAGGCTTGCCGGCCCGGCAGGCCTTTCGGTGACGGGCAAGGACTCACGCCGACCTCAGTCCCCTCACCTTTTGCAGAATATCCTCCGACAGTGCTGAAACCAGCGCCTGATCGGCTCCCTTGCGCGGCACCAGCACAAATTCCACATCCTCCAGCGCCGGAAGTTTTCCGACCGCAATCTCCTTCAGTCCTGAGGGCGCCATGCTGCGTGGCTGCACCAGCACGCCCATTCCGGCCCGCGCCGCCGCCGTCAGCCCGCTCAGGCTGCCGCAGGTGCAGACGATCCGCCACGGCACCCCGTTTCGCCCGAGCGCTTCGAGCGCGATCACTCGTGTCACGCTCGGCGGCGGAAAGGCGATCAGCGGCAAAGGGCCGGAGGCAAGCACACGCTCGGGATCGCGCGCCAGCCAGACGAGCGGCTCGCGATAGACGAGCTTTCCGCGCGCATCGCCGAGCCGGCGCTTGGCGAGCACCAGATCAATCTCGCCATTGTCCTGCATCTCGTAAAGAACGCCGGAAAGCGCCACTGTCAGTTCGAGGTCGACCGAAGGGTGCGAACGAACGAAATCCTCCAGCACCGCCGGCAGCTGGCTGGTGACGAAGTCCTCCGACACGCCGAGCCGCAGGCTGCCGCGCAGGCTGTTGTTCTTAAACAGCGACTGTACCTGCCCCTCGATCGAAAGCATGGCGCGCGCATGCGACAACAGCGCCTCGCCATCGCCGGTCAGCATCACCTTATGCGTATCGCGTGCCAGCAGCCTGCGCCCGAGCGCTGCCTCCAGCCGCTGGATGTGCTGACTGACCGTCGACTGCCCGAGGCCCAGCCTTTCGGCGGCGAGCGTGAAACTGCCCATCTGTTCGACGGCGACGAAACTGCGCAATTGCGAAAGGTCCAGCATGATCCAGATTCTCAATAACTGTTATTTCTTGCATCCTGGATCATAATGGACGACAGAACAATGACTGTTTTATCAAGCCGCGAGACCGCCATGCGCCGCTTTCTGCCCGATACATTCACCATCCTGCTCGTCTGCACCGTCATCCTTGCCTCGTTGCTGCCGGCGCGCGGCACGTTCGCGGATTATTTCGGCATCGCCACCGATCTTGCTATCGCGCTGCTGTTTTTCCTGCATGGCGCCCGCCTGTCGCGCGACGTGGTCATATCAGGCCTGCTGCACTGGCGCCTGCATATCGTCATCCTGCTGACGACCTTCGGCATCTTCCCGCTGCTCGGCATGGCGCTCGGGCTGATCCCCGACACGATCCTGCCGCAGCCGCTTTATCTCGGCATCCTCTTCCTCTGCGTCCTGCCGTCCACGGTGCAGTCGTCGATCGCCTTCACCTCGATGGCGGGCGGCAATGTGCCCGCCGCCATCTGCTCGGCCTCTGCATCCAACATCTTCGGCATGTTCCTGACGCCGCTGCTCGTCGGCCTGCTGTTTTCCGTCGGCGGCCATGGCGGCTTCTCCTTCGACGCATTAGAGCAGATCCTGCTGCAGCTGCTTGCCCCCTTCATCATCGGCCAGGTCCTGCAGCCCTGGATCGGCGACTGGATTCGCGCCAAGAAGAAAATCCTGATGCCTGTCGACCGCGGCTCGATCCTGATGGTCGTCTATCTTGCCTTCAGCACGGCGGTGGTCGAGGGCCTGTGGCACACCTTCTCGATCGCCAATATCGCCGTCGTCATCGCCGCCGACATGGTTCTGCTGGCAATTGTCCTGGTGCTGACGATGTTCGGCAGCCGGTGGCTGGGCTTCAACAAGGCCGACCAGATCACCATCACCTTCTGCGGCTCGAAGAAGAGCCTCGCAAGCGGCGTACCGATGGCGAACGTCATCTTCGCCGGCCAGTCGATCGGCGCGATCGTGCTGCCGCTGATGCTGTTCCACCAGATCCAGCTGATGGTCTGCGCCGTCATTGCCCAGAAATACGCCGCCGCCGCGGCCCGCCGCGCAACGGAAAAAGAGATGAAAGAGGCCGGCAGCCCGGCCTAAGCAACAACAAAAACGGCGCCCCGATGGAGCGCCGTTCGTTTTATCCGATAAGGATCTGATTAGCCGTTGATGATCTGCGCTTCGATGGCCTTCGGAGCCTCGACCGGTTCTGCGGCAATTGTAATCTTGCGGGGCTTCATGGCCTCGGGAATATTGCGCAGAAGGTCGATGTGCAGCAGGCCGTTCTTCAGCGAAGCGGCGGTCACCTCGACATGATCGGCAAGCTGGAAGCGGCGCTCGAAGGCGCGCTTGGCAATGCCTCGGTAGAGGAATTCGCCGCTTTCGGCAGGTTCCTCGTTCTTTTCACCCTTCACGGACAGCACATGGGCATGGGCTTCGATCGAAAGTTCGGTCTCGTCGAAACCGGCAACGGCCATGGTGATGCGATAGGTGTTTTCACCGGTGCGCTCGATATTATAGGGCGGATAGGTCTGCGCCTGCTCCGGCTGGGCAAGGCTGTCGAGCATGGTGAAGAGCCGGTCGAAACCGACGGTTGAACGATAAAGGGGAGAGAAGTCTACGTGACGCATGATGTCCTCCTGTGGAAGCGACGTGTTGCGATGAATTGCCCCTGAGACCCCATCCTTGGCGGCCTTGGGACGGTTGTGCAGGCCCTGTTCGGCACCCGCAGAAAGGAGATGGTGATGGGATTCGAGGAGTTCAAGACCTTTCCGGAATCGCCTTGATCGGCCCGTGAACCCCGCATGAACGACCGGTTCGGAGCGCGTTCAGGCGCATTCGCCTAGGAATTTCGGCGTCGGGTGAATCTGGTCCCGATGACTGAAGTGCATCGTCCCTTCTTCTTCAGTCTCAACCTCGGCCGGCCGCGAGCACCCTCATGCTCCTGCCGGCCCTTTTCCCCACCGCTTTCCAAGCCGGATGCCATGCGCTATCCCTGATGCGAAGCAGTCAGCAGCGGCGCATTGGCAAAGTCATGGATCAGGTTCTCTATTCGACGCCCGATAATCCCGCCCCGGAAAACCGCACGGAAGGGTTCTTCGAAACCCATGACGGCCACCAGTTGCGTTACGCCGTCTTCCGCTCGGGTGGCCAGATTGCCAAGGGCACCGTCGTCATCCTTCACGGCCGAAACGAATATATCGAGAAATATTTCGAAACGATCCGCGACCTCACGGCCAAGGGTCTCTGGGTCGCGACCTTCGACCTGCGCGGCCAGGGCGGTTCGTCACGGCTCATGAAGCGCCGCAACCATGGCCACATCCGCCGCTTTGCCGATTACGAGCGTGATCTCGATACCTTCCTGGAAAAGGTGGTGCTGCCGGATACCCGCCTGCCCTTCTATCTGCTCGCGCATTCCACCGGCGGCCTGATCGCACTGTCCGCCGCGCCCTATCTCACCACCCGTATCGATCGCATGGTGCTGTCGGCGCCCTTCATCGGCCTGACCGGCCAGTCGGCCTCGCCCCGCGTCATCCGCGCTCTCGCCGGCACGCTGACTGCCGTCGGCCTCGGCTTCCTGCCGCTGACCTCGAAACTGAAGGAGCCGAACTTCAGCGATAACCCGCTGACCTCGGACGAACACCGCTTCGAGCGCAATGTCGCAATGATGAAGGCCTATCCGGAATTGACGCTCGGGCCGCCGACGGCCCGCTGGCTGATCGAGGCTTTTCGCACGATGGACCGGGTCACCTCACCCTACCATCTCTTCTCGATCACCATCCCGACCATCGTCATCGCCCCGACGCGCGACGGTGTCGTGCCCTATACGGCGCAGGAGCGGCTTTCGCGTTATTTCCGTGCCGGCCAGCTGGTGCCGATCAACGGCGCCCGTCACGAGATCTTTCAGGAGCGCGATATCTACCGCGCCGCCGCCCTTGCGGCCTTCCACGCCTTCATTCCCGGCAGCGATGCCGAAGAAAACCAGGACGTCGCAGCCCTCGGCACGTGAGACGCATCAGCGTTATTGACGGGGGATCAGCGTTGCTGACCGGGATCAGCGCGGCCGGTCGGGGCTTAGCGCTGCAGGATGGCGATTGCCTGTTCGTAGACTGCGCGGCTGCCGGCAGCGATGATCGAGCCGCCGTTTTCCGGCCGTCCGCCGTCCCAGGTGGTGATGATGCCGCCCGCCCCCTCGATGACGGGAATGATGCCGCCGACATCATAAGGCTTCAGGCTGTTTTCGACGACGAGATCGACATGACCGGCGGCAAGCAGCGCATAGGCATAGCAGTCGCAGCCGTAGCGGAAGAGCCGCACCTGGCTCTCGATCTCGCGGTATTTCTCCATCTCCTCGCCGGCAAAGAGATGCGGCGAGGTGGTGAACAGGATGGCGTTCGAAAGCGCATCGCACTGGCGCGTCGCCAGACGCCGCTCGCCCTCCGGCCCGGTATAGATCGAGCCGTTCTGGTCGGCGAAATAACGCTCGCCGGTAAAGGGTTGTTCGATCATGCCCATGATCGCCCTGCCATCCTTCTGCAGGCCGATCAGCGTTCCCCATACCGGCACACCCGATATGAAGGCGCGCGTGCCGTCGATCGGATCGATCACCCAGACATATTCGCGGTCGAGCCCGACATTGCCGTGTTCCTCGCCGAGAATGCCGTGGCCGGGGAAACTCTCCTCGATCAGCGCCCGGATGGCGAGTTCGGCCGCCCGGTCGCCCTCCGTCACCGGATCGAAACCGGAGGAAAGCTTGTTCGTGACATCGAGGCCGGAGCGGAAGCGCGGCAGCGTTTCGGCTCGAGCAGCCTCCGCCAGGCGATTGAAGAACGAACGGTCAGGAAACATGTTGGATCCGTTTGGCTGGCGGGAATGGCGCTTTTCATAGCGAAAAGCAACGGGAATGCAAATGCAGCAGGCAATTTGGCTCCAACTGCCCAAAGATATCGCAGCGCAATATATTGCTTGACATTTGTGCAATGCAATAGTAGCGTCTTCATACAGTCTTCTGACTGTAAATACCCTCCTTGGGTGTTTCCTCCCTAGACTTAGCCGCGCTCACAAGCGCGGTTTTTTTTGGCCGGAAAACGAAGGCCAGACGTCAGCAACATCGAAGAAGAGATCTATTCGGCGGCCAGCGCCCGGTCGCCGGCAAATTTCTCGACATATTCCGCCATCTGCTGCATGAAGTCCGTGACGGCGTCGGCCACTGCGGCGAAATCCTCTCGTTTCTCCAGCGTCACTTCATCGACATAGATCGCTCGGTTCACCTCGATCTGCAGCGCATGCAGGCCGCGCGAAGGCCGGCCGTAATGTTCGGTGATGAAGCCGCCGGCATAGGGCTTGTTGCGGATCGCCGCAAAACCCATTTCCTCGAGGATGGCGATGGCCGCGCGCGAAAGTTCGGCCGAAGCGCTGGTGCCGTAGCGATCACCAATGATGAAATCAGGTCGCGCAGTGCTGCCGGCAACGCGCACGTTGCCGGGCATGGAATGGCAGTCGATCAGCACGCCGAAGCCGAACTGCACATGCGTTCGCGCGATCAGCCGGCGAAGCGCCGCATGATAGGGCTTGTAGACCGCTTCGACGCGATCGAGCCCCTCCTGCACCGGCAGGCGCCGCGCATAGATCTCCATGTTCTCGGCGACGATGCGCGGAATGGTGCCGAGCCCGCCGGCGACCCTGAGCGAATTGACATTGGCATAGGGCGGCAGCAACCCGTCGAACATCCGCGGATCGAGCTCGTAAGGCTCGCGATTGACGTCGAGATAGGCGCGCGGGAAGTTGGCCGCCAGCAGCGGCGCGCCGAGTGCGACGGCCGAGCCGAAGAGCTCGTCGACATAGTGATCCTCGGAACGGCGGATGGCGATGCCCTCCAGCCTTGACTGAGCAATAAATTCCGGTGGATAAATGCGGCCGCTATGGGGGGAGTTGTAGACGAAGGGAATGGTCTGCGACACGGGCTCATGAACCTCAAAAAGCTCGTATTCGCGTATTTCCGGCACTTTCGGCCCTCTTTACCATGTCATGAACTGACTGCTTGGCCCATGTTGCCAGTTGCCCGGCCGCAAGTCCATACTATGTAGACGGGATGGCGGTCACGCACAGGCAATTCACCGGTTGTTTACCGGATAAAGACTAGTGTAAACGGCTGGCAGCCCACCAAAAACCTATGGATCGCGGTCTGGATTGATGACTCAGAAGATACTTCTCGCCGAAGACGACAACGACATGCGCCGCTTCCTCGTGAAAGCGCTCGAAAAGGCCGGCTACAAGGTCCTTTCCTATGACAATGGCGCCAGCGCCTATGACCGGCTGCGCGAGGAGCCGTTTTCCCTGCTGCTGACCGATATCGTCATGCCCGAGATGGACGGCATCGAGTTGGCGCGCCGCGCCACCGAGCTCGACCCCGACCTGAAGGTGATGTTCATCACGGGTTTTGCCGCCGTGGCGCTGAACCCTGATTCGAAGGCGCCGAAGGATGCCAAGGTCCTTTCCAAGCCTTTCCACCTGCGCGATCTCGTCGACGAGGTCAACAAGATGCTTGCCGCGTAAGGCTTGCCGGCCGGCGCGTCACAAAACTGAAAAAAGCCTATTGACGGCTCCAAAGGTTTTGTGATCTATGCGCCGCCATCGGATGGGCGTGTAGCTCAGCGGGAGAGCACTACGTTGACATCGTAGGGGTCACAGGTTCAATCCCTGTCACGCCCACCATCCGATCTCCCTGACATCGTTGATAAATCCCCGCCTTGGGGATTTTCTGATTCCTGAGCCTGGCACGCGCGTCAGATCCAACACTTTGCGGAGCGAGGGCTTGCACGTGATTGGTCCGCGACCATGATCCGGGCCGGGGTTTCAATGGCTGTGGGATGGCCCCACACGGGGGACGTATGACGCAAAGGACGCGGACACGGAAAGCGATATCCTTAATCCTCGGCCTCGCCCTGGTTGGGGCTGGTCTCCTCGGTTTCAGTTATATGCAGTTTCATGTCGTCGAACCCATCAGCATCAAGCTTTGGCTGATCCCGATCACGATCCTCGCGGCTGGGGTAGCGATCCTCTGGGACGACTTCAAAAATCCCTAGCGAGACGCTTGCTCTTCCCGTTCGACGCCCGAGAGGCCGCCGGCAAGCTGGTGAAAAGGCAAATAGAGCAATTCCAGCAAAAGTGCGTGCCAGATTTTCGTCGCTTCTCGTCGAGGCGACGTATCGTCAGCCACCGATTACTGCCCGTTAGAACCTGTCGCCAAGATCGGCAGGCCCCGGCAGACCCTGGCGGTCGCCTAGCCTTCCTCCGACTCGCGCCGATGGCTGTTACGGCGTGTCCAGATATGAGGACACGCTCATTCGAGCATCAATTGCATACCGTTGCTGAACACTCACCCCCTCGTTGCTCACCTATCCGGAAGCGCGGTTTTGTGACGGACAGATGACGGGTTTGTGACAAAACGCGTGTTATTTCAGCAACATAGCAGCCCCGCCCTGCTGTCATGATCGACATCGTTATTGCGACGCAACATGCCGCTGTGTAACTACCGCGGCGAGGCAGGCACCGGGTCAAAAGGCGCCGCTTCGCTCACACGGGTTGAAGATACGTAGGGACTGCCGATGGCAACGGTCTTCATCCTTCTGCATCTGAACTGGAGGTTATTCCATGAACATTAAGAGCCTTCTTCTCGGCTCCGCTGCAGCACTTGCAGCAGTATCCGGCGCTCAGGCTGCTGACGCTATCGTTGCTGCCGAGCCGGAACCGGTTGAATACGTTCGCGTCTGCGACGCCTACGGCACCGGCTACTTCTACATCCCGGGCACCGAAACCTGCCTCAAGATCAACGGTTACATCCGTTTCCAGGTTGACGTTGCTCCGAACGCCAGCTCGATCGGCGCCGGCGGCGGTGGTTCTGTCGCTAACGACTCGGACTGGGACGCCCGTACGCGTGGTCAGGTTCAGTTCACGGCCAAGAGCGACACCGAATATGGTCCGCTGACCGGCGTTATCGTCATGCAGTTCAATGCTGACAACGCTTCGGCTCAGAAGGCCATTCTCGACTCCGCCTACATCGACATCGCCGGCTTCCGCGCTGGTCTGTTCTACAGCTGGTGGGACGATGGTCTCTCCGGCGAAACGGACGATATCGGTTCTCCGGTAACGCTGCATAACTCCATCCGTTATCAGTACGAAACCGACGCTTTCTACGCTGGCATCAGCGTTGATGAGCTGGAAGACAGCCCGTTCTATGACGGCGAAACCGCCAACAACGTTGGCGTTGCAGTCGGTCTCGGCGGCAAGGCTGGTGCATTCAGCTACCAGATCACTGCCGGTTACGACACCGACAACGAAGAAGGCGCCGTCCGCGCTATGGGTACGGTTGCTGTCGGTCCGGGCACGCTCGGCCTCGCAGTTGTCTACGCGAGCAACCCGAACGCCTATTACAACAAGGCTGAGTGGGCGATCGCTGCTGAATACGCCATCAAGGCGACCGACAAGCTGAAGATCACCCCGGCTGTTCAGTACTACAACAACTACGGCATCACTGCTGGCGAGTTCAACGACGACAATGATGCCTGGAAGGTCGGTCTGACGGTTGATTACCAGATCGTCGACAACCTCTCCACCAAGATTTCGGTTCAGTACCTCGATCCGGACAATGCTAGCGACGTTACCTCGGGCTTCTTCCGCCTGCAGCGCGCGTTCTGATAAAAGGCTGCCGGCTAGAACAGGATGTCATCCGAAAACCGTTCACACTTTTCGGCATTATGCTCTGGACCGGCAGCTACAAATTCCTGATCTGACTGACCTCCGATCGGGAAAGAATGGGCCTGGACTTCCCTGCCTGGGCCCATTCCCCTTGACCGGACGTGCGTCCAAGACGGCACACTCGATGAGTGCCTTGCCACTGTCGTTTCACATCGGTTCGTTGCCGATGTCCGGCAGCCTATGTCGTTGCTGGATCTTGTAACCAGCAAGCTCAACTAACTTTTCATTCATCTGCCGCCGATCGCCGAGCGAGCCCGGTGGCCGACAAAATTTTTGCGCCTCAGCAATAACGGCGCCAAATTCGGACACAGAGCCATGCCATGGCGAACCGAGGGTGAGGTAGTGATTCGCCTCGCTACGACATGGGGCCACGACATGGGGTTTGAGATCGAAATGAAGTTATACGCGCTTGCCGCTGCCGCCCTTTTTTCCGCCGTCCTCGCCTTGCCGGCCTCTGCCGCGCCGGCCGCGCCCTTAGAGACCTTTCCTGGTGCGCCCGGCGTCATTACGCTTTCCGGCAAATGCGCCAAGCTGGTCGTCGCCAAATTCGACGCCACCAAGGGCTGCAAGAACGAGCTTGCCAGCGTCACGCTGGCCAATGGCGTGGTGACCTTCATCTTCACCTCGGATGGCAAGGCGCTGGGCTTCCAGGGCGACGGCAGCGGCATCAAGCCTGCCTCCAATGGCAATGCCCGCCTGCCGCTCAGCCTCGTCACCACGGGTGTCGGCAACAAGATGACCGGAGAGGTCAAGGTCGCCGGCTTCTGCACTTTCGGCAATCCCTATGCCGGCAAGCCGATCGCGGTCGAATGCACCGCCGAAAGCAAGGACTCCTCCTTCACCGGCAGCTTCCGCACTGGCGGCAAGCTGGTGAACAAGGGTAAGTAGCCGCCCTCAAGCGCACCAGGCACTGCCGGCGGCCCCTGGCTTGCGTGCCAGGCCCTCATTGATCAGTTGCGCGCCGAAAGAGCGCCCGTCGCGCGAGACGACGCGCGGCGCGCCAGAGGGCTCGGCCTTACCCGCCGCATTCATGGTGAAGGGTCCGGCGTTCAGAAGCGCCAGCAGCCGCGACTTGGCGGCAAAGGCCACCCGGCGCTCGCCGTCACAGCGCGCCTGGTCGACCACCGGGCTTGCCATGTCGGCAATCACGATCTTCTCGCCCTTGTACCAGAAGACGCCACCGTCGCCGACACAATTGATATGGGCGCCCTGCCCGCAATAGCCGAAGGCGACTGTCCCGGTTTGCGAAACGGCATCGGAAGCCGGCGGCTGCACTGCCTTTATCGGCTGGATCATCGGCGTCGGGATCGCGGCCGGCGGCAGCGGCTGCGGTACTGCGACTTTCGGCGTGGGTGCGGCAAGCGCTACCTGCTTCGGCGGCGCGTCCTTCCTGACGACAGGCCTCGGCTCCGCCGTGTCCCGTGTGATCGGCGTCGATGGTCTTGCAAGCATCGGCTGGATGCTCTTCCAATGGTCGTGGGCGACGATGCCGCCGATCGCGGCAATGCCGATCACCGCCCAGGGCAGCAATCCGCCACCGCTGCTGCGCGCTTTGCTCTTTCCTCTCGCCGGCGCCTTGCGGCGGCCGCGTGTCGCTGTCTTGGCCATCTGTCCGATTCCCGTGAGGCCGGGATTATCGCTGCCCAATCCTTTCCGAAAGGTTGGCGCGGCGACAGGATGATGCCTGGTTCGCCAAACTTTCCCTAAAATGACATGAACACGCCGGCGCGCACCGGAAAGGCTAACGGCACTACCGAAACGCAGCGGGGAAAAAGCTGAACAAATTCCGCGCTCAGACGTTAGCCAGCGAAAAATTCCATCTTTCTGGGGGAAAAATCCATGGATCTTATTATCGCCGACATAATACCGGAGTCGCGTATCCACTATCCCGTCATTTTCGCCCGCCTCTTCGGCGCCATCGTCTTCGGCGGGCTGATCGGCTTCGAGCGTGAGGCCCGCGACCGCCCGGCAGGCTTCCGCACCCATATTCTGATCAGTCTTGCCGCTGCCCTCTTCGCCATCATCTCGATCGAGGCAGTGCACATGCCGGGTTTTACCGATGACGAGCAGGTGCGCATCGATCCGCTACGTGTCATCGAGGCCGTGACCGCCGGCGTCGCCTTTCTTGCCGCCGGCATGATCGTCTTTGCAAGAGGTCGGGTGCACGGGCTGACTACGGGCGCCGGCATGTGGCTCTCCGGCGCCATCGGCCTCGCCATGGGCTTCGGCTATTGGCCGATTGCTTTCTTCACGACGATCGTCGCCATCTGCGTACTCTTCGCCTTCGGTAAACTCGAACAACGATTCGGCTTTAATTCCGGACAGCGTGTCGATCGCGATGAACACAAATAGAAAAACAGAGCGCCCGGTACCATGCCGGGCGCTAGTGTTGTCGGCGTCATTGTCTGTCGGTCATTCAGCGCGTGTTGCCGAAGGATCGCTTTTCCCAACCGAAGCCGTGCCGCCGATGGCGAAGAGCGGCTTCTGGCGTTTGCCGATATCGACGCGCTCGTCCGCCGCCTCGCGTATGGCCTGCCATTCATTTTCGTGCCGGATGAAGATCTCGCGGGGCACAAAGTTGATCGTCATATGTTTTTCACCCTGTTTCAAATCTACCGTCAGCGCCGGAGACTTCCGGAATGCCCGTTATTTCTTGGTCTCTGCATTGCCCTTGATGTCGGGGCCACCCTTGGAAAGATCGGCGCCGGTAACATGGGCCGGGACGTGAATGTCGTGGTAGACGCCGGGCGTCAGCGTCAGGTCGACATGATGCGGCGGCAGCACCTGCGCCTTCTGCATGCGGTTCGGCTTCGCCCGCTTCATGCGGTCGGACGCCTCCGTGCGTTTATCGGGAAGATGGGTCGAAGTGTGCATCATCGGCCTCCTTTTTTAAGCTCAACCAGGGCCTAACGGGCGGGCATCAGGATGGTTCCAAAAAAATCACCCAATCGCAGTGTGACGACCGACCTTGACTGGCCCGCGAAGTTCATTACCTAGTGCCTATCCCGCAGCCTTCCAGACATCGGCTGACGGGGAACTTTGGTGCCGGGCCCCTCTGGCGAGAGTTTTACGGCGCTCTCGTGATGTCGGTACCGCCTGCAGCTTAGCCGGCGGATTTTTCATCGATGAACAAGCTCACCATGCCTGACCCGCGTGCCCGTTGTGGCGTGCCGCGTTTTTCCACTAAATCGACCCTCTTCAACACGATTTGCGGCCGCGAGGTGCGGCCATGAATCAACCCGTGACCCAATCCTCGCTCAGCTATTTCCGCTGGGCTTTCATCGTCACTGCCCTCGGCCTCGTTCTCGGCGCGGTGCTCGGCTGGCAGACGACCGGTACGATCGGCGGCATGGCGACCGTCTTCTTCATCTGCACGGTGCTTGCGGTGCTGGAGATCTCGCTCTCCTTCGATAATGCCATCGTCAACGCCAACAAGCTGAAGGAGATGACGCCGGTCTGGCAGCAGCGCTTCCTTACCTGGGGCATCATCATCGCCGTCTTCGGCATGCGCATCGTCTTCCCGCTGGCAATCGTCGCGATCGCGGCACAGATCGGCCCTTGGGATGCTCTGGTGCTTGCCGCACGCGAGCCGGCCGAATATGCCCGTATCATGAACGACGCGCATCTGCCGATCGCAGCCTTCGGCGGCACTTTCCTGATGATGGTCGGCCTCAACTACTTCTTTGACTACAAGAAGGAAATCCACTGGCTTCCCGGCCTGGAAAGGGTGATGGCGCGTTCGGCCGCCATCAAGGGTATCGAAATCGCCGTCGTGCTGGCGCTGATGCTGGTTTTCTCCTGGCTGATCGGCGGGGAGGAAGCGACCGTCTTCGTCAACTGCGCCCTCTACGGCCTGCTCACCTTCCTCGCGGTCGAGGTGGTCGGCGGGCTGCTCGATGCCTCGCAAAAGACGATGAGTGCCGCCGCCAAGGGCGGTCTAGGCGCCTTCATCTATCTGGAGGTGCTGGATGCAAGCTTTTCCTTCGACGGCGTCATCGGCGCCTTCGCGCTGACGCAGAACCTCTTCGTCATCGCGATCGGCCTCGGCATCGGCGCCATGTACGTGCGCTCGATGACGATCATGCTGGTGGAGAAGGGAACGCTTGCCGAATACCGCTATCTCGAGCATGGCGCCTTCTACGCCATCCTGATCCTCTCGGTGATCATGTATGCGCAGACCCTGGTGCATATCCCCGAGGTTATCACCGGGCTCGGCGGCGCGGCCTTGATCGGCCTGTCCCTCTGGTCGTCCATCCGCCACAACAGACGCGAAAGGGTGGAGGATCACGGCGCCCGGCAGGAGGAGCTTCGCGCCTGACGATGTAAGAAGCCGCAGTGCGCCACGCCCATGCAGCTAAAAATAAAGCCCGCGACCATCCGGTTGCGGGCTAATTCATTCATGCATGGCTTGAAGGTCTTAGCGGGAGACCTGACCGAAGGAGGCTGGGTCGATACCGAGTGTGGTGAGGTCATTGGCACGCGGGCGGCGGCCGGCTTCGACAGCAGCGCTGACGGCGTTTGCTGCACCAAGGACGGCGAATGCGCGGCCAAAGAAGCCAGTACGGACTGAATTGCGAAGTGCGGACATTGTCCTTTTCCTCTTGCTCTATGATTGACTATTCATAGATGGCATCGCGCATAGACCTCCACAATGCTCAGAAAATCACCTCAGCCATGCAAAAACAGGAGGCCGGCGCATGTCTCCATGGCCGACCTCGAGGGAGGGGGTGGGTCGTCTTTTTCTTTTAGTCTTCGTTTGCCGCCAGCTGCGAGAGCACCTGTCCCCTGCCGCGCAACCGCAGGATCAGCGGGATGAGGAAGGCGGCCGCTGCAACGATAAGCAGGCCTGCCGCGATTGGCGACATCACCAGCGTCGTGACGTCGCCCTGGCTGATCGCCAGCGCCCGGCGCAGCTGCTGTTCGGCAAGCGGCCCGAGGATCAGGCCGACCACGGCAGGCGCGATCGGATAGCCGAAGAGCCGCATCACATAGCCGAGCAGACCGAAGGCGAGCAGCATGCCGAGCTCGAACACTGACGGATTGGCGCCGATCGTCCCGAGCGTCGCAAACAGCAGAATGCCGGCATAGAGCCACGGCTTCGGAACGGTCAGCAGCCGCACCCAGAGCCCGATCATCGGCAGGTTCAGCACCAAGAGCATCGCATTGGCGATGAGCAGGCTGGCGATCAGCCCCCAGACGAGCTGCGGATTGGTGGCAAACAGCAGCGGCCCCGGCTGCAGCCCGTATTGCTGGAAGCCGGCAAGCATGATCGCCGCCGTTGCCGTCGTCGGCAGGCCGAGCGTCAGAAGCGGCACCAGCGTGCCGGCGGCAGATGCGTTGTTCGCCGCCTCGGGACCGGCTACCCCTTCAATCGCGCCATGGCCGAACTCTTCCGGGTTTTTCGCCAGCCGCTTTTCGGTCGCATAGGAGAGGAACGTGCCGATTTCGGCGCCGCCCGCCGGCATCGCGCCGATCGGGAAACCGATCAGCGTGCCGCGCAGCCACGGCTTCCACGAGCGTGACCAGTCCTCCGCGTTCATCCAGAGCGAACCCTTGACCGCCTCGACCTTCTCGGCGATCCGGTTGCCCTGCGCCGCGATATAAAGCGTCTCGCCGATCGCAAACATCGCCACGGCCAGCGTCGTCACCTCGATACCGTCGAGCAGGTCGGGAATGCCGAAGGAAAGCCTGGCCTGCCCGGTCTGCTGATCGATGCCGACCATGGCGAGCGCAAAGCCGATGAACAGCGAGGTCAGACCCCTTAATGCCGAATCGCCGAAGGCCGATGAAACGGTGACGAAGGCAAGCACCATCAGCGCGAAATACTCGCGCGGCCCGAAGATCAGCGCCAGCTTGACGATGTAAGGCGCGATGAAGGCAAGCCCGAGCGTGGCGATCAGGCCGGCGACGAAGGAGCCGATCGCCGCTGTCGCCAGCGCCGGTCCGCCGCGTCCGGCGCGCGCCATCTTGTTACCCTCGAGTGCGGTGACGATCGAGGCGCTTTCGCCTGGCGTGTTGAGCAGGATCGAGGTCGTCGAACCGCCATACATACCGCCGTAATAGATGCCGGCGAACATGATCAGCGAGCCGCCCGGATCGAGCTTGTAGGTGACGGGCAGCAGCAGCGCCACGGTGAGAGCCGGGCCGATGCCGGGAAGCACGCCGACGGCGGTGCCGAGCGTCACGCCGACCATCGCATAAATCAGGTTCATCGGCTGCATCGCAACCAGGATACCCTGCCATAGGAATTCGAATGTGCTCATCTTGGTGTCCCAAGCGGCATTTCCGGCCGTGCGTTTCGCAACCGGGCGCCGCGCAAAATCAAAAGAGCTGACAGCGCGTCCCGCGCGGTCAGAAGAACAGATGTTCGAGCGGGCCGGCCGGCAGTGTCAGCTGCAGCAGCTGCGAGAAGATCGCCCAGACGACGAAGCTGAAGACGATGCCAAGTGGCAGCGAGATCCAGAGCTTGCGTTTGCCGAAGCCGCGTGCCGTCAGCGCAAACAGCACGCCTGTCGCAATCGAGAAGCCGGCGACGCGCAAAAGCAGCATCTGGCCGGCAAGACCGGCAACGATCCAGATGACGGGTGCGACTTCCTGCCGGTCACGTTCGGGAAAATCGCCGCGCCAGGCTTCGAAGGCGGTCCAGATCCCGAGACAGAAGAGGCCGAACGCCACCACTTGAGGCACTGTCGCCGGACCGATGCGGTCGTACTGCGCAATCGTTTTCAGATGCGACGCATCCCAGGCCATCACGCCGGCGATGGCGAAGAGGAAAACGGCAATGATGAACGCCGCCCAATCAGGGCGGCGTTCGGTTGCCGAGGAGGCGTTATCCTCGCTCATTGAACAAGTCCGATGTCTTTGAGAATGCCTTCAGTGGCCGAGACATCCTTTTCGAGCTGCGCCTTGAAGGCATCGCCGGACAGATAGGTGTCGGCCCAGCCCTTGGTCTTCAGCGTTTCCTGCCAGGTGGCGGAGCTGTGCAGCTTCTCGAAATCGGCGGTGACGGCTGCCACCTGCTCTGCCGACAGGCCGGGGGCAGCAGCAACCATGCGCCAGTTCTGGATGATGACGTCGGTGCCGGCTTCCTTCAGTGTCGGGGCATCGACACCGTCGATACGCTTTTCGCTGGATACGGCGAGAAGACGGAGCGTGCCTGACTTCACCTGCGATTCGAACTCGCTATAGCTCGAGACGCCGGCCGTGACCTGGCCGCCGAGAATAGCGGCGAGCGCTTCACCGCCGCCGGAGAAAGCGACATAGTTGATCTTCGTCGGATCGACGCCGGAAGCCTTGGCGATCAGGCCGACGGCGATGTGGTCGGTGCCGCCGGCAGAGCCGCCGCCCCAGGAAACCGCACCCGGATCCTTCTTCAGAGCCGCGACCAGATCGGCCATGGTCTTGATCTCGGACGCGGCAGGAACGACGACAGCCTCATACTCGCCGGTCAGGCGGGCGATCGGCGTGACATCCTTGAGCGTCACCGGCGACTTGTTGGTGAGGATCGCGCCGACCATGACATAGCCGCCGACGATCAGCGAATTCGGGTTGCCGGCAGCCTGGCTGCTGAACTGCGCAAGGCCGATGGTGCCGCCGGCGCCCGGGACGTTCTGGACCTGCACGTTGCCGGAGATCTTCTCCTGCTGCAGCGCGGTCTGCAGCGAACGGGCCGTCTGGTCCCAGCCGCCGCCGGGAGCGGCGGGCGCGATGATGGTGTAATCGGCCGCATAGGCCGGCAGCGCGATGGTCGCTGCAAGAAGGGTTGCGATGAACGTATGCTTCACGATGTGTCCTCCGTCGGCGGCTGAGCAAACCGCCTGTTATTCTCAAGGGAATCGGGAGGAATGGCCGGCCAGCGGACGCAAGCGTCCTGAATGACGAGCGGAAAACCTCCCAAGGCTTCAACTCTCCGCCTCCACGGAGAAGAAGTAGCCAAAGCGACCACAACACCCTGTCATTTAGCTGACATCGGCGAGATATCCAGAAGGAGACGACACTTTTTTGCCGTAATTGGCAGGCGCGGATCTAAATCCCGGTTGTTCGCTGCCGGATGACCAGTACTTCCAGCGGCCACGAAGTATGGCCGCGAGCCTCATCTGGCGAGAGCTACAGGCGGAGCGATCCAAAGCTCTGCAAGGAGGGTGAACCGGCTGAAAGCTGACGCCTTCACTGCGTCCGCAGAACCTCATTCCAGTGCGCAATCAGCCGCGCCCGTTTCACCTGGTCGAGATAGACCATTAGCCCGGGGCTGACCGGCACCGGTCGCAGTTGGGCGCCGAGCAGTTCCTGCAGCGTATTGGCGGTATTCTCTCCTGCCACCTCGGGGCTGACGGCCGGGATCTGCAGCTCGCGCGCCATGATCGTCTGCCCTTCCCTCGACATGAAGAAGGTGAGGTAACGCCGACCAAGCTCCGGCTCGGCGGCGGCCTGCGGCACCAGCCCGATCCGCGACATCACCACGGTATAATCCTTCGGCAGCACGATGCCGACATCGGGATAGCGCGAGGCCCAATCGGCCGCATAGGAGCCGAGAATATTGTAGCCGAGCACGAAGCGCCCGTCGGCAACGCGTTCGAGGATCGCCGAACTCGTCGAATAAAGCTTGACGCCGGCAGCCCCCATCGCCCCGATCACCGACCAGATATCGCCGAACTGCTCCTGGTCGCGCGCCATGAAAAGAAAGCCGACGCCGGAACGCTCGATGTCGTAGGTGCCGATCCGCCCATAGACCTCGTTGCCCTTGCGCTTCAGATAGTCGACGAATTCAGCCCGCGAACTCGGCACCGGCTCATGCGCAAAGCTCGGCTTGTGATAGACGAACACCGCCGGCTCGAAGGTGAGCGCATAGGCGGTGTTGCGCCAGTTCGCCCATTTCGGCCATGCAGCACTCATCGGCAGGTTGCTGACCTGTGCATATCCGTCGTTGGAAAGCTTCACCTGCAGGTCCATCGCCGAGGAGAAGGCGAAATCCGCCGTCTTCTTGCCGTCATCCGTCTCCCGGACGATCCGGTCGTAGATGTCGCCGGTCAGCATGTCCTCATATTTGACTGCGATATCGGGATTGGCGTCCAGGAAACCCCGGATCATCGGCTGCGCCAGGGGCTCGTCGAGCGAGGAATAAACCGTCAGCACCGGCGCATCGGCATTGCCCGACTTCGCCGGATAGAAGGCCTGATCGGCTAGCGCGAAGCCCGGCCAGAACGCCAGCAGCAAGATGAAAACTCTCCTCATGCCGCAACAATGCCTGAGCGCGCCCAGAGGAGCAAGGGCGCCGGACTAGGCAGCGACCCACTCCATCAGCGCATTCTGCGCATGCAGCAGAAAAGCCTTGGCGATACGGCTTCGGCAGAGCGGATGTTCCATCGCCCCCGCCGTTACCTCCTCGCCGCGCCGAACCGGCGGGCACGGCAGGGAGATCGCACCCTCCGACAAACGATCGAGCAGATACCCTGATCGACAAACTCACTGCATTGGCCGACAAGGCGTCCATCGCCATCCGGGAGCTCAAGGAGCGGGATTGGGCCGACGGAGGAAGCCATTCTCTGGGCGAACGCGGGCGGGCTGAGTGGCATTTGGGGTCGGGGAGCACTTTACCTACTAGGCGACCCAACTTCGCGACCTAGGTGCTGGTTTGCTCCTATTCAGTTTTGATGCCTGTGTTTAGCGTCACATAATAACGCGCAACAGCAACATCCATCTCTGCAATTACCAGTTGATACACCAATCGGGCACTCTTAGCGCCACCGTCTGAAGCTCTCAACGTAAGATCAATTATTTCCTGGGGTGAGTTGGCCATTCGAAAAGTTGGAGCCACAAGTAGATCATATCCGTCCTTGTTCCATTCAGTGTCACCCTGATCGTCAGATTTTGCTATTTCATCTTCCATTTCACTATCAATTCGCCGCTTTGCATCGGACAGCATTCGTAGGACTTCCTCAAGGTCTCCTTGCCCGATTGGTCTCTTTTGATCGCTCATCCGAGACTTTGCGCGTGTCGTGATCTCCTCTAACTCATGAATGGCCGCCATAGCAGCACCCACAGCGGCGTTGAACTTTTTCGACGCAACCCGCAGGATTTTGGGTGATGGGTCCGGCTCTGCTTTGCGTCGTAGGAAACCAAGCATTGTGTGTTCTCTCGTTCAAGGGGAACCGCCCGGGTTTGCCGGAGACCGTTTGGTTTAAGCTATGCGGCCATGGCTGGCGCGTCCAGCATGACGTAGTATCGTTCTTCAGCTTCGGCTGGTGGAATGTTGCCGATGGGCTCCAGAAGACGGCGGTGCCGCCGCGCCAATGAGGACTTGGCCATCTGCATGCGCGCCTTGTCGACGTCGACTATCCCGGCGCCGACAAGGTTCGTGTCGTGATGGATAACCTATCAACCCACACGACCTCCGCCGTCTATCAGACCTTCCCAGCCGCCGAGGAGCGCCGGATTTTGCGACGTCTGGAGTTCCACTACACGCCCAAGCACGCCAATTGGCTCAATATGGTCGAGATCGAGATCGGCGTCCTGTGCCGCCAATGTCTTGACCGCCGCATCGCCAGTCGCGACAGCCTTGAAACCGAGGTCCGGACCTGGCTGCGACGCCGCACCGAAAGGGCCATCGCATCCGATGGATGTTCTCAACACAGCACGCAAGAGCCAAGATGGCAAAATCATATCCAACGCCATCGCTCAACGAGGCAGGAAAAGTGTGTAGCGGTTTTCCCAGGCAAAGCGCGAAGCGCTTTTGCCGGGAATTGCGTAAAGACAAAAGGATAGAGCGGTTCTGCGCTTCCGTTAAAAGTTGAATCGCTCTAGGTCGCGACCCACTCCATCAGCGCATTTTGCGCATGCAACAGAAAGGCCTTGGCGACGCGGCTTTGGCAGAGCGGATGCGCCATCGCCTCCGCCGTCACCTCCTGGCCGCGCGTAACCGGCGGGCACGGCAGAAAGATCGCATCCTCCCGCAAACGATCGAGCACATCGGCCCCGATCCGGTAGCCGGCGAGCGCGTCCGAGGCGGCATCGCCCGGCCATGAATCGGTAATGACGACGTCGGCATTCGGTAGCTCGCCCATATCGGTGCTCACGCGGAAGCGTCCATTGAGCAACGCGGCGTCGCTGATGTGCCAGCGTTCGGGATAGACCTGCACCACCTCGATCGGCAATGCGATCGACGCTTCGGCCCAGGAGCGGAGGATATTTGTGTCCGCCGCCACGCCAACGACCTTCAATCCGTCGATCGAACCGCGCCGGCTCTTGATATAGGCAAGGTCGCCGAGCGTCTCGCAGGGATGGTTGGAGCGTGTCCGCGCATTGATGACAGGCACCGGCGAGGCTGCCGCCACCGCCTTCAATGTCGCGAGCTCCCTGGTGCGGATCACCAGCATGTCGAACCAGTTGCCGAGATAACCCTGGATATCGCCGGTTTCCTCCCTGGCATTGAAGCCGATCGGCACATGCGCGCAGATACCGCCCATCGCCTGGATGCCGAGATCGAAGGCGGTGGTATTACGCCAGCCGCCGTCATCGACAATCAGCGCGACGCGTTTGCCCGCAAGGCTCTGCGGCATCGCACGCTCATTCCAGGCTTTGGCAAGCTCACCGGCGCGACCGATGATCGACCGAAGCCCGGCCTCCGGAATGTCATGAAACTCCAGAAAATTCCGGGCCGAACCTGTCATTCCAACCCTCGTTGCGCTTGAAACCGTCGCCACAATACCCTTCGCTGGCCTCACGGCAATCTCCCAAGCAGCAGCGAATCACATTCCATACCGCGTTGGATAGCCTGGCGATTCGTCTTCCAAGCTATGTCCTGGGTCCGGCTCAAGCCTTAAATCGGTGGGCGATCGGTTTTATGATGTCGATTCAGAAAGTGTCGGCCCAAGCAGAACACTCCGTTTTCTCCGATGTGAATTGTCTTTTCATCACAAAGGATTAGGGATTGGCTCCACCCTTCACCCGTTTAGAGTATTGATGAAGATCGACGACGTTATATGGTCGCGCCGCCGCGTTAAAAACGTCGAGACCGCCCGAATTATTATTCGGGGGACGACTCTACGCGACAAAAACTCTATAAAAAGCTAGACTAAACTAGGAAGATCCATGGGAGGGGTCATGGAACGACGACTGAGCGCTATTCTTGCTGCAGACGTCGTCGGCTACAGCCGACTGATGGGCATCGATGAATCCGGCACGTTGCAGGCGCTGAACCGCCATCGCTGCGAGCTGGTCGACATTCGTATTTCGGATTACAAGGGCCGGATCGTCAAACTCACCGGCGACGGCATCCTTGCCGAATTCCAGAGCGTGGTGAATGCGGTCGCCTGCGCCGCCGAAATCCAGCGCAGCATGGCGGCCCGTAACGAGAACGTGCCCAAGGACGAGCGCGTCGAATTCCGTATCGGCATCAATCTCGGCGATGTCGTGGTCGAGAACGGTGACATATTCGGAGACGGGGTCAATCTCGCCGCCAGGCTCGAGCGCATCGCAGCGCCGGGCGGCATCGCCGTGTCGGCCTCGGTACGCGACCAGGTCGGTTCGCGCCTCAATCTCGGCTTCGAATTCATCGGCGAACATATGCTGAAGAACATCAGGCAGCCCGTTCAGGTCTATACCGTCAGCTTGGCGCCGCCTTCCTCCGCCAGATTGGTGGCGCAGAACCGCAATACCTGCTTCATCGCCGTGCTGCCCTTCACCAATATGAGCGGCGATGCCGACCAGGATTATTTCTCCGACGGCATCACCGAAGACATCATCACCGATCTCTCCAAGATCTCCAGCCTGCACGTCGTGCCGCGCAACACCATTTTCACCTACAAGGGCATATCGGTAAAGGTGAAGCGGCTCGCTCAGGAGCTTGGCGTGCGCTACGTGCTCGAGGGAAGTGTGCGCATCGTCGGCAATCGCGTGCGCATTTCCGGTCAGCTGATCGACACCGCCAATGGCGACCATCTCTGGGCCGAACGTTACGACCGCGACATGACCGATATCTTCGCCATCCAGGACGAGATTACCCATGCGATCGTCGGCCAGTTGAAGGTGCGCCTGCTGCCGGAAGAGAAGAAGGCGATCGCGACTGAGCCGACCGCCAATGTCGAGGCCTATACCTATTATCTCAGGGGCCGCCAGCTCTCCCACACCTGGACCAAATCCTATCTGCAGCTCGCGAGGCGCATGTTCTGCAAGGCGGTCGAGCTCGATCCGGATTATGCCCGCGCCTATGCCGGCATCGCCGATTGCGACGCGGCGATCCGCGATTGGGCGCCTGACGACGTGCCGCTGAGGCGCATCCTCGAGATGAGCGCCCGCGCCCTGGCGCTGGATCCTGACCTTCCCGAAGCACACGCCTCCCATGGTCTCGCCCTGCATCAGAGTGGCTATGACGACAGGGCGGCGGCAGCCTTCGAACGTGCCCTGGCGCTCGACCCGAACCTCTTCGAGGCGAATTTCCACTATGCCCGGTTCTTCTTCATGCACGGCAACTTCGCCGAATCCGTGCAATATTTCACCCGCGCCGCCGCAATCCGCTCTGATGACTACGTCTCGCCGATTCATCTGATGTCCGCCTATCGCTCGCTCGGCCGGGTGCTGGATACAGAAAACTGGGCGCGCCTCGGCCTGCTGCGCGCCGAACGCGCCCTCAACCTCAACCCGGAAAATTCCGGCCCTGCCCATCGCGGCGCGCTGGCGCTCGCCCATATGGGCGATGCGGCAAGGGCACGCGACTGGGCGGCCCGTGCGATCGCCATCGATCCCGACGACATCGTCGCGCAGTATAATCTCGCCTGCGTCTATTCCGTTCTCGGCGACGTCGACCAGGCGATCGATCTGCTGGAGAAGCTGCTGCCGAACAGCTCCGTCTACCATATCAAATGGTTCGACAATGATTCCGATCTCGACAACATCCGCGACGATCCCCGCTTCCGGAAGCTGCTCACCGCCGCAATGATGCAGCGCGAACGGATCGAAAGGACCGGGAGCTGAGGTCGGACCTTTCCCGGCCGTTCACTGACGCATCGGCCCGAAAATCGGAATCGATTTTCGGAAAGCACGATGCGTAGATTCAAAGTGTTACAGCGTCCTTGCGCGTCTGAAGGACGCGCGGCGCTGTAAGCTTGAAAATCGCTGTGACATCCCGGCTTCATCTCTGTAATCTCCCTTGAAAAACAGGGGAAACATCCGTGCGCATCCTGCTCACCGAAGACAATATCGCGCTGGCCGACGGCCTGTCGGCGATCTTGCGCGGCACGGGCCATGCCGTCGATGTCGTCCATGATGGGGCGTCTGCCAATGCGGTCATCGCAGCGGAAAATTTCGATCTGGTGATCCTCGACCTCAATCTGCCCGAGATGGACGGGCTCGACGTGCTGCGCGCCATGCGCGCCCGGCAGAACCAGGCGGCCGTCCTCATCCTGACGGCGCGCGGCACGCCGGAAGAGCGGGTGAAAGGGCTCGATCTCGGCGCTGACGATTATCTGATCAAGCCCTTCGATATCGCCGAATTCGAGGCCCGCGTGCGCGTGCTGCTGCGCCGCCAGGCCGGGCTGCGCTCGGCGACCGTCGGCTTCGGCGGCATCTCCTTCGATCTCAATTCCCGCACCTTTTCATCAGGCGCCACGCCGCTCGATATTCCCGCCCGCGAGCTCGGCCTGCTCGAAATCCTCTTCATGCGGGCCGGCAAGGTCGTAGCAAAGGAGGCGATCATTCAATCGCTGACGGCCTTCGACGACGACATTTCCGCAAACGCCATCGAGCAATATGTCAGCCGCCTGCGTAAGCGCTTGTCGCCGCACGGCCTGACCGTCAAGACCGCCCGCGGCATCGGCTATTATCTCGACAAGCTGCCCGAGGCCTCATGAAAGCCGCCTATTCCCTCAGGCGCCGGCTGCTCTTCTGGTTGCTCGTCTCCACCGCCGTCATCGGCACGCTGGCACTCGCCGATACCTATCGCGAGGCGGTCCAGACCTCCAATATCGTCTCCGACCGCGTGCTCGCCGGTTCCGCGCTGGCGATCGCCGAGCGCGTCGTCGTCGCCGAGGACGGCACGCTACAGGTCGATATCCCCTATGTAGCACTTGAGATGCTGACCTCGGCCGCGCAGGATCGCGTCTTCTACCGCGTCGACGGACCGCCGGGCCAATTCATCACCGGCTACCAGTCCCTGCCGGTCCTCAAGAAGACGCCGGGCGATGCCGCCGCCTTCGCCGATGATAGCTTCCGCGGCGAGCCGATCCGCATCGCCACACTCGAGCGCTCGGCCTCGACGGGCATCCGCTCCGTGCCCTTCGTGGTGACGGTCGCCGAAACCACCATCGCCCGCCGGCAGTTGGCGCAGGCGATCCTCGTCCGATCCGCACTCCGCCTCGCCTTCATGATCGCGGGCGCGGCCGTTATCGTCTGGATCTCGGTCACGGTGGCTCTGCGCCCGCTCTACAAGCTTGGCGACGCCATCGGTGAACGCAGCCCCGATGACCTGCATCCGATTAAGCAGACCGTGCCGAGCGAGGTCGAACCGCTGGTCGATACGGTGAATTCCTTCATGGTCCGCCTGCAGTCGGCGCTCGATGCGCTCCGCCATTTCACCGGCAATGCCAGCCATCAGCTGCGCACCCCGCTGGCGATCATCCGCACCCAGCTCGCCCTTTCCGCCCGTGCCGGCTCGCTTGATGAGGCGCAGGCGGCAGCACTGAAGGGCGACCAGGCGGTAGCGCACGCCGAGCGCATCCTTGCCCAGCTTCTCCTGATGGCCAAGATCGACGCTGCCACTGCCAAGGAGGCGCTGACCGCTTCCGCCATCGATCTCGCCGCCATCGCCCAGGAAATCACCGGCGAGCAGATCCCGACGGCCGCCGTCGCCGGCATCGATCTCGGCTTCGAGGGCGAGAGCCCGGCGATGGTTCGCGCCGAGCCGCTGCTGATCGGCGAAATGCTGCGCAACCTTGCCGGCAATGCCATCGCCTATGCCGGCAAGGGAGCTGAGGTCACCGTCCGTATCATTGCCGCGTCAGAGACGATCCGCCTCGAAGTCGAGGACAACGGTCCCGGCATCCCGCCCGAGAAGCTGGAGGCGGTGCGCAGGCGCTTTTCGCGCGGCAATGAGTCCGGTGCGCCCGGCGCCGGCCTCGGCCTGCCGATCGTCGAAGAAATCGCCAATCTTTTCAACGCCGACCTGACGCTGGGGCCGGGCACCGGTGGCAAGGGCCTGAAGGCGGCAGTCACCTTTGCCAAGGCAGCGTAAGAACCGTCGACCTTTCCGCCTTGCTTTCTTTCGCTGCATTGCACACACTGATTTTCGGGAACAGCAAGCCGCACGACGATGCGAGCCGGATAAAAAGAGAAATATGTCGATCAAAGCCAGCATCTATCATCTGACGCATTATACCTATGACAAGCCGGTCCGCCTCGGCCCACAGATCATCCGGCTGAAACCTGCCTCGCATTCGAAGACACGGGTGCTCAGCCACTCGCTGAAGGTCACGCCCTCCAACCATTTCGTCAACCTGCAGCAGGATCCGTACGGCAATTACCTTGCCCGCTACGTCTTTCCGGACCCGGTGACCGAATTCAAGATCGAGGTCGATCTCGTCGCCGACATGACGGTCTACAATCCCTTCGACTTCTTCGTCGAGGAAGAGGCAACCAAGTGGCCCTTCGGATACCCTGAAACGATCCAGGAAGATCTGTCGATCTACATGACGCCGGAGCCGGCCGGTCCGCGCCTCAAGGCGCTGCTGCCGACGCTCGACTGGTCACCCGACCAGCCGACGGTCGACATGGTCGTCGGCCTGAATGCCCGCCTGCAGCGGCAGATCGGCTATGTCATCCGCATGGAAACCGGTGTGCAGACGCCGGAGGAGACGCTGGAAAGCGCCAAGGGTTCCTGCCGCGACACCAGCTGGCTGCTCGTTCAGATCCTTCGCCATCTCGGCCTCGCCGCCCGTTTCGTCTCCGGCTACCTCATCCAGCTGACGCCGGACCTGAAGGCGCTCGACGGTCCCTCCGGCACCGAAGTCGATTTCACCGACCTGCATGCCTGGGCTGAGGTCTATCTGCCCGGCGCCGGCTGGGTCGGCCTGGATCCGACTTCTGGCCTGCTGACCGGCGAAAGCCACATCCCGCTTGCCGCCACGCCGCATTATCGCAACGCCGCTCCGATTTCCGGCGGTTATTTCGGCGAGGCCGAAACCGAATTCGCCTTCGACATGAAGGTCTCGCGCGTCGCCGAGCACCCGCGCATCACCAAACCCTTTTCCGATGAAAGCTGGGAGGAGCTCAACGAACTCGGCGAGAAGGTCGATCGTATCCTCGAAGCCGAGGACGTACATCTGACGATGGGTGGCGAACCGACCTTCGTTTCGATCGACGATTTCCAGTCCGAGGAGTGGAACACCGCCGCCGTCGGCCCGACCAAGCGCGAAAAGGCCGACATCCTGATCCGCAAGCTGCAAGAACGCTTCGCCCCCGGCGGTTTCCTGCATTACGGCCAGGGCAAATGGTATCCGGGCGAAAGCCTGCCGCGCTGGACCTTCTCGCTCTACTGGCGCCGCGACGGCAAGCCGGTCTGGCAGAACCTCGATCTGGTCGCCGCCGAAGGCAAGGATACCGGCGTCACCGCCGAGGATGCCGAGAAGCTCTTGACGGCGATCGCTAAGGAACTGGCGATCAAGCCCGACATGGTGCAGCCGGCCTATGAGGATCCGGCCGATTGGATCATCAAGGAAGGCAACCTTCCCGAAAATGTCGATCCGGCGAATTCGAAGCTGAAGGATCCTGAGGAACGCAACCGCATCGCCCGCGTCTTCGCCCGCGGCCTGACCGTCGCGACCGGTTACATCCTTCCGGTCCAGGCATGGAACACCAAGGCAGCGGAAAGCCGAGTCTGGGTCAGCGAGAAATGGCGCACCCGCCGCGGCAAGATCTTCCTCGTCCCGGGCGACAGTCCGATCGGTTACCGCCTGCCGCTCGGCACGCTGCCCTATGTTCCCCCGGCGCGTTATCCCTATATCCACCCGGCCGATCCGACGATCCCGCGCGAACCGCTGCCTGATGTCTTCGTACCGGCCGGGCGGGCCATGCCGGAAGCCTCTTTCCATGCCGACGAGAGCAATCGCGGCCGGATCGAACAGACGCTCGGCGAACTTCGCGGCGCCGTGCGCACCGCGATGTCGGTCGAGCCGCGCGACGGCAGGCTCTGCGTCTTCATGCCGCCGGTCGAACGCATCGAGGATTATCTCGAGCTGATCGCCGCTGCCGAAAACGCCGCTGCCGAGCTCAAGCTTCCCGTCCATATCGAAGGTTACCCGCCGCCGCAGGACGAGCGCATCAACGTCATCCGCGTCGCCCCGGATCCCGGCGTCATCGAGGTCAACATTCATCCGGCCTCGAACTGGAAGGACTGCGTCGACATCACAACGGCGATCTACGAGGAGGCGCGCGCCACCCGGCTTGGCGCCGACAAGTTCATGATCGACGGTCGCCATACCGGCACCGGCGGCGGCAACCATGTCGTCGTAGGCGCGGCCAATCCGAACAACAGCCCCTTCCTGCGCCGTCCCGACCTCTTGAAGAGCGTTATCCTCCACTGGCAGCGCCATCCCTCGCTCTCCTACCTCTTCTCCGGCATGTTCATCGGCCCGACCAGCCAAGCGCCACGCATCGACGAGGCTCGCCACGACAGCCTCTATGAGCTGGAGATCGCCATGGCGCAGATCGGAGCCCCCGGCCGCGGCCAGCAGCCGCTGCCTTGGCTTGTCGATCGCCTGTTCCGCAACCTTTTGACCGATGTCACCGGCAACACCCACCGCGCCGAGATCTGCATCGACAAGCTGTTCTCGCCGGACGGTCCGACCGGACGGCTCGGCCTCATCGAGTTCCGCGGCTTCGAGATGCCGCCGAACGCGCGCATGTCGCTTGCCCAGCAATTGCTGGTGCGCGCGCTAATCGCCCGCTTCTGGGTCAACCCCGTCGACGGCAAATTCGTCCGCTGGGGCACGACCCTGCACGACCGCTTCATGCTGCCGCATTTCGTCTGGGCCGACTTCCTCGACGTGCTCGCCGACCTTCGCCAAAACGGCTTCGACGTCAGCCCGGAATGGTTCAAGGCCCAGCTCGAATTCCGCTTCCCCTTCTGCGGCGAAGTCGAATATGAGGGCTCGAAGCTGGAACTGCGCCAGGCGCTGGAGCCATGGCATGTGATGGGCGAGGAAGGCGCGCCGGGCGGCACCGCCCGCTACGTCGACAGCTCCGTCGAGCGCCTTCAGGTGCGACTCGAAACCAGCAATACCGCGCGTTACACCGTCACCTGCAATGGCCGCACCCTGCCGCTGACGCCGACCGGCACCGCTGGCGTGTCGGTCGCCGGCGTCCGTTACAAGGCGTGGCAACCGTCCTCCGGTCTGCATCCCGTCCTGCCGATCAACACGCCTTTGACTTTCGACATTTATGATACATGGTCGAACCGTTCGATCGGCGGCTGCATCTATCATGTTGCCCATCCGGGTGGCCGGACCTATGACACTTTCCCGGTCAACGGTAACGAGGCGGAGGCAAGACGACTCACCCGCTTCGAGCCGTGGGGGCATACGGCGGGCGGATACATTCCGCGCGTTGAGACGGGTTCGCCGGAATTCCCGCTGACGCTGGATCTGCGGCGGCCCGCCGGAATTTAAGGCCAAAGGTTAGGGCCGGGGGGTTAGGGTTTCAGTTTTGATGGGTAAGAGGCCGGCAGCGGAGCGCAGGGGAGAGGCAGAGGACCGCATCGGCAAGGGTGCGGCCTTCGACTATGCACCGCTTCCTGGCACCGCTGACGAGATGGTCGACAACAAAGGCGCGGTCCGCCCGGTCTGGCAGCGTTTTCTCTCGCATCTGAGCGCAATGCCGGAAAAGGATCTCACTGAGCGTTTTGCCCGCGCCGACCGCTACCTGCGCGATGCCGGCGTCTTCTACCGCGCCTATGGCAGCAAGGGCACCGGCGAACGCGCCTGGCCGATTTCGCATATCCCGGTGCTGATCGACGAGCGCGAATGGAAGACGCTGTCGGCAGGCCTCGTCCAGCGCGCCGACCTGCTGGAGGCGATCGTTGCCGATATCTACGGCGACAACCGGCTGGTGGAGGAAGGAGTGCTGCCGCCGGCGCTGATGGCCGCCAATCCCGAATTCCAGCGCCCGCTCGCCGGCATCCGGCCAGGCTCCGGGCACTATCTGCATTTCTGCGCCTTCGAGATCGGCCGCGGACCTGACGGCAACTGGTGGGTGCTGGCCGACAGGACGCAGGCGCCGTCAGGCGCCGGTTTCGCGCTGGAAAGCCGCGTCGCGACGACCCGGGCCTTCTCGGATATCTACGCCGAAACCCCGGTCCACCGCCTCGCCTCCTTCTTCGGCGCCTTCCGCGACGCACTTCAGGGCATGAAACATTCGGGCGATGACCGCATCGCCGTGCTGACGCCAGGCCCCGCCAACGAGACCTACTACGAGCACGCCTACATTGCCCGCTATCTCGGTCTCATGCTGCTCGAGGGCGAGGACCTGACCGTCGTCAAGGGCCGCGTCATGGTACGCACAGTCGCCGGCCTGAAGCCGATCGGCGTGCTCTGGCGCCGTCTCGATTCGGCCTTTGCCGACCCGCTGGAGCTGAACCAGAATTCGCATATCGGCACGCCCGGCCTGGTGGAAGCGCTGCGCGCCGAAAGCGTCACCATCGTCAATGCGCTCGGCACCGGCGTTCTCGAAACCCGGGCGCTTCTGGCCTTCATGCCGACCATCTGTCACCGTCTGCTGGGGGAGGATCTGCAATTGCCCTCGATCGCCACCTGGTGGTGCGGTCAGAAGGAAGAGCGCGAGCACGTCGCAAAGAACATCGAGAAGATGGTGATCGGCCCGGCCTATTCCCGGGCACCCTTCTTCGATGACAACGGCGAGTCCGTACTCGGCTCCTCGCTGCGTGCGGCCGCCAAGGATTCCATCACCGACTGGCTGAGTTCGGACGGCCCGAAACTGGTCGGCCAGGAGGTCGTCACGCTGTCGACGACGCCCGCCTGGGTGGACGGCAAGCTCGTGCCGCGGCCGATGTCACTGCGCGTTTTCGCTGCCCGCACGGCAGACGGCTGGCAGATTATGCCCGGCGGTTTTGCCCGCATCGGCTCCGGCGCCGATGTCGCGGCGATCGCCATGCAGTCGGGCGGAGCGGCCGCCGACGTCTGGATCGTCAGCGACAAGCCGGTCGAGCGCCACACGCTGCTGCCGGCCGAGGGCAGCTTTACCCGCAACATGCCGGGCAGCCTGCCAAGCCGGGCAGCCGACAATCTGTTCTGGCTCGGCCGTTACATCGAACGTGCCGAAGGGGCGCTGCGCATCCTGCGCGCCTGGCATGCGCGTTACGCCGAAGCTGCCGATCCGAGCCAGCCGCTGCTCGCCGATGTCTCCGAGTATCTCACAGCCGTCGATATCGATACCGCCGAGGCCGTGCCGGAAACACTGCTGCGTAACATCGACAGCGCCGTTTATTCGGCGAGCAACATCCGCGACCGTTTCTCGCCGGACGGCTGGCTGGCACTCAACGATCTCGCCAAGACTGCCCGCCGCTTCCACGTCACCGTCGCTGCCGGCGACGACGCCAGCCATGCGATGACCATCCTTCTGCGCAAGCTTGCGGGCTTCGCCGGCCTCGTGCACGAGAACATGTATCGCTTCACCGGCTGGCGCTTCCTCTCGCTCGGCCGCTATATCGAGCGCGGCCTGCACATGACGCGCCTGCTCGGCCATATGTCCGGCCCGGACGCGCCGGACGGCGCACTCGACATGCTGCTCGAAATCGGCGACAGCGTCATGACCCACCGTCGCCGTTACAACGTCAACACGGCGCGGCTGACCGTCACCGACCTCTTGGCGCTCGACCCCCTGAACCCCCGCTCGGTCCTCTTCCAGGTGAACGAGATCCACCACGAGGTCGAGCAACTGCCGAACGCCCTGATCAACGGCCAGATGTCGCCCTTCTACCGCGAGGCGATGCGGCTCCATTCCGGCCTGGCGGTGATGACGCCGGAGGGTATGGGGGTCGAGGTCTATCAACGGCTCGAGCGCGAATTGGAGCAGCTTTCCGATCTGCTCGCCCAGACCTATCTCGGGTGACGGCGATGCTCTACGATCTCTCCCTCCGCATGGGTTACATCTATGACGTGCCGGCCTCCGGCGCCCGCCACGTCATGCGCCTGATGCCGCTGTCGCTGACCAATCGACAGCGCCTGGTCGCCGGCTCGATCACCATCTCGCCGACGCCGGACGAGCAGTCGCATTTCGTCGATTTCTTCCATCATCCCACCACCTCCTTCATGCTGCGCGCGCCGCACGAGACGCTCGACATTCGCATGCAAGCCCGCGTGCAAGTGGAAAGCCAGCCGATCGCCGCCGATTTCTCGCCGCTGCTTGCCGACCTGCCGGAGGAGGTCGCCGGCATCTGGTCTCTGGCGCCGGATTCGCCGCACCATTTCCTTGGTGAAAGCCCGCGCCTGACCCAAGCCCGCGAGATCGCCGACTATGCGCGAAACAGCGCCATACCTGATCTGACGGCGATGCAGATCGCCCATGCGCTCTGTACCCGCATCAACAAGGATTTCACCTACGACCCCGACGCGACGACGGTGGACACGACGCCGCTCGAGGCGTTCAGATTGAAGCGCGGCGTCTGCCAGGATTTCACCCACATCATGATCCTGGCGCTTAGAAGCCTCGGCATTCCGGCCGGCTACGTCTCCGGTTTCCTGCGCACCATCCCGCCGCCCGGCAAGGAACGGCTGGAAGGCGCAGACGCCATGCATGCCTGGGTCAGGATCTGGTGCGGTGAGACGAACGGCTGGATCGAGCTCGACCCGACCAACGACATCCCCGCCGGCACCGACCACATCGTCGTCGCCTATGGCCGGGACTATTCCGACGTCGTTCCCGTCATCGGCGTATTGAAAAGCTATGGCGGCCAACGCGCCGTCCAGGCGGTCGACGTGATCCCGCTGAAATAATCCCAAAACTGGAAAAATTCGACGATTCGTTAAAATTGTATTGACGCCGTAAGGACGGCGGAAAGGAGGAGCGTGCGTAAATCACCTCACAGGGCCTCCTATACGGGTGAACATGATGAGCACCTCCTACTTTTACAATTCCTGCTTGCGTCGTTTGCTTGACGACCGCCGCGGCAACTTCGGCATGATGACGGCGATCATGATACCCGTTCTGCTCGGTGCCGCCGGCCTGGCGATCGACTATTCGAACATGGCGCTGTCAAAGCGCGAGCTGCAGGAAGCCACGGACTCGGCGGCTCTCGCGGCAGCGACCGCGCTCGCCAATGAGAAAACTGACGAGGCCGGCGCGAAAAGCCTTGCCAAGAATTTTGTCGCCGGACAGATGGCACAGGTTCTTGCAAATAATTCCATCCAAGGCTCGATCAAGGACACAACGAACGTCAGCGTCACCACCACGGCGAACGGCACGAAAAGCAAGATCTTCAAGGTCGATGTCAACACGTCCATCAACCTTCCGCTCAGTCCCCTGATGCGCGTCTTCGGTAAGACGACGCAGACCATCAGCGCGGCAAGCACAGGCGAGAACGGCCAGACCGATACACAGGGCGCACTCTCGATGTATCTGGTCCTCGACCGCTCCGGTTCGATGTCTTTCATAACCGATCAGAAGAAAACGAAGCCGTCGAAATGTGACAACTACACACAAAAAAGTTGGCCGAATCCGGACAACGATTTGAAGTCCTATTGCTATACCCGCAAGATCGAAGCATTGCAGACAGCGGCTGCCGGGCTTTTCACCGAACTTAACAAAGCCGATCCGGAGCACGAACTCGTCCGTGTCGGCGCTGTCTCCTATACGGACAAAGAACAGGCGGCCAAGGCGATCAATTGGGGCACCGCGGACGCCGCGAACTACGTCTCGGCTCTCCCCTATAAGCCGACCGGCGGCACAGATGCGAGTGATGCCCTCGATACGGCTTACAAGGCTCTGAAGTCCTCGACCGACGGCACCGATACGGAGACCAAGGCGCACGAATCCAAGAATCACGACAGTTTCCAACGATATATTATCCTGATGACCGACGGTGAAATGACGGGCGACAGTAGTTCGTGGAGCCAGCCGATTGACAAAGACGTCCGCGATCTCTGCACTGCGGTAAAAGGCGATGGGATTACCATCTTTACCATTGCCTTCATGGCTCCGCAGAAGGGTAAGGATCTGCTGCAGGCCTGCGCAAGCAGTACCACCAACTATTATGCTCCTGACAACATGGCCAAACTGGTCGAAGATTTCGGCGATATCGCCGCAAAGGCTACGAGCTCGATTACCCGTCTCACCAACTAAGTCACGGAATCGGCTGCGAGGTCGATAAAAAAGCCGCTCCGGAACAAACCGGAGCGGCTTTTCGTTGTGCTCGTTCGACGCATCAGATCGGGAAAAGCGATTGAAATCAACCCCCTCGGCCCGCGTGAATATGAAGGTTTCGCAAATTTTTCGTTTGTCCAAATCCTTTGTTGCAAGTGCTTAGTAACGATGCATAAACTGTTGCCGGCGCAAGCGACAAATTGATTGAATCAGGCATAACATCCTGAAACCAAATTAAAATTGGCGAGACCTGACGATGAACACTGTTTCCAAGCCGATCATCCCCTCCCCCGCCCCTCGCAGTTCAAGGCCGGAAATTCTCGCTGAAGAAATTATCGAACGTCTGACCTACCGCATCGGCAAGGATGCCAAGGTGGCAAAGCCGCATGACTGGCTGACCGCGACGATCCTGGTGGTGCGCGACCGCATCATCGACAAGTGGATGGCTTCCACCCGCGAGGTTTATGCGACCGGCGCCAAGCGCGTCTATTATCTTTCTCTCGAATTCCTGATCGGCCGCCTGATGCGCGACGCCATCTCGAACCTCGGCCTGATGGAGGAAGTGCGCGATGCGCTCGCCTCGCTCGGCGTCGACGTCAACGTCATCGCCGGCCTGGAGCCGGATGCCGCACTCGGCAACGGCGGCCTCGGCCGACTGGCTGCCTGTTTCATGGAGAGCATGGCGACGGTCGAGGTTCCGGCCTATGGCTACGGCATCCGCTATGTCCACGGCCTCTTCCGCCAGCAGCTGGCCGACGGCTGGCAGGTGGAACTGCCGGAAAACTGGCTCGCCCACGGCAATCCCTGGGAATTCGAGCGCCGCGAAAGCGCCTATGAAATCGGCTTCGGCGGCGCCGTCGAATTCATCACCACCCATGACGACCAGCCGCGCTACGTCTGGAAACCGGCAGAGCGCGTCATCGCCGCCGCCTTCGACACGCCGGCCGTCGGCTGGCGCGGCAAACGTGTCAACACGCTGCGCCTCTGGTCGGCGCAGCCGATCGATCCGATCCTGCTCGATGCCTTCAACGCCGGCGATCACATCGGGGCGCTGCGCGAAAGCAACAAGGCCGAAAGCCTGACCCGGGTTCTCTATCCTGCCGACGCCACCCCGGCCGGCCAGGAGCTGCGCCTGCGCCAGGAATTCTTCTTCTCGTCGGCCTCGCTGCAGGACATCCTGCGCCGCCATCTGCAGCAATATGACGATTTCACCTCGCTGCCGGACAAGGTGGCGATCCAGCTGAACGACACTCACCCCGCCGTCTCGGTCGCCGAACTCGTGCGTCTGCTCTGTGACGTACACGGGATGGATTTCGACCAGGCCTGGGACATCACCCGCCGCACCTTCTCCTACACCAACCACACGCTGCTGCCCGAAGCGCTGGAAAGCTGGGCGGTGCCGCTGTTCGAACGTCTGCTGCCCCGCCACATGCAGATCATCTATGCGATCAATGCCAAAATCCTGATCGACGCCCGCAAGGGCAAGAACTTCTCCGATGGGGAAATCCGCTCGATCTCGCTGATCGATGAAAGCGGCGACCGCCGCGTGCGCATGGGCAACCTCGCTTTCGTCGGCTCGCATTCGATCAACGGCGTCTCGGCCCTGCACACCGACCTGATGAAGGTCACGGTCTTCGCCGATCTGCACAAGCTCTATCCCGACCGCATCAACAACAAGACCAACGGCATCACGCCGCGCCGCTGGCTGCAGCAGTGCAATCCCGGCCTCACCGGCCTGATCCGTGAGGCGATCGGCGACGAATTCCTCGATGATGCCGAGAAGCTGCGTGCGCTCGACGTGCATTCCTCCGATCCGGCTTTCCAGCAGAAATTCGCAGCGATAAAGCGCGCCAACAAGGTGGCACTCTCCAACCTCGTCGCCAGCCGCATGGGCGTGAAGCTCGACCCGTCGGCGATGTTCGACATCCAGATCAAGCGCATCCACGAATACAAGCGCCAGCTGCTGAATATCATCGAGGCCGTCGCGCTCTACGACCAGATCCGCTCGCATCCCGAGCTCGACTGGGTGCCGCGCGTGAAACTCTTCGCCGGCAAGGCGGCGCCGAGTTATTACAATGCCAAGCTCATCATCAAGCTGATCAACGACGTCTCCCGCACGATCAACAACGACCCGTCGGTACGCGGCCTGCTGAAGATCGTCTTCGTCCCGAACTACAATGTCTCGCTCGCCGAAGTCATGGTTCCGGCGGCCGACCTCTCGGAGCAGATCTCGACTGCCGGCATGGAAGCATCCGGCACCGGCAACATGAAGTTCGGCCTCAATGGCGCGCTGACGATCGGCACGCTCGATGGCGCCAATGTCGAGATGCGCGACAATGTCGGCGAGGACAACATCGTCATCTTCGGCCTCAAGGCCGACGAGGTGTCGAAAGTCCGCAGTGATGGCCACAATCCGCGCGCCATCATCGAAGGATCGCGCGAACTCGCCCAGGCGCTGGCCGCTATCAGTTCCGGCGTCTTCTCGCCCGATGACCGCAACCGCTACACAGCGCTGATCGACGGCATCTATTCGCACGACTGGTTCATGGTCGCCGCCGATTTCGACGCCTACGCCCAGGCCCAGCGCGAGGTCGACCAGATCTGGACCAACCAGTCCGCCTGGTACACCAAGACGATCAACAATACGGCACGGATGGGCTGGTTCTCTTCCGACCGTACGATCAGGCAATATGCAGACGAAATCTGGAGAGCCGGATGAAAACGCCGAAAACCGTCCCTGAAGTAAAGCTTTCCTGGGAAATTTCGGCAGATGAAATCACGGCAATCCTTGCCGGCTCGCATTCCAATCCCTTTGCCGTCCTCGGTGTGCACCAGGCCGACGACGCTTTCGTCGCCCGGTGCTTCATCCCGGGCGCGGAGGAAGTGACCGCCATGACGCTCGACGGCGGCGTCATCGGCGAACTGAAGCAGCTCCATGCCGATGGCGTCTTCGCCGGCCCGGTTTCCCTCACAAAGCTCCAGCCGGTGCGTTATCGCGCCCGCCGCGGCGATGCCGAATGGGCTGTTACCGATCCTTACAGCTTCGGTCCGGTGCTCGGACCGATGGACGATTATTTCGCCCGCCAGGGTTCGCACCTGCGCCTGTTCGACAAGATGGGCGCCCACCTCATCAAGCATGACGGCGCCCAGGGCATCCATTTCGCCGTCTGGGCGCCGAACGCACAGCGCGTCTCCGTCGTCGGTGATTTCAACAATTGGGACGGCCGGCGCCACGTGATGCGCTTCCGCTCCGATAGCGGCATCTGGGAAATCTTTGCCCCTGACGTACCGATCGGCGTTGCCTACAAGTTCGAGATCCGCGGCCAGGACGGCGTATTGCTGCCCCTGAAGGCCGATCCCTTTGCGCGCCGCAGCGAGCTGCGGCCGAAGACCGCCTCCGTCACCGCCGCCGAGCTGGAGCAGGAGTGGGAAGACGAGGCCCATCTGAAGCACTGGCGCGAGACCGACAAGCGCCGCCAGCCGATCTCGATCTACGAGGTGCATGCCGCCTCCTGGCAACGCCGGCAGGACGGCACGATGCTGTCCTGGGACGAGCTCGCCTCCAGCCTCATCCCCTATTGCGCCGATATGGGCTTCACCCATATCGAATTCCTGCCGATCACCGAGTACCCCTACGACCCCTCCTGGGGTTACCAGACGACCGGCCTCTATGCGCCAACCGCTCGTTTCGGCGAGCCGGAGGGTTTTGCCCGTTTCGTCAACGGCTGCCACAAGGTCGGCATCGGCGTCATCCTCGACTGGGTGCCGGCGCATTTTCCGACCGACGAACACGGCCTCGGCTGGTTCGACGGCACGGCACTCTACGAGCACGAAGACCCGCGCAAGGGCTTCCACCCGGACTGGAGCACGGCGATCTACAATTTCGGCCGCACCGAGGTCGTTTCCTATCTCGTCAACAACGCGCTCTACTGGGCCGAAAAATTCCACCTCGACGGTTTGCGTGTCGATGCCGTCGCCTCGATGCTCTACCTTGATTATTCGCGCAAGCACGGCGAATGGATCCCGAACGAATATGGCGGCAACGAGAACCTCGAAGCGGTCCGTTTTCTGCAGGATCTCAACATCCGCATCTACGGCAAAAATTCCAACGTCATGACCATCGCCGAGGAATCGACCTCCTGGCCGAAGGTCTCGCAACCCGTCCATGAGGGCGGCCTCGGCTTCGGCTTCAAGTGGAACATGGGCTTCATGCACGACACGCTGAGCTACATGAGCCGCGATCCCATCTATCGCGGGCACCATCACAACGAACTCACCTTCGGCCTGCTCTACGCCTATTCGGAAAATTTCGTGCTGCCGCTCTCGCATGACGAGGTTGTGCACGGAAAAGGCTCGCTGATCGCCAAGATGCCGGGCGACGACTGGCAGAAGTTCGCCAATCTGCGCGCCTACTACGCCTATATGTGGGGCTATCCCGGCAAGAAGCTGCTGTTCATGGGCCAGGAATTCGCCCAGTGGAGCGAGTGGAGCGAAGAGAAGGCACTCGACTGGAACCTGCTTCAATATCGGATGCACGAGGGCATGCGGCGCCTGGTGCGCGACCTCAATTTTACCTATCGCAGCAAGCCGGCGCTGCATGCGCGTGACTGCGAGGGCGAAGGTTTCGAATGGCTGGTCGCCGACGACCACCAGAATTCCGTTTTTGCCTGGCTGCGCAAGGCGCCGGGCCAGAAGCCGGTCGCCGTCATCACCAATTTCACCCCTGTCTATCGCGAGAATTATTCGATCCGCCTGCCGTCCGCAGGTCGCTGGCGGGAAATCCTGAACACCGATGCCGACATCTACGGCGGCAGCGGCAAGGGCAATGGCGGGCGCGTGCAGGCCGTCGATGCCGGCGGCGAAATCACCTGCTCGATCACCTTGCCGCCCTTGGCGACAATCATGCTTGAACCTGAAAATTAGTGACTGGTGGGAGGAGAAAATGGTAGAAAAGCGCGTTCAGCCACTTGCCCGCGATGCAATGGCTTATGTTCTGGCGGGCGGTAGGGGAAGCCGTCTCAAGGAACTCACCGACCGGCGTGCCAAGCCGGCCGTCTATTTCGGCGGCAAGGCCCGCATCATCGATTTCGCTTTGTCGAACGCCCTGAATTCCGGCATCCGCCGCATCGGCGTCGCCACGCAATACAAGGCGCATTCGCTGATCCGCCACATGCAGCGCGGCTGGAACTTCTTCCGCCCCGAGCGCAACGAGAGCTTCGATATTCTGCCCGCCAGCCAGCGCGTCTCCGAGACGCAATGGTATGAAGGCACGGCCGACGCCGTCTATCAGAACATCGACATCATCCAGGATTACGGCGTCGAATACATGGTCATTCTTGCAGGCGACCACGTCTATAAGATGGACTATGAGTGGATGCTGCAGCAGCACGTCGATTCCGGCGCCGACGTCACCATCGGCTGCCTGGAAGTGCCGCGCATGGAAGCGGTCGGCTTCGGCGTCATGCATGTCAACGAGAAGGACGAGATCATCGCCTTCGTCGAGAAACCGGCCGATCCGCCGCCCATTCCCGACAAGCCGGATTTCGCCCTCGCCTCGATGGGCATCTACGTCTTCCACACCAAGTTCCTCCTCGATGCGCTGCGCCGCGACGCAGCCGACCCGACCTCGAGCCGCGACTTCGGCAAGGACATTATCCCCTATATCGTCAAGAACGGTAAGGCGGTCGCTCACCGCTTCGCCAAGTCCTGCGTCCGTTCCGATTTCGAGCACGAGCCCTATTGGCGCGACGTCGGCACGATCGACGCCTATTGGCAGGCCAATATTGACCTGACGGCGATCGTTCCGGAGCTCGACATCTACGACAAGTCCTGGCCGATCTGGACCTATGCCGAGATCACCCCGCCGGCGAAATTCGTCCATGACGACGAGGATCGTCGCGGCTCGGCCACCTCCTCCGTTGTGTCGGGCGACTGCATCATCTCGGGCGCCATGCTCAACAACAGCCTGCTCTTCACGGGCGTCAGGGCCAACTCCTTCTCCAAGTTGGAAGGGGCGGTCGTCCTGCCGAACGTGAAGGTCGGACGGCGCGCGCAGCTCAAGAATGTGGTGATCGACCATGGTGTCGTCATTCCGGAAGGCCTGGTCGTCGGCGAGGATCCCGAGCTCGATGCCAAGCGCTTCCGGCGGACGGAAAGCGGCATCTGCCTGATCACGCAACCGATGATCGACAAGCTGGATATCTGACTTATGAAAGTTCTTTCGGTTTCGTCCGAAGTCTTCCCTTTGATCAAGACAGGGGGTCTGGCCGATGTGTCCGGCGCCCTGCCGATTACTCTGAAAGCCTTCGGAGTCGAGACCAAGACCCTTCTCCCCGGCTATCCCGCCGTGATGAAGGTCATTCGCGACGCCGTCGTCAGGCTCGAATTCCCCGACCTGCTCGGTGAGCGGGCGACCGTGCTGGAGGTCCAGCACGAGGGCCTCGATCTGCTCATCCTCGATGCGCCGGCCTATTACGACAGGCCGGGCGGACCCTATCTCGATCCGCTCGGCAAGGACTATCCCGACAACTGGCGTCGTTTCGCCGCCCTGTCGCTCGCTGCCTCCGAGATCGCCGCCGGCCTGCTGCCCGGCTGGCGGCCGGATCTCGTCCACACCCACGACTGGCAGGCGGCGCTGACGTCGGTCTATATGCGTTATTACCCGACGCCGGAACTGCCGAGCGTGCTGACCATCCACAACATCGCCTTCCAGGGTCAGTTCGGTTCCGAGATCTTTCCCGGCCTGCGTCTGCCCGCCCATGCCTTCGCCACCGACAGCATCGAATATTACGGCACTGTCGGCTTCCTCAAGGGCGGCCTCAAGACTGCCCATGCGATCACGACGGTCAGCCCGACCTATGCCGATGAGATCCTCACGTCGGAATTCGGCATGGGGCTCGAGGGCGTCATCGCCAGCCGCATCGACGATCTGCACGGCATCGTCAACGGCATCGACACCGATATCTGGAACCCGGCGACCGATCCTGTCGTCCACACCCATTATGGCCAGACGACGCTGAAGAATCGCGAGGAGAACCGGCGCTCGATCGCCGAATTCTTCGGTCTCGACAATGACAACGCCCCGATCTTCTGCGTCATCAGCCGTCTCACCTGGCAGAAGGGCATGGATATCGTCGCCAACATCGCCGATGAGATCGTCGCCATGGGCGGCAAGCTCGTCGTGCTCGGCTCCGGCGAAGCCGCCCTTGAAGGCGCGCTGCTCGCCTCCGCCAGCCGCCACCCCGGCCGCATCGGCGTTTCGATCGGTTATAACGAGCCAATGTCGCACCTGATGCAGGCCGGCTGCGATGCGATCATCATCCCCTCACGCTTCGAACCCTGCGGCCTGACCCAGCTTTACGGCCTGCGTTACGGCTGCGTGCCGATCGTCGCCCGCACCGGCGGTTTGAACGACACCGTGATCGACGCCAATCACGCCGCACTTGCGGCGAAAGTCGCAACCGGCATACAATTTGCCCCCGTGACCGAAACAGGCATGCTACAGGCAATCCGCCGTGCGATGCATTTTTATCAGGACCGAAAACTCTGGACCCAATTGCAAAAGCAGGGCATGAAATCGGATGTCTCCTGGGAGAAGAGCGCCGAACGCTACGCTGCCCTCTATTCAAGCCTCGTCTCGAAAGGCATGTGACCTAAAATGATCAAGTCCGTCCCCACCACGCCCTATCTGGATCAGAAACCCGGCACGTCGGGCCTGCGCAAGAAGGTTCCGGTCTTCCAGCAGCCGAACTATGCGGAGAACTTCATCCAGTCGATCTTCGATTCGCTGGAAGGCTATCAGGGCAAGTGCCTGGTCATCGGCGGCGACGGACGCTACTACAATCGCGAAGTGATCCAGAAGGCTGTCAAGATGGCCGCGGCCAATGGCTTCGGCAAGGTCATGGTCGGCAAGGGCGGTATCCTGTCGACGCCGGCCGCTTCCCACATCATCCGCAAATACAAGGCTTTCGGCGGCATCATCCTCTCCGCCAGCCACAATCCCGGCGGCCCGACCGAAGACTTCGGCATCAAATACAACATCAACAATGGCGGCCCGGCGCCGGAAAAGATCACCGACGCGATCTATGCGCGCTCCAAGACGATCGACAGCTACAAGATCGCCGATTTCGCCGACGTCAATCTCGACCGCATCGGCAAGGACGAGCTTCCCGGCGGCACGATCCTCTCGGTCATCGACCCGGTCGAGGACTATGCCGCGCTGATGGAAGAGCTGTTCGATTTCGGCGCCATTCGCAATCTGATCAGCCTCGGCTTCCGCATTGCCTTCGATGGGATGAGCGCCGTCACCGGTCCCTATGCCAAGGAAATCTTCGAAAATCGTCTCGGCGCTCCCTCGGGTTCGGTGCGCAATTTCATGCCGCTGCCGGATTTCGGCGGCCATCACCCGGACCCGAACCCGGTGCATTGCAAGGAACTCTTCGATGAGATGATGGGCGATGACGCGCCCGATTTCGGCGCCGCTTCCGACGGCGACGGCGACCGCAATCTGATCATCGGCCGCGGCATCTTCGTTACGCCTTCCGACAGCCTGGCGATTCTCGCCGCCAACGCCAATCTCGCCCCCGGCTATTCCGGCGGCCTTGCCGGCATCGCCCGTTCGATGCCGACATCGGGTGCTGCCGACCGCGTCGCCGAAAAGCGTGGCATCGGCATGTATGAAACGCCGACCGGCTGGAAATTCTTCGGCAACCTGCTCGACGCCGGCATGGCGACGATCTGCGGTGAGGAAAGCTCCGGCACGGGCTCCAGCCACGTCCGCGAAAAGGATGGCCTCTGGGCCGTGCTGCTATGGCTGAACATTCTTGCCGTACGCGGCGAGAGCGTCGCCGACATCGTCACGCAGCACTGGCAGACCTACGGCCGCAATTATTATTCACGCCATGATTACGAAGGCCTCGACACCGATGCGGCGAACGGCCTGGTGGACAATCTCCGCAGCCAGCTTCCCACTCTGCCCGGCAAGAGCTTCGGCAGCCTGAAGGTGGAAAAGGCCGACGACTTCGCCTACCACGATCCGATCGACAAATCGGTGAGCGAGCATCAAGGTGTCCGTGTGCTCTTCGAGGGCGGCTCCCGCGTCGTCTTCCGCCTGTCCGGCACCGGCACGTCTGGCGCAACCTTGCGTGTCTATATCGAGCGTTACGAGCCGGATTCGACTCGCCACAACATCGAAACGCAGGAAGCGCTCGCCGATCTGATCGCCGCCGCCGAAAGCATTGCCAGCATTCGTGAACGCACGGGACGCGATGCGCCAACCGTGATCACCTGATCCGGGGGGAACATGCGGGGGAACAGTTCGGCGCAAGCCGGCGCGATCGTCTTCGAGACCGGCGTCGAATTTGCCGTGTGGTCGCATCATGCAGCACAAATCGAACTCTGCCTCTTCGAGGATGACGGCAACAGGGAATTCGCGCGCCTGCCGATGGCGCGCGACAGCAACTACTTCCATCGTCTCTTTGTCGACGGACTGAAGGAGGGCGCGCGCTACGGCTATCGCGCCGACGGTATATATGCACCCGATAACGGCCTCTGGTACGATCCCTCCAAGCTGCTGATCGATCCCTACGCCAAGGAGATCGACAGGCCGTTCCGCTACGATCCCCGCCTCGGCATCTATGGCGAGGACAGCCAGGATCTGATGCCGAAGGCGATCGTCACCACCGATACCCGAGCCGCGATCCGCAAGCCGCTGTTCAAGCCGGGCGGCTTTATCTATGAGGTGGCGGTGCGGCCCTTCACCATTCTTCATCCCGACGTGCCGGAGGCTGAGCGCGGCACGGTCGCAGCCCTTGCCCATCCCTCCGTCGTCGCGCATCTGAAGCGGATCGGCGTCGATGCCGTCGAACTGATGCCGATCACTGCCTGGATCGACGAACGCCATTTGCCGCCGCTCGGCCTCACCAACGGCTGGGGCTACAATCCCGTCGCCTTCATGGCGCTCGATCCGCGGCTCGTCCCCGGCGGCATGACGGAGCTGCGCGAGACGGTCGCGGCCCTCCATGCCGAAGGCATCGCCGTCATCCTCGACCTCGTCTTCAACCATACCGGCGAGAGCGACCGTTACGGCGCGACGCTGTCGCTGCGTGGCCTCGACAACCTGCATTATTATCGCCACGCCCAGAATTGCCCGGGCGAACTCGTCAACGACACAGGCACCGGCAACACCCTCGCCTGCGATCATCCCGAGGTTCGCCGCCTCGTCATCGACAGCCTGCGCCATTTCGTGCTCAACGCCGGCGTCGACGGTTTTCGCTTCGATCTCGCCCCGGTGCTTGGCCGCACCGCGACGGGCTTCGAACGCGACGGAACACTGGCCGCGATCCTCTCCGACGATGTGCTTGCCGACCGGATCATGATTGCCGAACCCTGGGATATCGGCCCGGGTGGTTACCAGCTCGGCAATTTCCCGCCGCCCTTCCTTGAATGGAACGACCGGGTTCGCGACGACCTGCGCTGCTACTGGCGCGGTGACGATTGGAAGACCGGCGCGCTTGCAACCGCACTCGCCGGCTCCTCCGACATCTTCTCCCGCAACAACGGCAAGGAGACGCGCAGCGTCAATTTCCTCGCCGCCCATGACGGCTTCACGCTGATCGATCTCGTCTCCTATGCTGGAAAGCACAACGACGCCAATGGCGAACACAATCGTGACGGCCATAACGAGAACCACTCCTGGAACAACGGCGTCGAGGGGGAAACCGTCTATCCGACGATCCGCAAGCGTCGCCGGGACGATGTGATGGCGCTGATCTCAACGCTCTTTGCCACCCGCGGCAGCATCATGCTGACGGCGGGCGACGAGGGCGGCCGCAGCCAGCACGGCAACAACAACGCCTATTGCCAGGACAACGAGATCACCTGGCTGGACTGGAAAGCGTTGGACGGGGATCTCATCGCCCACACCGCCTTCGTTGCGGGGTTGCGTCGCCGCTTCACCGTCTTCTCTGAAACGGACTTCCTGTCAGGAAACGGCGATGTCGAATGGATTTCGCTCTCCGGCGAGCCGATGACCGTTGCCGAATGGGAGACGCCGTCGCTTTCCACCCTCGGCATGCTGTTATCGACCGGTGACCGCTCCTCTCGCGGCAGGCAGACCCGGCTCGGCGTGCTTTTCAATCGCTCGGGGAGCCGCCAATTTTTCACGCTGCCTTCTGAGGGCGAACCGGGCTGGCGCCAGTTGACCCCTGATGGAGCAAATAAAACCGGTGGCCGCGCAACCGTCGAGCCGCGCTCGATTGCCTTTTTCGTAGAAAATTGACCGCCTCCCCTCCCTCGCGCAAATCCTTGTCGCAATCGTCACAAATGCACGATAAGGCTTTGCCGCGGCGGCTTGTTTCACGAGGAATTCATGGTCACGGAAATTTCACTCTCCGACGTGCGGGGATTGATCGGCATGGAAACGGGCCTTTCGGATTGGGTCACCGTCGACCAGACGATGATCGACGCCTTCGCGTCGGCGACCGACGACCATCAGTTCATCCACGTCGATCCTGAGCGCGCGGCGGCCGAGAGCCCGTTCGGCGGCACCATCGCCCACGGCTTCCTGACCCTGTCTCTGCTGTCGACGATGAACTACAATTGCCTGCCGAAAGTGCGCGAGCAGACCCTCGGCATCAACTACGGCTTCGATCGCGTCCGCTTCATGACGCCGGTGAAAAGCGGCGCCCGCGTCCGCGGCCGCTTCCTGCTTTCCGAAGCCCGCTTCCGCGGCGCCGGCATGCTGATGACCACCTATGACGTCACGATCGAGATCGAAAACGAGAAGAAGCCGGCACTGACGGCAAAATGGATCACCATCATCCAATTCGACCCAAAGGACCGTCCCGAGGACGTCTAAGCAAAACTGCTTTTGTTACTCAGCCGAATTGAACACGGCTTCGAGAGCGTGCCCGTCGGGATCCATGACGAACGCCGCATAATAATGCTCACCGTAATGGGACCGCAGGCCGGGACGGCCATTGTCACTGCCGCCTTGCGCGATTGCCGCCACATAAAACTGATCGACTGCCTTGCGGCTCGGCGCGGCAAACGCCAGATGAAAACCCGGGCCGGGCGCACGCTGGCCGTCCGGGCGATGCTTGATCGCCAGTTTGTCCCCGCCGCCAGGAGGGCCGTAGCCGACCGCCTGCCCTGTTTGCCCCGGCCTGATATCGTCCCAGACCCTGATATAACCGAGCGCGACAAGGGCGGCATCGTAAAATGCCGCCGACCGCTCAATGTCGGAAACGCCGAGGGAGGCATGGTGCAGCATTCGCTTACCTCTTGAATGAGCGCACGCTCGCGATTTGCTGAGACTCAATGACCGGCGTCTTCAGCCGCCTCGTTCAGCAGCCCGAAGACATAATCCGAAAACGACCGCCAGCACTCCACCCGGAACGTGTCTTCTTCCGTACGGAAAAGCACGATTTCCGCCTTGCCGAAAATCGTCCGCGATGCGGCGCCGATCGGAAAGGAAGAAAGCGACAGATCCTGCGGGCAGCCGGCCGAAAGCGTCGCCTCGGCACCCGGTCCCGAGACGATGATCGCGACATTGCGGTGGGAAACGTCGATCGCCGAATGCAGCGTACCGGCGCCGGAAAGTGCGGCCATCAGATCGGCGCCGGCCCCGTCGATCACCAGCCACTCGTCCGGGCCAATCCAGAGCGCCGATCGGGCGCCGGCCCGGCCGGATGTCTTCGGGGCATCCGGCAACGGCAGGCCGAGAGCAGAGGAAAGTGCTGCCAGCGATCCCGCCGGCGCGCGCAGCGCCACCCGGCTGGCAGTGGGAGCGGTCGTCAGCCGTACCGCTGCGGAGCCGCCGAGACGTCCGGCAATCGCCGGTTTGCGAATTGCGACATCAGCCATGGATGCGGCCCCCTTCCTTGTCAAAGAATACCAGATCCGTCACTTCGACGGCGATCGTCCGGTCCGGCATCGGCACATAGAGCGTCTCGCCCATCCGCGCCCGGCCGCCGGCGACCAGCGCGAAGGCGATCGACCTGCCGCAATTTTCCGACCAATAGGCTGACGTGACGTGGCCGAGCATGGTCATCGGCTTCGGCTCGTTCGGGCTCGCGACGATCTGCGCGCCTTCTTCGAGCACCAGCTTCGGGTCCGTGGTGACGAGGCCGACGAGCTGTTTGCGCCCGTCCTTGACGAGATCCGGCCGCTTCAACCCGCGAATGCCGACGAAATCCGTCTTTTTCTTCGAAACCGCCCAGGAAAGTCCGGCGTCATCGGGGGTCACGGTCCCATCCGTATCCTGCCCGACGATGATGTAGCCTTTCTCGGCGCGAAGAACGTGCATCGTCTCCGTTCCGTAGACGCAGGCACCGAGCGGCTCGGCATTGGCCCAGACCGCTTCGAGCACCGACTGACCGTAATCGGCCGGCACATTGATTTCGAAACCAGTTTCGCCGGTGAAGGAGACGCGGAAGAGCCGCGCCGGCACGCCGCAGACCGTGCACTCGGCAACGCTCATATGCGGGAAGGCTTCGTTCGAAAGATCGAGCCCTTCGACCAGCGGCGCGACGATCTCGCGCGCCTTCGGTCCCTGCACAGCGATGACAGCCCATTGTTCGGTCACCGAGGTCAGCCATACCTTCAGATGCGGGAATTCCGTCTGCAGGTAATCTTCCATGTGATGGAGAACACGTGGCGCGCCGCCGGTCGTCGTCGTCACATGGAAACGGTCGTCCGCCAGGCGTCCGACAACGCCATCGTCATAAACGAAGCCATCCTCGCGGGTCATGATGCCGTAGCGGGCCTTGCCGGGCTTCAGCGTATCCCAGGCATTGGTGTAGATGAGGTTGAGGAATTCCGCAGCATCCGGCCCCACCACCTCGATCTTGCCGAGCGTCGAGGCGTCGAAGATACCGGCCGCCTCGCGTGCCGTTCGGCATTCGCGAGCGACCGCCTGGTGCATGGTCTCGCCGGCCTGCGGATAGAACCAGGCACGCTTCCAGTTGCCGACATCCTCGAAGACCGCGCCATGGGCTTCTTCCCAGCCGTGCAGCGGCGTCTTGCGTGTCGGATCGAACAGCTCTCCGCGTGAATGACCGATCAGCGTACCATAGGTGACCGGCGTATAGGGCGCACGGAAAGTGGTGAGCCCGACCTGCGGGATTTCCTTGCCGAGCATTTCGGCGGCAATCGCCAGGCCATGCATGTTGGAGAGCTTGCCCTGGTCCGAGGCCATGCCGTTGGTCGTGAAGCGCTTGATATGCTCGATCGAATGCATGCCCTCGCGCACGGCAAGGCGGATATCCTTGGCGCAGACGTCATGCTGGAAATCGATGAAGGCCTTGGCGTTGGTCTTCGGCCCGGCGCCTTCGGCAGCGCCGATCATCCCGCCCGTCCAGTCATAGGCCTGTTCGGCCGAAATTGCGATCTTCTCGCCGCTGCTTCTGCCGGTAGCCTGCGCCATCAGCTCGCCGGCGGCAAGCGATTCCTCGATCGTCCGCTGCAGATCGTCGGTGCCGTTGCAGGCACCGACCGAGAGGCAGTCCTGCGCATAGGAGCCGGGCAGGAAACGCTGGCTTTCTGCATCGAAGGCCACTTTGCCGCGCGACTGCGAGAACAGATGGACGGACGGCGTCCAGCCGGCCGAAACCAGCAGCGCATCGACCGCGATCTTGCGCGGCGAACCGCCGCCGTTGCGCGCCACCGTCATCGACGAGATGCGCAGTCGCCCCGACGTGTTGACGACCGATTGGCCGGCCAGGACATCGATGCCGAGCGCCCGCGCCTCTGCCAGCACTGCCGCTCCCGGCGCCTGCCTGCTATCGACGATGGCAGCGATCGAAACACCTGATCGTTTCAGATCGAAGGCCGCCTCATAGGCCGAGTCGTGCGCCGTGTAGATGCCGACCTTGGTCCCGACCGCAACGCCGTAATGATTGAGATACATCCGCCCCGCCGAGGCGAGCATGATGCCCGGCCGGTCGTTGTTCGGAAATACCATGTGCCGCTCGATCGCGCCAGTGGCAAGGATGACCCGCTTGGCCCGGACCTGCCAAAGCCGCTCGCGCGGCAGATCGCGCGAAGGCTTGGCGATATGATCGGTGACGCGCTCGGCAAGACCGACGAAATTGTGGTTGTAGTAGCCGAAGGCGGTCGTGCGGACCAGCACTTCGACATTGTCCATCGCCTTCAGACGCGCCACAGCCTTCTGTGCCCAGCTATTGCCGTCCTGTCCGTCGATCCTTACCCCGAGATCGTAGCGTAACGCGCCGCCGGCTTCCGCCTGCTCGTCGCAAAGGATCACCTGCGCGCCGGTCTCGGCCGCAGCCAGCGCCGCCGAGAGCCCGGCAACACCGGCGCCGACCACCAGCACGTCGCAATGGGCATAGCGGCTGGCATAATGGTCAGGGTCCTCCTCCGTCGGTGCGACGCCGAGGCCGGCAGCGCGACGGATGAGCGGTTCGTAGACGTGTTTCCAGGCGGCGCGCGGCCACATGAAGGTCTTGTAGTAGAAACCGGCGGCGAAGAACGGCGACATCAGATTGTTGACCGCGCCGATGTCGAAGGCAAGCGAGGGCCAGCGGTTCTGCGAGCTGACGATCATGCCGTCGAAGACTTCCTGCACGGTGGCGCGCACGTTCGGCTGCTTGCGCGCCGCATCGCGGGAAACGTCGATCAGCGCGTTCGGCTCCTCGGCCCCTGCCGACAGAATACCGCGGGCCCGGTGATATTTGAACGAACGTCCCAGAAGATGCACGCCGTTGGCGATCAGCGCCGAGGCCACGGTATCACCTTCGAGCGCTGTATAGCTCTTGCCGTCGAAGCTGAAGCGCGCGGTCCTGGCCGGTGTCAGGCGCCCCTTGCCGGCGATACGGTTCGCGCCGCTCATTGCGCCTCTCCTTCCACGGCTTCATATGTCTCGACAGGCCCATGCTGCTGGACCGCCGCACCGATCTCAGGCTTCGGTTCACCCGCCTTGTAGGTCACGATGAACTTGTCGGTCACCGTATCGCGCGCCGCATTGAAGAAGCGCCCGCAGCCGTGAATATGCCGCCAGCGTTCGAAGATCAGCCCCTTCGGATTGTCGCGGATAAAGAAATAGGACTCGAAGTCCTCGTCCGAAATCGAGGCGATATCGGCGGGCCGCGCGATATGCGCGTCACCCGCGCCACGAAATTCGAGCTCGGAGCGCTCTTCCTGACAGTAGGGGCAATAGATCAGCAGCATGTGTTACCCGTCTTAGAGTTCCGATCCGGAAACATTGGTTCCGGGAGGTTGATTGCAAAGGCGCTTTCCCATCGTCACATAGGGAACGAGGCGCTTGAGAAGCTGTTCGAAATTGTCGTAGGGCTCCAGCACACCGGTCATGCCGATATTCGCAAAAGCCATCATGGTGATATCGTTGTCGATCACGAAGGCACGTCCCGGCGTTCCGGCGACCTCGGGCACGAAATAGACGGCTGGTTGGCGCAGGACCATCGCGCAAAGCAGCGTGCCGCTCTCGGCAACGAAGGGCCATTCGCTTTCGCCGGCGGCCCTGTGGATCTTCTGCAGGCGGAAATCTCCGACGCCGGGAAAGACGTCACCGGCCGGCATTGCCGCGCCGCTGATCCCGATCGTCAGGAGAGCCGCCGTCCACATCAGTGCGCCACCGCCGCCGCCGCCGCCTCGTCGATCAGCCGGCCGCTGCGGAAGCGCTCCAGCGTCAGCCCGGCATTGAATTTGTGCGGCTCGTCGCGAGCAATCAGATGGGCGAAGAGATTGGCCGAGCCCGGCGTCGCCTTAAAGCCGCCGGTGCCCCAGCCGCAATTGACGTAAAGCCCGGGAACCGGCGTCTTCGACTGGATCGCCGAACGATCCGGCGTATTGTCGACGATGCCGCCCCATTGCCGCATCATCTTGACGCGGCGGAACATCGGGAAGAGCTCGCAGATGGCATCCAGCGTATGGGTGATGATCTGCAGCCCGCCCGTCTGGGAATAGGAATTGTATTGGTCGGTGCCGGCGCCGATGACGAGCTCTCCCTTGTCGGACTGGGAGATATAGGCATGCACCGTGTTCGACATGACGACGCAGGGAAAGATCGGCTTCAGCGGCTCGGAAACCAGCGCCTGCAGCGGGCTCGATTGCAGCGGCACGCGCACGCCGGCCATCTGCATGACTGTCGTCGTATGGCCGGCCGCCGACACGCCGACCTTCCTGGCGCCGATGAAGCCGCGCGAGGTCTCAACCCCGGTCACCCGTCCGTCCGGACCGCGCCGGATGCCGGTCACTTCGCAATTCTGGATGATGTGCACCCCGCGGTCTGAGGCCGCCCGTGCATAACCCCAGGCAACCGCGTCGTGCCTGGCCGTGCCGCCGCGCCGCTGCAGGGCTGCGCCGTTGATCGGGTAGCGCGCGCTGGCCGAGATATCGAGCGGCGGACAATAGGCCTTCGCCTGCTCCGGCGTCAGCCATTCATTGTCGATGCCGTAGAGCCGGTTGGCATGGATATGTCGTTTGAAGGACTGCTGGTCGTGAATATTGTGCGAGAGCATCATTACGCCGCGCGGCGAATACATCACATTGTAGTTGAGCTCCTGGGATAGCCCCTCCCAGAGCTTCATCGAATGCTCGTAGATGTGCATGCTCTCTTCGTAGAGATAGTTCGAGCGGATGATGGTGGTGTTGCGCCCGGTATTGCCGCCGCCGAGCCAGCCCTTCTCGATCACCGCCACATTGGTGATGCCGTGCTCCTTGGCGAGATAATAGGCGGCACCCAGCCCGTGGCCACCGGCGCCGATGATGACGACGTCATATTCGGCGCGCGGCTCAGGCGAAGTCCACTGCTTCTCCCAGCCCTTGTGGCCGCGAAGGGCCTCCCGTGCCACGGCAAAAACCGAATATTTCCGCATCCGCCTTCTTCTCCTTCGGGAAAGGGCCTGTTCTCCGCGCTCATACAAATCGCAAATCCAAATGCGGCACAACGGTTCTTTTGCGACGCACGAGAGCTTTGCTTTCGACACGCTGATGAGAATGCCCTTCCAGGCCGATGACCCAAGCGTCTGCATTTCCGCTTAGCCGCCGGCCCGGCCCTAACCCAAGAGGGTTAGAAGACAAGCAATTGCTAAAATGTTAACAATCGCCTGTTCCCGGGGGTACGTGTATCATGTGGGGTTGGCGCGCAGTATCGGTCGCGATGCTTTGCATCGCGTTAAACGGCGCATGGCCGGCGCTCGCCGCCGAGCCGGTCGGCCAGGCCGTCGTCATCAAGACACAGGTGACGGGACAGAGCGGGCCGATCGAGGTCGACACCCGCGTCCATCGCAACGAACGCATCAAGACATCGCAATCGGGGCTTGGCCAATTCGTGTTTCGTGACGGCACGAAGCTCGCGGTCGGCTGGGGTTCGTCGGTCGTGATCGACAAATATGTCTTCGATGATTCCCAATCGGTCAAGAAACTGACGATCAGGGCGGCAAAGGGCACATTCCGCTGGGTCAGCGGCAATTCCAATTCCTCGGCCTACCAGATCCTGACTCCCGCCGGCACGATCGGCGTGCGTGGCACCGCTTTCGATTTCTACGTCGGCCCGGATGGTACGACCGCCGTCGTGCTGCTGAATGGTGCTGCCCGTTTCTGCGGCCCGGGCGGCTGCCGGCAACTACAGCAACGCTGCGATTGCGTGGTGGCCAAGCCGAATGGCGATATGTCCGCGGCACGCCGGGTCGACCCCAGCATCCTCGCGACGCTCGGAAATCAGCGCGCCCTACCCTTCCTCTCCGGCAATCAGCGACTTGCGGGCGGCATCGGCATGCTCGGCGGCTGCAATATGGCCTCAGCCGCGCCGGAAAGAAAAGACAGGACGCGGCCTCCGCCGGCAGTTGCGCCTGCTCCGCAAAGGCAGGATCCGCCACAGAGACAGGCCGAGCCGCAAAAGGAGCGGCCGAACAAACCCGACAAGCCGCATCACGACAAGCCTCATCATGACAGGCCGCACCACGATAAGCCCCATCATGACAAGCCGGATAGGCCCGACAAGCATGATGGCCACGGCCGGCATGACAATGATGGCAAGCCCGGAAATCACGGTTTGGATCATCGGGGGCACGAGCGCCACCATGATCGAGATCGAGATCACGACAACGATCGGAACCGCGACAGGGGTCATAATTTCAATCGCGGTCGCTGAGCCCTGTCAATCTGCGGCGCTTTTTTCGACCTCCTCCGGCACCTCGCGGAAATGATCGGCTCTGCGGGATACGCGCTCGTAGAACTCAGCCAGACCGCCGATCACCTGCACAGCCCTGAGCTTTGCCGTACCGATAAGCTTTCGGCTATTCCTTGAGTGTGATTGCAGGGCCTGCATCAACTGATTGTGGACGACCTTGAGCGCGGCAAATTCCAGAGATGCTGCGACCCGCTCATCGCCGACAACGGCGAGGATCTGTGTCCGGCTGCTCTTCCCCTTTAGCGGGAGCGCGCCGGCCTCGATCAGCGCCATTCCCGGCACTGACCGTGCCGTGCTGTCGGAAATGAGGATATCGAAGCCGACCTCCTTGCAGGAGGACTCGATTCGAGCCGCAACGTTGACGGCATCTCCGACAGCCGAATAGTTGAAGCGGGTCTTGGCGCCCATATTGCCAACGCAGGCAAGGCCAGTATGAATGCCGATGCCGATGCTGACTTGCTGATCGGGCCCGAAGCCAAAGGCGTCGCCGGCGTTCAATTCGGCGAGTGTCTCGCGCATGGCAAGCGCTGCGCGAACAGCCTTAACTTCGTGATCCGCCACATCGACGGGCGCATTCCAGAATGCCATGATCGAGTCGCCGATGAACTTGTCGAGCGTGCCCTCATTCGCCACGACATGGCGGCTCAACGCATCGAGCAGCGTGTTCAGGAAAGCGACGACATCCGTCGGCGCCAGCCGCTCGCTCATTTCGGTGAAATTCCTGACATCGACGAACATCATCGTCAACTCGCGGTCGTCTCCGCCGAGACGCAATGCGTCGCGATTATGCTCGATACGGTGGAGCAGCGCTGGGGAAAGATAATGTCCGAAGGCGCGCCGCACCTCGCGTCGCTCTCGATCGATCACCAGGATCTTGAACGAGGTCGCGGCAAAATGGATGATCGATCCGCTGACGATCGGAGCCAGTGGATCGAAGAGAAGCCCTGCATAAAGAAACGAGAGCCAGGACGCCACCAGCGCCATGGCCGTGATCAGCAGCCCGCAGATCAGAGCGACGGCGGGGCTGACGAAGGTCGTCACCACGACGAGCAGGCAGCCGAGCACCGCGATCAGCAGGATTTCCAGCCCGTCGGCCCAGTCGGGCCGCGACAGGAAATGGCCGGAGAGGATCTGCTCCACCGCCTGCGCATGCAGCGAGACACCCGGAACATTCTCGCCAAGCGCGGTAACGCGGATGTCCTGCAAGCCGGCCGCCGATGTGCCGATGAAGACGATGCTGCCGTCGAGGGCGGCCGCGACCTCGGGAGAGGCCCCGTCGACCGCGAGCACCTGACGGGCGGATATGTACCGCTCGGCCCGGTCGGGGCTGACATAAAGCCAGAGTTCGCCCGCCGCCGTCAGCGGCACGACGAAATCCCCTATCTTTGCCGATGTCATGATGCCGGCGCGATCGGGCGCGCCCGATAGCACATAGGTCGACGCCCCCTGCGCCACGCGCAGAGCCTCGATCGCGAGATTCGGATAGAGCTGTTCACCGTCTGTCAGGAACAGCGGCACCGCCCGCACCACCGGCGAGGGATTGCCGGGGTTGAGGCTGATATGGCCGAGCCCCGCCGCATTGGCCTCCAATTGCGGTCTGAGCGGCGTCGAGGCGCCGAGATAAGGCGGAGCCGAGACAGGACTTTCGCCGGTGAAGGCGAAGCCCGCCTTGACGGGCGGCCGGTAGTTGCCCTCGTTGGAAAGGCCGAAGCCGAGCACGACGGGTTTTTCGGCAATCGAACGGGCGAATATCTCGTCGTTGTCGGGCAGTTTCTCGGCCAAGGAAGGATCCACACCGGCAACGTCGCGCACAACGTTGCGCGGCGACAGCCGGTCCGGCTCGGCGAAGAGGACATCGAAGGCAATGGCTGAGGCACCCATCTCCGAAAGCCTGTCCACCAGCAGAGCCATGCGGTCCCGCGGCCACGGCCACTGGCCGAATTCGCGCAACGACGTCTCGTCGATGTCGATCACGCGGACGGGCATCGGCTCGAAGGTCCTGGGAACCAGCCGCTGATACTCGTCGAAAGTCACGCCCCGGATCAGCTTGAAAATCCCGGGATCGCCTGCCCGGAGGATCGTCAGCATAGCCACGATCGCCAGGCCGATAACGACACCGATTTGCTGCACGCGCGTCATGATCTCACCGGCTGCCCCCCGACGGCCGACAGAACGGCCCGCACCTGCCGGCAGACAGGCTACGCCGCTTTCGGTTCAAACGCCATTCGCAGATGCATCAGGGACGCTGTCTTTTCAGCATCCTGAGCTACGAAACCTATGCGCTGGTGAACGAAATCGTCTACGCTCACCCCTTGCCGCCGATCACAATGAAGGGCATACAGCGCGAGATCGTGCCCTATGGTGGATGGGCTGACACTCGGTGCGGACCACAAGAGCCGCGTCCTCAGCGAGCACCTGGATATGAGCCGGGTTGAGTCTGCCGATCGCCTGAGGGTCAGGACGGCTCTCAAGGAGGCAATCGCCGCGCTGGATGAAGCCGCGCCCGAACCGGCCGGATCATGACTGGATCAGGCGAAGCGTGATTTTTCCGCCCGCCTTCCATATCCATCTGGACTTCCCGTACCCGATCTGCTATTTCGCATCACCAATCGCAAGGCTCCGGCCGCGCGGACGTTATTGTTTTGCCTCAGGCCGCTGCGCCGCCTCCGGCATCAACCAACCAAAGGAACGTGATTCTCGTGCAGGTACTTGTCCGCGATAACAATGTTGATCAGGCTCTCCGCGCTCTCAAGAAGAAGATGCAGCGCGAAGGCATTTTCCGCGAAATGAAGATGCGCGACTATTACGAGAAGCCGTCGCAGAAGCGTGCTCGCGAAAAGGCCGAGGCTGTTCGTCGTGTTCGCAAGCTGGCCCGCAAGCGCGCCCAGCGCGAAGGTCTGGTCGCAGCACGCTGAGCGTTTCCGTCGTTTTTTCGACGTTTTCAGATGCATTGTGGCGGGGGCGATCGGTTCGCCGCCGCCTTTTTTAGTTTGCCGCTGAGAGATCGCATATCCGCGCACCGGATATGCCGCATGGGGAAAGCGAGCCCGAATGGCTGTCAACACCTTTAATCCGTCCCGCGCTTTGCGCTTGCAGAAAACGGCATTCCTGCCCGCTTTGACGCTGGCGGCAATGTTTGGCCTCGCCGGCTGCGAGACGACCAATACCACGGATGCCGTAATCCGCATCGACAAGGCGCAGGGTTCGGAAGAGAACATCGCGTCGCTGACGGCGGTCATCAACGCCAATCCGAGGGATCCCGAAGGTTACAACGTCCGTGGTTCCGCCTATGGCCGCGCCGGCCAGTTCCGCCCGGCGCTGAATGATTTCAACACGGCATTGCAGATCAATCCGCGGTTTTTCCAGGCTTACGCCAACCGCGCTCTCGTCTATCGCAACATGGGCCAGCAGGCCCAGGCGATTTCCGATTACAATGCCGCCCTGCAGATCAATCCGAGCTACGACGTCGCCTATATCGGCCGCGGCAATGTCTATCGCATGGCCGGCCAGGATGATCAGGCTTTCAACGATTTCGACAAGGCGATCCAGCTCGGCACGACCGATGGCCGCGCCTACCACAATCGCGGCCTGATCTATCAGAAGCGCAATCAGCAGGATAAGGCGATCGACGATTTCTCGAAAGCGATCTCGCTCGCGCCGAATTCGGCCGAGCCCTATAATGGCCGCGGCATTTCCTATATCGCGCTGAACGACGACGACAACGCCTTTGCCGATTTCAACCATGCAATCGAGCTTAACGGCAACATCGCCGAATCCTGGGCCAACCAGGCGCTGGTCTACGAACGCCGCGGCGACAAGGCGAAGGCTGCCCGCTCCTATCGTCACGCGATCGGCCTCGATCCCAAGTACCAGCCGGCTCGTGACGGCCTTGCTCGCGTCGGCGTCGCCCCAGCCGGCTAAGGACATCATCGGGCGGCCCGAAGCATCGGGCGGCTCGCAACCGCCTCTTGCCGGTCGCGCCAACCATTGGGGCTGCGGCCAAGTCTCTGATGGTTTAAACGAATCTTCCGGCCGTTAGATATCATCGCGGTGAATCGTGCCTTGCCGGGCGGAGGAAACGACGCTGCCGCAAAGCCGGCCGTAATGCCTTGCAAAGCGAAGCCGAAAAAGCGTTCATCATCGTCGATGGCTGTCATAGTGTGTTGCAACCTGCTCCTGCTCCCCCTAACATGGACCTGCTTCGATAGCCCGCTATCGGATGTTCGAACACGTGTTGGGGGCGGTTTGCGAGAGATGCGGATCTTTGCTTTCCTGGCCGCAAGCGAAAACCGTTGCGGGCCACGCGCATTACAGCGCCGCGCGTCTTTTCTGAAGCGCGAAGGGCGCTGTCACATTTTGAATCCCTGCACAATTTCACCCTTAAATCGTTTCGATTCAAGCGATTTTGCAGTGGCGCCTGCCATGTGGGTCGGCAGATGAAGCTGGTTGCGCTGTTCTTTCCCAAGGCTTCGATCGGCACCTACCTCGTCGCCATGGCGGTGGCAATCGCACTGCCGATCTTCGCCTTTGTGACGCTGCTTCTGCTGCAGCTGGAGGACAACCAGCGCTCGACGCTGAGGCGCGAAACGGCTCAGGATGCTCTCGCCCTTTCGCGCATCATCGACCGCCAGCTCCAGGATATGGCAACGACGCTACGGCTGCTTTCGAGTTCACCGGAGCTGGAAAACGGCAATCTCGCCTCCTTCCACGAGCGCACCGAAACGGCCCTCAGAGACAATACGCTTTTCGTCATCGCCGTTGACCACACCGGCCAGCAGCTCCTGAACACGCGCCGTGCGTTCGGCACACCGCTCGGCAAGACGGCGAACATCCCCGCCCTCGAGGCGGTCATGGCGTCCGGTCGCATCGAAGCCTCCGACGTCTTTCGCGGCCGGACCAGCGGCGAATGGGTCTATAACGTCACCCTGCCGCGGAAGAATGAGCCCGTCGCAGCCCTCATCATCACGCAAAACGCGAAGGATCTGGGCAAGCTCGTGACCACCGAGGGTCTTGCCTCCGGCTGGTCGGCCGCCGTCATCGATGAAAGCGGCCACGTCGTCGCGGCCACCGGCCCCGCCAATCTCGAACCCGGCACGCCATTCGATCCGCGCATTCTGCCGGCACTCATCGCGTCCCGCGGTGTCTTCCAGGACGAGACGATCCTGCCGCACATGCTCCTCGGTTATGCCCAGATCCCCGGCTGGTCCTGGAAGACGGTGATCTGGGGACCGATCGCCCAGGCTTCGATCCTCAGCACCTGGCGTTTCCTCATCATCGGCGGCGTGGCACTGGTGCTCGTCGCCGTGCTGGGTGCCTATGCCGTCGCAAGACAGGTGCGCACCACCATCCGCGATATCGCCGACATGGCGAACCGCATGGGCGAAGGCCATATCGTCTCGCCGGTCGAGACCAGCGTCATCGAGGCCAACCAGGTGGCGATTGCCCTTTCGAATGCCTCTTTCGATCGCAGCGAGACCGAGGACCGGCTCCGTTTCGTCATGCACGAGCTTGTCCACCGCACCAAAAACCTTCTGACGCTTGCCCAGGCAATGATGCGCCAGCTCGCCAAGCAGTCCGACAGCGTCGAGACCTTCCGCGCCGCCGTCTCCGACCGCCTCGAAGGATTGGTGCGTTCGATCGAGCTCCTGACCAGCGAACAATGGGGAGGCGTGTCGCTGCGGCGGGTCGTCGACATCCATTTGCACGCCTTCCCGCAATCGCGCGAGCAGATCGACATCAGCGGCGAAGACTTCGTGCTGAAGCCGGATGCCGTGCAGAATCTCGGCCTCGCCTTGCACGAACTCGCCACCAATTCGGTGAAATACGGTGCGCTCTCCGTACCGCAAGGCCGTGTCCGCTTCGAATGGCGCGATGTCAGCGAGGAAGACAAGCCGGATGCCCTGCTCCGCTTCACCTGGGAAGAACGCGGCGGCCCGCCGGTCACCGAGCCGTCGCGCTCGGGCTTCGGCACGACCGTTATCAAGGCTCATGCCGCCTCCGCCTTCCGCGGCACGGTTGAGATCGATTTCCGGCCGGAAGGCCTGTTATGGGTGCTGACGGCGCAGCGCGCCACGCTGGAGCGGGAATAAAAGCCTCGGAACAATCGCTACCTCCACCCGTTTCGGACAGGTCATTCCAAAGGAGAAAGACCATGTTCAAGCAAACGATGATCGCAGCCGCGGCACTGACAGCCGCTGCCTGGGCGAGCCCGGCGGGCGCGGAAAATTATGTCACGCTTGGCCGTCTGGTTTGTGGATCGGATGGCGGCCAGGGTCTGATCGTCACCTCGCAGAAGAACCTTATCTGCACCTACACGTCGGCGGCCGGCGGCGCCAAGGCAGTCTATGCCGGCAAAATCGAGAAATTCGGCCTCGATATCGGCCAGACCGGCAAGAGCGTCATGATCTGGCAGGTGCTGGCAAAGACCGGCACGGATATCCCGCAATTCGCCCTTGCCGGCGAATATTACGGGATCGGCGCCGATGCGAGCATCGGTGCAGGCGCCGGCGCCAAGATCATCGCCGGCGGCACCGACAAGGCCTTCATGCTGCAGCCATTGAACGTCCAGGCTCAGGAAGGCCTGAACCTGGCGATCGGCGTCGAAAAGATGACACTCGTGCCGGGAGAGACCTGACAAAAAGCGGCCGGCCAGAAGGCAGACAGCAGTGGCGTGCCGCATAAATCAAACAGCCGCCCGAAGGGCGGCTGCATTGGCGTAGATCAATGCGCGAGCGCCTTGTTGATATCCTCGGTCATCTTCTTCGCGTCACCCAGCAGCATCATCGTGCCGTCCTTGTAGAACAGCGTATTGTCGATGCCGGCATAACCCGAGCCGAGCGAGCGCTTGACGAAGAGGCAGGTCTTTGCCCGGTCGACGTCGAGGATCGGCATGCCGTAGATCGGCGAGGTCTTGTCGTCGCGCGCCGCCGGATTGGTGACGTCGTTTGCACCGATGACATAGGCAACGTCGGCCTGGGCGAATTCCGAGTTGATGTCCTCGAGCTCGAAAACCTCGTCGTAGGGAACATTCGCCTCGGCGAGCAACACGTTCATGTGGCCGGGCATGCGGCCTGCGACCGGGTGGATTGCATATTTCACCTCGACGCCGTTCTTTTTGAGATTATCGGCGAGCTCGCGCAGCGCATGCTGGGCCTGGGCGACCGCCATGCCGTATCCCGGCACGATGATGACCTTCGATGCATTGGCCATCAGATAGGCCGCATCCTCGGCCGAGCCGAGCTTGACCGCCCTGTCTGATGTATCCGGTCCGCCGGACGCCGTCTCACCGCCGAAACCGCCGAGGATGACGGAGACGAAGGAACGATTCATGCCCTTGCACATGATGTAGGAGAGGATCGCGCCGGAGGAGCCGACGAGCGCGCCCGTAATGATCAGCGCCAGATTGCCGAGCGTGAAGCCGATGCCGGCCGCGGCCCAGCCCGAATAGGAGTTCAGCATCGACACGACGACCGGCATATCGGCCCCGCCGATCGGCACGATCAGCAGAACGCCGAGCGCCAGCGACAGCGCGACGACGGCCCAGAAGTCGAAATGGCTCTCGGTGGCGGCAAGCCCGATGATGAAGAGCACGATCAGCACCAGCAGGCTCGCATTGATCACATGCCGGTAGGGCAGCAGGATCGGCTTGCCGGACATGCGTCCATCGAGTTTCAGGAAGGCGATGATCGAGCCGGTGAAGGTCAGCGCCCCGATCGCCACGCCGAGCGCCATCTCGACGCGCGCCTCGGTGTGGATCTGGCCGATCTCGCCAATGCCGAAGGAAGCAGGCGTATAGAGCGCGGAGGCTGCGACCAGCACGGCGGCGAGGCCGACCAGCGAATGGAAACCGGCGACGAGCTGCGGCATCGAGGTCATGGGGATGGTGCGGGCGACATAGGCGCCGACGCTGCCGCCGATGGCAAGGCCAAGGACGATCAGCACGAAACCGCCGAAGTCAGGGGTTGCCAGCACCAGCGTCGTCAGGATCGCGATCCCCATGCCGATCATGCCGTAGAGATTGCCCTTGCGGCTGGTGGCCGGATGCGACAGGCCGCGCAGCGCCAGGATGAAGAGCACGCCGGAGACGAGGTAGAGGAAGGCTGCGATATTGGTCATCAGTCCCTCACCGGTCCTTCTTGCGGTACATCGAAAGCATCCGCTGCGTGACGAGGAAACCGCCGAAGATGTTCACCGAGACGAGCACCAGGGCGACGAAGCCGAAGCCGGTGGCAAGCCCGCTGGTCGAGATGCCGACCGCCAGAAGCGCGCCGACGACGATGACGGAGGAGATCGCATTGGTGACGGCCATCAGCGGCGTATGCAGCGCCGGCGTCACCGACCACACGACGTAATAGCCGACGAAGATCGACAATACGAAGATCGCGAGCTGGAAGACGAAGGGATCGATCGCCCCGCCGGTCGCAGCACTTGCCGCTTCCGGTGCCTGGGCCGCCGCCGTGATGACGGCGGTCACCGCCTGGTCGAGCTGCTCCAGCGCTCTGTCCATTGCTTCACTGGCCATCACATGTCTCCCTTCTTCGCGCCGCCGAAGGCGGGATGAACGACATCGCCGGCATAGGTCAGCATCGTCGCCTTGACGAGTTCGTCGTCGAGATTGACGACGACGCTCCGGGTTTCCTTGTTGACCATGGTCTCGAGGAAGGTCACGAGGTTCTTGGCGTAGAGCGCCGAGGCACTGGCCGAAACCCGGCCCGGCATGTTGGCGAAACCGATCACACTGACGCCTTCGACATCGGCGATCTCGCCGGGGACGACGCCCTCGATATTGCCGCCGCGCTCGACCGCGAGGTCGACGGCGACCGCACCTGATTTCATCGAGGCGAGCATGGCGCGCGAAACGAGGCGCGGCGCCGCACGACCGGGGATCAGCGCGGTGGTGATGACGATATCCTGCTTGGCGATGTGTTCGGCAACCAGAACCGCCTGTTTCGCCCGATAGTCGGCGGACATTTCCTTGGCATAACCGCCGGCCGTTTCCGCCGCCTTGAACTCTTCATCCTCGACGGCGATGAACTTGGCGCCAAGCGAAGCGACCTGTTCCTTGGCGGCAGGGCGAACGTCGGTGGCCGAGACCGCCGCGCCGAGGCGGCGCGCGGTCGCGATCGCCTGAAGACCGGCGACACCGGCGCCCATGACGAAGACCTTGGCAGCCGGCACGGTGCCGGCTGCCGTCATCATCATCGGCATGGCGCGGTCATAAACCGCCGCTGCCTCGATGACGGCTTGGTAACCGGCGAGATTGGCCTGGGACGACAGCACGTCCATGGACTGGGCGCGGGTAATGCGCGGCATCAGTTCCATCGCGAAAGCCGAAAGCCCGGCACTTGCCAGTGCCGCGATCGCTTCGTCATTGCCGTAGGGATCCATGATGGCGATGATCACGGCGCCGCTTTTATAGCCGGAGATTTCCGATCCGCTGGGACGGCGCACCTTCAGCACCACGTCGGCCGAGGCTGCATCCGCAAAACTGCCGATCCTGGCACCGGCGGCCTCGAACTCCCCGTCGGGAATGCGCGAAGCCGCACCGGCATCGGCTTCGACGACGACGTCGAAGCCGAAACTCTTCATCTTCTTCACGGTCTCAGCGGAGGCGGCGACGCGCGTCTCCTCGCCCGTGTTTTCCCTTGCAACGAAAACGATATTGCCCAACTGCCCCCTCCTCCGGGTCAGCCAGACCGCCGCAGGCTTCCCTGCGCAGGCCAAGCACCTCATTCAAAAAGCTTCGGAGAAGCTCTCCTCCCCTCAAAGCGCCGTGCGTCCTTTCGGACGCACAAAGGACGCTCTGACCCTCTGAATCTACGCGATCAGCGGAGCAGGAAGATGCCGGCAGCGAGTAGAATGATGAAGACGAAGAGACCGCCGAGAAGGCCGGCGCCGCCGAAGAAACCGGCGGTCATAGCAAGCAGGAGGACGATGAGAAGCATCGAGCCGTATTTCGCGCTGGCGATGAACATGTCGTAGGTCTTTTCATGTTCTTTGTAATCCATCGGCGCGCCGGTCTCGACCGGTCCGGTATGATGTTCGGCCATAAATATCGTCTCCCTGAAATGCCTCTGCGCTGCCTAATTTCCCTCTAGGCGAGGGAAATCCCTACGTGCAGGGATTACACAATGACAGGCGAAAGCGCAATGCATGAGAATGCCGCAGGCGCGCCTCGCAGCGACCTCATCCGGACGAGAAGACGACCTCAACGGTCGGATGAAAGGAGATCCGGCGACAGATGCGGTTTTCGCCTGTCGTCCACCCCTCATCTGCCCTGACGGCATCGCCTCTCTATCGCGGAGAAAGGGAAATCACAGCGGCAGATCGGTGCCAAGTTCGCCTGGCGGCACGAAACGCGCCGTCGGAATGATGGTGAGCGGCGGCAGCGTGTCGTTGGGATTGCGCGAAAACATCATGCGCTGCTCGCTGGCGCTGGAGATGAAGAAAGGATAGCGCGTCAACAGCTTGCGCCCGACCTCGATCACGTTCGTCGCCATCAGCGTCACGTCAACCCCGTAACTCTCCGCCAGCCGGCCGGGCACGATGGTATCGGCATAGAAGACCCGCTTGTAGAAGGCGGCATGCGGGGGCCGGACGGACTGAATAACGCGGTCCGCCCGGAAATACGCTGCCGCAACGATGGCGGGTCTCAGCGTCAGATAGGGAACCCATGGCATGTCGGCGGTGAACTCCGGATCGGCCGCGAAACGCGCCGGGTCGATCAAGGTCAGCCCGGCGTCCAAAAGCTCATCCATCGCCTCGGGAAAGGCCTCTCCGGACCGGCTGATACGATGCTCCGGCGTCACATAATGAATTCGGATCGTACTGACCAGTTCGCCATAATAGTACAGACCGAAGATATAGGCATGGCTGTCGAAATCGACATCATCCAATAGCCCTTCCGGGGCAAGCGACAGCGCGCCGTGGGCCCTGTAGGCCTTGTAGCGCAGCCGCTCCACTTCCTCCATGTCTTCGCCGCTTTCGACGCGGCGATACTCTACATTATCCAGAATTTCCAGGATTTTCCTGCTGAAATCGCCACGCGTAAAAAGTGTGTCTGACATTCTCTCGATCCGCTCGTTAACGGATCATTAATCATATACCGGCGGCATATAGGCAAGAAAATCTAAGAATTTGCGTTGGATTTAAATTATTAAGGTTAACGGGGCGCAAGATTTTCGGCTGGATAACCAGTCACTTGCAGGCGGCTCAGGCGACCTTGTTGCGACGGCGCTGGACGGTGCGGCGGCCGATGCCCTCTTGTAGCAGCGTGATGTTCTGGGAAGGCACCGGCCGCGAGAAAACGTAACCCTGCACGAGATCGGCGCTGCGGTGCTTGTTGAGCAGCGCCAGCTGCTCCTCGGTCTCAACGCCCTCGATGACAATCTTCAGGCCCAGTTCGCGGGCGAGATTGACTGTGCCGCGCAAGAGCTTGAGGCGGCGCGCATCCTCGACGATGTTGCGCACGAAGGACCGGTCGATCTTGACGATATCAAGCGGCAGCGTGTCGAGATAGCTGAGGCTGGAGAAACCGGTGCCGAAATCGTCGATGGCAATGGTGATGCCGCGGGACCTGAGCTCCGCCAGGATGGCGCGCACCGCCGCCGGCTCGTCGATCAGGCAGCTCTCGGTGACTTCGAGATGCAGTCGTGCCGCGGCGAGGCCGGAATGGGCAAGCGCCTCGGCAACCACCGAAAGGATGTCGGCATCGCGCAGATCCCGCGCCGAAAGGTTGACCGAAACGGCGATATGTTCCGGCCAGTTCATGCATTCGCTGCACGCCTTGAACAGCACGAAGCGGGTGATGTCGGAGATGATGCCCATATCTTCGGCGAGCCGGATGAAGACATCGGGGGGGATCGAGCCCCTCTCCGGATGCACCCAGCGCGCCAAGGCCTCGGCACATTCGATCCGCGAGCCGTCGGCCCGGAACATCGGCTGGAAGACGAGATGCAGCGCCTGCGCCGAGACCGCGTCGCGCAGATCCGCCTTCAGCTTCTGTTGCTCGATATAGCGGCCGTCCATCTCCCGCTCGAATCCTGAGATGCCGCCCTTGAAGCGCGACTTGCTTTCGAACAGAGCAAGATCCGCCTTGACGCTCCATTCGTCCATCGCGAACGCGTCGCTTTCGAGAATCGCGTAGCCGGCGCTGAGCGAAACGAGAAAAGTCACTTCGTCGACCTCGTAGTTACCTTGAATCGCGGCATGAACGCGGCGGATTTCGCGGTCGAGCGAGACCTGCTCCTTCGCACGCGGGAAGAACAGAATGAACTGATCGCCCATCAGCCGGCCGAGGATGGCATTACCGGAAGCCTGCTTGATGCGGGCGGCGATAGCGCAGAGCAGATGGTCGCCGGTCACATGGCCGCGCATGTCGTTGACATGTTTGAACTCGTCGATATCGAGCACCATGAAGCCGAGCGGCCCGTTCTTCTTCGGATACTTGGCAAAATACTCCTGCACCAACTGGCCGAAATATTGCCGGTTGGGCAGGCCGGTCAGCGCGTCGAAGCGCACCATGTGCAGGATCTTCTGCTCCGCCTTCACCCGGCTTGACACGTCCTCGAAGATCAGCACGGCGCCGCCGTCGGCCCTGCGGCTGGCGGAGAATTCGAGCGACAGGCTCTCGGGAAAATGAATGAGCGTGCGCGACAGGCTGCCCTCGGCGACCTGGGTGAGCTGGCGCAGGATGAGCTCCGGCTGCGAGGCATCCATGAAGCTGTAGCGCGCGCCGTAGCGCAGCACGGCGCCGAGGTCGCGGTCCTTCAGCCGCTCCGGCGCACCGATCTTCAGAAGCTCGCAGGCCTTGCGATTGACCACCTGGATGCGGTTTTCGGCATCGACCATGACGAGGCCGTGCGGCATGTTGTTGAGCGCCGTATCGAAACGGTCGGCAATGATGGTGATTTCCCGGCGCGCAATGACGTTCTCATAGAGAAAATCGCGCACGCCGTTTGCCATGGCCCGCGTCGTCAGCCAGAAAGGAATGAGGAGGATCGACAACACGCCGCGATAGAAATCTAGCACCAGCAGGCTGCAGACGATCATCGGCAGGCAGCAGAAGAACGTCTGGAGGTCGACTGCGAAGCGCGAACCGTAATTGCGGCCTACGACGGAAACCATGGTTGCCATGGTGACGGAAATGCAGGCAAGCTCCGCAAAGGAATCGCGCACGACGAAGATGGCGTAGCCGCTGGCGATGCCGAGGAGCGCCGTGGTGCAGGCTCCACTGGCAACGAGAACCCGCTCCCACCGTTCGATTCCGGCGTGCGACAGGCTCTGCTTGTCGACACGATCGAACTGCCGGAAGACGGCCATGCGAGCGCCGAAGACCAGAAGGAAGGCGACCGACAGCAGGATGTAGATGGAGTATTGTGTCTTGGCAGCCACGGCAAGGCACGTCGCAACATGTACAATCACGCCAACAAGAAGCGTCATGCGATTCCCGGAGAGGGAACTCACAAACGACAGATACACATCTATTGGGACCCTGTTCGGGTTATCTGGCTTCATCCACACTTTCCCTGTGCGCGGGAATTCTAAGCCCAACCCTTTAAAAATTGATTTCAATGGAATCAAACATTTGGTCAAATTTTCTAAAACCATAGGGTGAACTGCACAGCCTACGCGAGTTAATGCAGCCTACCGGCGAGATTACTGAAATAATTTATCCACGCCTGGGTTGTTGAAATATTTGACGGCCCTACGGCGAGGCCGATGCGTCTAAGACTATACTCCAACGCGAGGCATTTATCCTTCCAATTTCAAAGGCCGTGGTCTACATCGATTGCAAGTGGGAAAACTGCCGGAAAACCGGCGGGACAAGAACAAGGGGAGGCGAATGTCGGTACTTCTGGCCGCAAGCCGGCTGATCGATTCGATCAGTCAGTTCATGGGCAAACTTTCCGAATATATGGTGCTGTTCTGCTGCCTGATCAGCGCCGGTAACGCCATCGTCCGTTATGCCTTCAACTACAGTTCGAACGGCTGGCTGGAGATCCAGTGGTATCTCTTCGCCTTCGTCGTCATGCTCGGCGCCTCGCATGCGCTGCGCAACAATGAGCATGTTCGCGTCGATCTGATCTATGGTTCTGTTTCCGACAGGGCGAAGATCTGGATCGACATCGTCGGCCTCATCGTCTTCCTCCTTCCCGCGTGCGTCTATCTCACCTGGCTGTGCTGGCCCTTCTTCGCGCTCTCCTATCATCAGGGGGAAATATCGGGCAATGCCGGTGGGTTGATCCGCTGGCCCGTCAAGTTGATCCTCGTTGCCGGCTTCGCGTTGCTCTCCCTTCAGGGCCTCTCGGAACTGGTCAAGCGGATCGCAGCGCTCACCGGCTATATCAGCATCGATACGAAATACGAAAAGCCGCTGCAGTAACGCGGGCTGGGAGACACGGATTTGTTTGATTTCGGCATCATCCCGCCGGCCATGTTCCTGGGCATGATCATCTTCATGCTCTACGGCTTTCCGGTCGCCTTTTCGCTCGCCGCCGTCGGTTTGTTTTTCGCCATCATCGGCATCGTCACCGGTCATTTCGGCGAGGTCTTCCTGCAGGCTCTGCCGCTGCGCTTCTTCGGCATCCTTTCCAACGACCTCCTGCTCGCCATTCCCTTCTTCACCTTCATGGGCGCGGTGCTGGAGCGCTGCGGCCTGGCCGAGGACCTGCTCGAAGGCACCGGCAAGCTCTTCGGTGGCATACCCGGCGGCCTTGCCTATGCCGTCATCCTCGTCGGCGCCGTACTCGGCGCGATTACCGGCACGGTGGCCGCCTCCGTCATCACCATGGGGATGATCTCGCTGCCGATCATGCTGCGCTACGGCTACAATCCGCGCCTTGCCACCGGCGTCATCGCCGCCTCGGGCACGATCACGCAGGTGATCCCGCCCTCGCTCGTGCTCGTCGTTCTCGCCGATCAGCTCGGCAGGTCGGTCGGTGACATGTATCTCGGCGCGATCGGCCCCTCGATCCTGCAGGTGACGATCTTCGTGCTCTTCATCCTGGTCATGTCGATTATCCGGCCGAAATCGATGCCGCCGCTGCCAAAAGAGGTGCGAGGCGATTTCAACTGGGCTCTGCTCGCGAAGGTGCTGATGGGCATGGTCCCCTCGATCGTGCTGATCTTCCTGGTGCTCGGCACGATCTTCATGGGTCTTGCAACGCCGACGGAAGCAGGCGCGCTCGGCGTCGTCGGCGCCATTGTACTTGCCGCCATGAATCGCCGCCTCACCTGGCCGCTGATCCGCGAAGCCATGTCATCGACCACGCACATCACATCCATGGTGGTGATGATCCTGATCGGCTCCACCTGTTTCAGCCTGGTCTTCCAGGGCATGGACGGCTCGCGCTGGATCGAGCACATGCTGTCGGGCATTCCGGGCGGCCCGGTCGGTTTCCTGATCTTCGTCAACATCTTCATCTTCGTGCTCGCCTTCTTCCTCGATTTCTTCGAGATCGCCTTCATCGTCATCCCGATGCTCGCCCCCGTCGCCTCCAGTCTCGGCATCGACCTGATCTGGTTCGGCGTCCTGATCTGCGTGAACATGCAGACGAGCTTCATGCATCCGCCCTTCGGCTTCGCACTCTTCTACCTGCGCTCGATCGCCAGCAAGGACGTCAAGACCTCGGATATTTACATGGGGGCTCTCCCCTGGGTCGGTATGCAGCTGATCCTGGTGGCGATCGTGATCTTCTGGCCGCAATCGGTCACCTATTGGCTGGATCACGGCCCGAAGGTCGACCCGAACTCGATCAAGATCGAAGTCCCGGGCTTCGGCGGCCAGCTCGGCCTGCCGCCGCTGGGCGGCGGCGGCAATGGCTCACCGCAGATCCCAGGCCTGACCCTGCCGCCGCTGAACGGCCTGCCGGGAGCACCGCCGCCACCGGCCAAATAGAGCCTTTCCGGGTTAGATTGCAGCATTCTGCCGGAGCAGGTTTTCGTCAGGGCAGAGGCGATTGGCGACGGGCATACCCCTTGGTACGTCCGAGCCGATCGCCTTTGCTCTGGCGGAAAGATGCCCGGCCCTTCGGGTTGGCTGAAACGGGCCGGTCGACCATCCGACTGCGTTTGAGCCAACAGAATGCTTCAATCTAACCCGGAAAGGCTCTAGTCCAGCAAAAGCAAAACCCCGGATGGAGATCCGGGGTTTTGTTATTGCGCACGCGTCGACGGCGGAAAGCTTAGAGCTTTCCGGCCCGCTGCTGGATCATCATGAACGTATCGAAGGTGTATTCCGACAGCTGCATCCAGAGATAGGCGTCCCGCTTGAAGGCGGTCTGGTCGTCGTAGATCTTCTTGAAATACTGGTTCGTGCCCGAGATTTCACTGTAGATGCCCGTCGCTGCCTGGAAGCAGGCTTCCATGATCTCCTGGCTGAAAGGGCGCAACGTCGCGCCCTCCGCGACGAGTTGCTTCAGCGCGGTTGGGTTCTTCGTGTCGTACTTCGCCAGCATGTTGGTGTTGGCGAAGGCGCAGGCGTCGGTCAGCGCTGCCTGATAATGCTTGGGCAGGCTGCTCCACTTTTCGAGATTGAAGAACCCATGCACCGTCGGGCCACCTTCCCACCAGCCCGGATAATAGTAGTACTTCGCCACCTTGTGGAAGCCGAGCTTCAGGTCGTCATAGGGACCGACGAATTCCGCCGCATCGATCGTGCCTTTTTCCAACGCCGGATAGATGTCGCCGCCGGCGATCTGCTGCGGGATAACGCCGACCTTCTCCATGACGCGGCCGGCAAGGCCGGCAATGCGCATCTTGACGCCCTTGAGGTCATCGAGCGTATTGATTTCCTTGCGGAACCAGCCGCCCATCTGCGCACCGGTATTGCCGGCCGGCAGGGCATACATGCCCTGCGTGGCATAAAACTCGTTCATCAGCTTATTGCCGTTGCCTTCATAGTACCAGGCATTGGTCAGACGGCTGTTCAGCCCGAACGGAATGGCCGTTCCGATGGCATAAGTCGGGTCCTTGCCGACGAAATAATAGGAGGTGGTATGGGCTGCCTCGACCGTGCCGGCGGCAACGGCATCGACGGCCTGCAGGCCCGGCACGATTTCACCGGCCGCGAAAGGCTGGATCGTGAAATTGCCGTCCGTCGCGGCGGCGACATGCTTGGCGATATCCTCGGCTCCGCCATAGATCGTATCCAAGCTCTTCGGAAACGACGACGTCATGCGCCACGCGATCTTCGGATTCTCCTGCGCGATCGCAGGCGCTGCCAATGCCGTTGCGGCAACCGCACCGGCGCTGGCGGTTCCCGCCTTCTTGAAAAACGAACGACGATCCATCAAAAACCTCCCATATAGATGACACTGCGCGGCCGATCTCACCCCTACCCGCAGCAAGGGCAAACCTAAGCATGGCGCAAGCCGCGATTCAAGCTTTAGTCTATTAGCCTTTGGCATCAAGACGGCAATAAGGCAACGCGCACGTATCTATCAGAATCAGCGGCTTAGCCGTAAGCCGGGAAGGCAGGGTGCCGCTTCCCTCGCAATTTTGCCACCTGATACAGCCAAGCGTTGACTTGACGGCCGTTCAGGCGGAAGAAACGACGAGCACAAAGATTTTGACTGGGGCTGATATGACGAAACCGATCGTTGCCATTCCTGCCGATATCCGTAGCTTCGACGGCGCGACCTGGCATGCCGTGCAGCATCAATATCTGCGCGCCGCATTGAACGCATCCGGTGTCATGGCCTTCATCATCCCCGCTTTCGAGGAGGGCTACGATACCGATGCGATCCTCGACCGCGTCGACGGTCTGCTGGTCTCCGGCTCGGCCAGCAATGTTCATCCCTCGCTCTACGGTACCGAGGCGAATGACAAGGACGGCCCGTTCGACCCCGCCCGTGACGCCACCAGCCTGCCGCTCATCCGCCGCGCCATCGACCGCGCCATCCCGCTGCTTGCCATCTGCCGCGGCATCCAGGAGCTGAACGTCGCCCTCGGCGGCTCGCTGGCAAGCGAGATCCAGGAGCAACCCGGCATCTGGGACCACCGCCGGCCAGAAGGCGTCGACCGGGACGGCATGTACGCCATTCGCCAGACCGTCCATGTCAAGGAAGGCTCCTGCATTGCAGGCATTCTCGGTCCGGGCGAGATCCGCGTGAATTCCCTGCATCGCCAGGCAATCGCCAGAACCGCCCCACGCCTACAGGTGGAAGCCATCGCCGAAGACGGCACGGTGGAGGCCGTTTCCGTTATCGACGCCAAGGCCTTCGCCGTCGGCGTGCAATGGCATCCCGAATATTGGGCTGAAACCGACAAGTCTTCGAACCAGCTGTTCGCCGCTTTTGGCGACGCCGTCCGCAGCTATGCCGCGGCCAAGCTGCCGGTCATGTCAGTGCAGGCGATCGCCTGAAGGCGCGGCGTCGGCGAAGCGCCATATCCGTTACTTGGCAAGCATCGTCCGCCGTGCCAACCACCTAAGCCTTCTGTGGCGTCTCCGGCACCGGCGTCAGCGCCGCACCCTTCTCGAACCAGGCAATGAGATTGTCGGCGACGAGATCGGCCATTGCATTGCGTGTCGGCACGGACGCGGAGGCGACGTGCGGTAGCAGCACGGCATTGGTCGGTTCCAGCAGGTCGGCCGGCACGGTCGGCTCTTCATAGAAGACGTCCAGACCGGCAGCGCCGAGCGCGCCGGAAGCAAGCGCGGCACTCAGCGCCTCCTCGTCCACCGTCCAGCCGCGGCCGACATTGACGAGAATGCCGTCAGGGCCGAGTGCTGCCAGAATATCGGCATCGATCGTCTTGTGCGTCTGCGGCGTCTTCGGAACGATGGCGATCAGCGTATCCACCGCGTCCGCCAGCCCCTTCAACGTCGGGTGATAATCATAGGGCACATCGGCATGACGCGAACGCGTGTGATAACTGATCTTGACCTTGAACGGCTCTAGCCGCTTGGCGATTTCGAGGCCGATGCGGCCGAGGCCGTAAAGCCCGACATGGCGGCCCTTGAGCGAGAAACGTGACAGCGGATAGGCCGTGCCCGGCTTCCAGTTGCCGGCACGCAGCCATGCTTCGGCCCGCGGCAACTCGCGCACCGTGTTCAGCAGCAAGCCGATCGCCGTGTCGGCGACCTCATCGTTCAGCACATCAGGCGTATTGGTGACGACAATGCCTTTTTCGGCGGCATGTTTCACATCGACGCCGTCATAACCGACCCCGAAATTGGCGATCACTTCGGCATGCGGCAGCTGGTCCATCCAGGCGCCCGGGAAGGAACCGGATACGGCGACGCCGCGGATGCGGCCGGCAATCTCGCCGTCGAGCGCAAGCTTCTCCTCGCGCGGGACGGCGATAATCTCAAAACGATCCTTCAACCTTTCGAGAACACGCTCGTGTATCTTCCCAGGAACGAGAATGGCGATGCGGGACATGGCTTTTCCTCTTGGATGGCGGTCGTGGTTCAGGCGCGCGGCCGATGGGGACTGGTGGACTGGCGAATGCGCATTTCCGGCTTGATCAGATGCATACCGTCAGGCTCATGACTGCCGGCAAGGCGATCGAGCAGCGCCCGGGCGGCCAGGCGCCCGACCTCGGCCTGACCGTTCCAGACGGTCGTTAGCGCAGGCGTAGCGATCGACGCCTCCTCGAGATCGTCGTAGCCGGTGACGGAAATATCGCGTCCCGGCACCAGGCCGGCGCGCGCAATGCCGTTCATCAGACCGATCGCCACGAGATCGTTCCAGCAAACGGCTGCGGTCGGTTTCTGCGGCAGCGAAAGGAAATGCACTGCAGCTTCGAAACCGCCCTGTTTCGAGCGCGGACCGGGAATGCGCAGGTTCGGATCGACCTCGATGCCGGCCTTGCGCAGCGAATTGACATAGCCCTGGTAGCGATCGCGGCCGGTGGATGTCTGGTCCGTGCCGCCGATCATGGCGATCGAGCGATGACCGAGGCCGATCAGGTGGTTGGTGGCAAGCGAGATGCCGTAGCTGTCGTCGCCGCGATAGGTCGGCAGGTCCTGCCCTTCCATCGAGCGGGCGACCAGGATCGCCGGCATGCCGTTGTCTTCCGCCAGTTGCACGTCTTCCGGCGGCGTACCGATCGCCGGCGACATGATGACGCCGTCGCCGCCGAGCTGCAGCAGCGTCTCGATGAAGGTACGCTGCTTCTCGACATTGTCGTAATGGTTGGAAAGGATGAAGGTGTGGCGGCTGCGGTCGAGCTCGCTTTCGATCGCCTTCAGGATCTCCCCGTAGAAGGGGTTCATGATGTCGTGTACGACGACGCCGATGATGCCGGAGCGCGAGGTCCGAAGGCTGGCGGCGCGGCGATTGTAGATATAGCCGAGCGCGCGCGCCTGTTCCTTGATCTTCTCCCGGGTATTGCCGGCGACGAGCGGACTGTCGCGTAAGGCGAGCGATACGGTCGCCGTTGAAATGCCGAGCGTTTCGGCGATTGTCGAAAGCTTGATCTTCTGGACCACGTGTCCTCCTCCAGGCAGCACGTAAGCAGCAAGACCCCGCCAGCAAACCGGCGCGGCCCTTAAAATGTTTAATTAAAAGATTTAATCGGTGGAAGCAATTCGTCTTTCAGGGAAATTTCAGTCTTCGTCCGGTTCTTCGATATGAATGGCTTCGGCCTGCAGATTGGCATCGATCGCCTTCAGCAGGCGGACGAGATTGCGGATTTCCTTTTCGGAGAATTCCTGCGTCGCCAGCCTGTCGCAGGCCGAGGCCGCCATCTCGATCCCCTGCACGCTGCCGCGGCCGAGTTCGGTGAGATAGACCTTGGTGAGGCGGGCATCTTCCGCATCGGGCTTGCGCTCGAGAAAGCCCTGCGCCTCCATGCGGCCGATCGTGCGCGTCATCGTCGGCGCCTTGACCCCGAGCTTCTGGGCAAGGCCGCCGGCCGTCATGCCGTCGCTCTCGGCAAGCGAGAGAATGACGCCGTCCTGGCCGGCATAGAGGCCGCTTTCGAGCAGGTTGCGCGAAAGCACCGTCCGCATGGAACGCGCCGCCTGGGTGAGCGCCGGAGAGAGATCGACGAGCGTATACTCGGTCTGGTCCTTCTTCTTGGACTTGTTCTTTTTGCCGTCCTTGTGCTTCTTTCCCATAGCCATCCCTTTGATCTTTAAGCCCCGACGCCGCTGCGATATGACATTGCTCAGGATCTCGTCATAAACAAGAGGCAACCACCGGATGATGACGCCTTCGCCGCGCTTCGAGGACAGCAACCCGGCCTTTGCACCTGACGGGCGCCATCTGATCGCCGTGTTGCCGCTCGGCGCCCACGAACAGCACGGCCCTCATCTGCCCTTCGAAACCGACACCCTGATTGCCGAAGGTATCGCCGGACGATTGAAGATGGCCTTGCCCGCCGGCCTGCCGGTCACCTTCCTGCCCGCCGAATCTGTCGGCTATTCCATAGAGCATATGGATGTTGAAGGAACGAAGACGCTTGCCTTCGACGAAGCGGTAAACCGCTGGCTCGGCATCGCCGAGGGGCTGGCAAAGCAGGGCATCGGCAAATTCGTGATGCTGAACGCCCATGGCGGCAATTCGCCCGTCATGACCATTGTCGCGACCGAGGCGCGGGTCCGCTTTGCCATGCTGGCGGTGGCGACGAGCTGGACCCGTTTCGGCGCGCCGGATGGCGTGGTCACGCCGGAGGAAAAGGCGATCGGCATCCATGGCGGCGATATCGAGACCTCGGTGATGCTGGCGCTTCATCCCGATAAGGTGGATATGGCGAAGGCGGCGGACTTTTCCTCGCGACAGACGGAATTCGCCGTGCGCTTCAAGCATCTGCGCGCCTACGGGCCGCACGCCTTTGGCTGGAAGATGTCGGATCTCAACACGCAAGGCGCTGCGGGCAACGCCGCGGCCGCGACGGCAGAGAAGGGTGAGGCACTGATTACCCATGCGGTGAAGGGACTGACGGAACTGCTCGAAGATGTCGATGCCTTCGACGTCGAACAGCTCCGGTGAAGGTGGGCCTGCGCCGCGCAAACGATGTGATCTTATAACATTATAAAACCCTTTGAACTGCCACGCTCAAGCCATTATATGAGACCAACCGTTCAAGCAGCCGATCCAAAGCCGCTCGGCCGCACGCCTAATCCTAGAGGTTCTCATGACCGACGCGATCTCCACCCAGAAGCCCATTCCCGTTACCGTGCTCACCGGTTACCTCGGTGCCGGCAAGACGACATTGCTCAACCGCATCCTCTCCGAAAATCACGGCAAGAAATATGCGGTCATCGTCAATGAATTCGGCGAAATCGGCATCGATAACGACCTGATTGTCGAGTCGGACGAAGAAATCTACGAGATGAACAATGGCTGCGTCTGTTGCACGGTACGCGGCGACCTGATCCGCGTCGTTGAAGGCCTGATGCGCCGCCCCGGCCGCTTCGATGGCATCATCGTCGAGACGACGGGCCTTGCTGACCCGGTGCCAGTCGCCCAGACCTTCTTCATGGATGACGATGTGCGCGCCAAGACCGAGCTCGACGCCGTCGTCGCCCTCGTCGATGCCAAGCACCTGCCGCTGCGCCTGAAGGACAGCCGCGAGGCAGAAGACCAGATCGCCTTCGCCGACGTCGTCATCATCAACAAGAGCGACCTCGTGACCCCGGAAGAACTTGATGTGATCGAGGATATCGTCCGCGCCATCAACCCGGCCGCCCGCGTCTACAAGACCAGCCGCTCCGGCGTCGATCTCGCCCGCGTGCTTGATCAGGGCGCCTTCAACCTGGAGCGCGCGCTCGAAAACGATCCGCATTTCCTCGAGCACGGCCATGACGACCATGTCTGCGGCCCCGATTGCGATCACGACCATCATGACCATGATCACGATCATCACGGTCATCAGCATGATGAGCACGGCCACGACCATCATCACCATGGCGCCCATCACCATGGCGCGATGTCGGCGATCCACGATGTGACGGTGCAGTCGGTGTCGCTGCGCGGCGGCCAGATGAACCCGGAGCGCTTCTTCCCCTGGATCCAGAAGATCACCCAGACGCAGGGGCCGAATATTCTGCGTCTCAAGGGCATCATCGCCTTCAAGGACGATCCCGAGCGCTACGTCGTTCAGGGTGTGCACATGATCATCGAGGGCGACCATCAGCGGCCGTGGAAGGAAGGCGAAAAGCACGAGAGCCGTCTCGTCTTCATCGGCCGCGAACTCGACCGCGAGAAGCTCGAAACCTCCTTCAAGGCCTGCGAGGCAGCCGCCTAATGCCGACAGTTGCACCGCTTGATCTCGACGGCCACGTTCTGGCCGTCGAATTTTTAGGTGATGTTCCCTTCTTCGCAAGCGCAAACGGTACATTCCACCGGCTGGACGGCGGCGACAGGGTTTCCGAAGCCCACCAGGGCATGCTCACCGCGATCCGCGATCCCTACAGCGAGAGCCTGATTTCGGGCGGCGAAGACGGCAAGGTGCTGCGCATTGCCGCCGACGGCAGCGTCAGCGAGATCGCGACCGCGCCGCGAAAATGGATTTCGCAAGTCGCAGCCGGCCCGCAGGGCGCCGTTGCCTACTCCTACGGCAAGAGTTCGCTGGTTCGCCTTGCCGATGGCACGACCAAGGAATTCCCCGAGGAGCGCACCGTCGAAGGCCTTGCCTTTGCGCCGAAGGGGCTGCGCATCGCCGCGGCGCGCTACAACGGTGTGTCGCTGCACTGGATCGGCATGAACGCCAAGCCGGTCGATCTGGAATGGAAGGGTGCACATACTGGCGTCACCTTCTCGCCGGATGGCAATTTCCTCGTCACCTCGATGCAGGAAAACGCACTGCACGGCTGGAAGCTCGACATCAAGCCCGGCACCGAAGCCCGTCACATGCGCATGACCGGCTACCCCTCCAAGGTGAAATCGCTCTCCTGGTCGGTCAAGGGCAAGTGGCTCGCGTCTTCGGGCGCGCCTGCGGCAATCGTCTGGCCCTTCCAGGGCAAGGACGGGCCGATGGGCAAGGCGCCGCTGGAGCTCGGCACCCGCGCCAATATCATGGCAACCGCGGTGAAATTCCATCCGCTCGAGGACATTCTCGCCATCGGCTTCATCGACGGCATGATCCTCGCCGTGCGCATCGCCGACAGCAAGGAAGCGCTGCTGCGCCGACCCGGCAAGGGCGCGATCACGGCGATGAGCTGGAGCAAAAACGGCAAGCTTCTCGCCTTCGGCTCCGAAGCCGGCGATTGCGGCGTCATCGATATTTCGGCTTGAGACCCGTTGCCGGCAATGGACGACGCCCTGACGGAACCTGAAATCGTGGCGCTCACGGCCGATCACATGCAAGCCGCGGCCGGAATCAGACGTGTCGCCCTGTGGCAACGGCTGCCTTGGCTGCCGGATGTGCATACGCCCGAGGAAGAGGAGCAGTACTGGCGCATGCATCTGCTGCCGAACTGCACCATCCTTGGTGCTGCCATGGGCAACCGGCTGGTCGGCGTCATCGCCTATGGCGACAACTGGATAGAGCAGCTTTACGTTCTCCCCGGTTTCCAGGGCATGGGTATCGGCTCTTCCCTCCTCGGCTGCGCCAAGGAGGAGATGAACGAGATCAGGCTCTGGACGTTTAAGCGTAATGCAGGCGCTCGCAGCTTCTACGAACGGCACGGTTTTACCGCCGAAGAGGAGACCGATGGCGCCGACAACGAAGAACGGGAGCCTGACGTGCTTTATCATTGGCGCCGGCTTCCGGAGCTGACACTTCGCCTGCAACCGTCTGGCGGCTAGAATATGCTCAGGGCTTGCCAAATGCTTTGCCCGGGCGAAACATGAGCCGCACGGAGGCGCTTTGCGCGACGCCCAGGCTGACAAAGGAAACGGGAATGCCGAAATCGACCGGCCTCGGTTTGGCCGAGCAACAGCCGCAGCCTTTGGGCGACGCATCCGTCTGGACCGTGATCCGCGCCGAGGCGGCCGAGCTTGCCGCGCGCGAGCCGATATTGCAGCGGCTGCTTGCCGCTCAGGTAACAGACACTGCCAACAACAATGAGATCATCGCCCGCGTGCTGGCCGCGCGGCTCTCCGTAGCGCAGGTGGAAACGGGTGATCTGTTCGATCTCATCCTGTCCACACTTGATGACGATATCATGCGGAAGGTCGAGGCCGATCTCATCGCCGTGCGCGAGCGCGATCCGGCCTGCACGACATTTCTGCACGCACTTCTCAATCTCAAGGGCTTTCATGCGCTTGAGACGCATCGCATCGCCCATGCGCTCTGGATCGCCGGCCGTCAGGAGATCGCCAGCTGGCTCGCCAATCTCGTTTCGCTGGTCTTCGGCCCGGATATCCATCCGGCGGCCCGGATCGGCGCATCCATCATGCTCGACCACGGTTCGGGCATCGTCATCGGCGAAACGGCTGTCATCGAGGATGAAGTATCGATCCTGCAGAACGTCACGCTCGGCGGCACCGGCAAGGAGACCGGCGACCGCCACCCGAAGATCCGCCACGGCGTGATGATCGGCGCAGGCGCCAAGATCCTCGGCAATATCGAAATCGGTGCCTTCAGCAAAGTCGCGGCCGGCAGCGTCGTGCTGAAGCCGGTCCCCGAGCATTGCACGGTCGCCGGCGTGCCGGCAACGCTCGTGCGCGTCCACCGCGCCGACGAAATCCCGGCCGAGACGATGGACCAGAATATCTAGGATCATTCTGAGATAGACGAGTTTGCCCCGTTCCTACGCAGCTTGTTGATTTTCTCCAAAGACTTCGACCCGGTTGCGGCCTTCGCGCTTCGAACGATAGAGCGCCTCATCGGCCTTATGCATCAGCCGTTCAAAGTCTCCACCGCTTTCCGCACGCGCGGCAACGCCGACGCTCAGCGTCGGAAAGACGGCCAGATCCGGCTGCTGCATGACGGCAGCGGCGAAGGCGAGACGGATGCGCTCGGCAATTGCCACGGCATCTTCCCGGGAAACGTTTTTCAGCACCGCCAGGAACTCATCCCCACCTTGACGGGCAAGCAGATCGTCCGAGCGCATGATGCCCCTCGAAACACTGGCGAAAAGCCGCAGGATGTCGTCGCCAGCAGCATGGCCATGCCTGTCGTTCAGCTGCTTGAAATGGTCGATATCGATGATCAGCAGCGATACCGGCTGGGAACCGAGAGCCGGCAGATGCTGGGCAAGGCCGCCGCGATTGAGCGCGCCGGTCAGCGGATCGTGGTGAGCGAGTTCGGTCAGCTGATTTCGGCTGCGCTCGGCGGCCATCAGCACCATCGCCATGCTGCGCAGCATGATGAACGCGACCGCCGATACTGCCATCCAGCTGTGTATTGCACTGCCGCCGAAAGGATCCGGCCCACCGATCTCACCGGTCGCCGCGAGAATGCTGCGAACGGCAAAGATCGCGGCAGTGCAGGCGTAGAGGCCGACAAGCAAGGCTGCGGAATAAAGCCTCTCGCGCCGGACAATGCTGATTGCCTCCCTTACAACGGCAAGATCGCAGAGGCAGCAGATGACGGAGACGTAGAGGAGCCTCGCCGAGACTGCCGATGGATCGCTGACGATGAGGACGACAGGAACGCTGACGAGCAAGATGGCAAGCCAGAAAGTGCGCTGGTCGAGCGCTCGTCCCGAAAACACCCGCACGGCAAAGAACATCAGCATGTAGCCGGCGATGGTGACGATATTGCCGCCGTCGACCGAGACCGAGTAGGGAACGAGATTGCGCAGCGCGACGAGAAACGAGCCGACGCCGACAAGAAGGTTGCTCAAGCCCCACCAGAGCGGCCACCTCTCGAAGCGACCCGTCGCATAGGCTGCAAGCTGGAGAATGCCCAGCACGAAACAGCTCACGGCAACAATGAAATAGATTGTCCTGAGATCCAGCAGCATGGCGCTTTCCCGAAATTCTCGCGGAGCTTACAGGAAGCGTTTTGCGGTTTGATTGGAGCCTTCGCTAAAAATTTAACGATCGCGGGTTTTTCCCCGCTGCATCATTCAAAATCCTACAGCACCCTTGGCGCGTGTGAAAGACACGCGGCCCTGTCGTCAAGCGGCCCGCACCGAGCCGATGATGTCCGCCAAGAGACCGTGCAGCAAGTCCCTGTAGCCATTTCGGGCAGACGGACCGCTCTCTTCCGAGGTCATGACGACGGTGAGATCGAGCGACGGCACGATGTAGAGCATCTGCCCGCCATAACCCCAGGCGAAGTGCACCTGCTCGCCGCCGATCTGCCGCGTGAACCAGCCATAGCCATATTCATCGCCGGAGAAGCGTGAGTTGGTGCGCTGCTGCCACGACTGGGCGATCCAGTCGGCAGGTACGATCTGGCGGCCGTCGGCGGTCTTGCCGCCGTTACGGTAGAGTTCGCCGAAGGCAAGCAGGGACCGGGCGCTCATCGCCATCTGATTGCCACCGAGATAGATGCCCTGCGGATCGCGCTCCCATGCACCGATGCGGAAACCGTCGACCGGGCCGAGCCATTCGCGCGCCAACACCAGCGTCGGCCGCCGGCCGACCTTGGTGAGAATGGCCGAAAGCAGATGCGTGGATGCGGTGGAATAGAGCATCTCGCCACCGGGCTGATCGACGAAAGGCTGCGACAGCGCAAAGCGCACCCAGTTGCGCGAGGAGACCCAGCGGCCGTAGTTCGTCCCCGACATGCGATCGAGCCCAGCCTGCATGGAGAGAAGATTGCCGATGGTGATGTCGTTGATGCGCGGGTCGGGCGTTAGAGGGAGATCGGCCTTCAGGATCGGCGCGATCTTCTGATCCGGCCCCGTCAGCATGCCTTTGTCGATGGCGATACCGACCAACGCCGAGATGATCGACTTCGAAGCGGATTTGATATTGGTCGATTCCGACGGCGAATGACCATGGAACCCACGTTCGCTGAGCACGCGTCCGTCGCGAGCGACAATCACCGTCTTGAGAGGCCTCATCGCCGGGTCGCTCGCCGCGCGATCGAGACGCGGGCCAAGCCCGCCGACGGCGGGAGCCGTGCTCTGGGCAGCCACCGGCCCCGTTGCGGCAAGCGGCAGGCAGAAGAGAAGCAGAAGGGAAAGAAGGCGGATCATGCGATGCAACATAGGATATCGTCGCGATATGTTCGCGTGCCGGCGACCCATTTCACGCGATTGTGTTTCCGCGTGCGTCGGGGAACTAGCGACCGCGCCGCTTCACTCGCCAGAAAGACAATCCGCGCCGCAACCACACCAGGCCCGCCTGCCTGCGTGGTCAAACGGCGCGGATATTACCAGCCGGGGGAAAAATTCCCAACCTGGCCGGCCGGTCGGCGTAGTCTTACAGCTCCGCGCGTCTTTTCGGGCCGACCCGGCCCAATCCAGCTCTAGAGCGGTTCAGCTTTTCATGGAAGCGCAGAACCGCTCTAACCTTTTGTTTTTGCGCAATTCCGGACGGAAAACCGCTCCGCACTTTTCCTGGAATTGCGCTAGGCTGCGCGGCGAACCGGCGCACCGGTCAGCATGCGTCCCGAGGGGACGATCATGCCGGCCGCGCCGTCAAGCCAGCCTTCCGTGAGCTCGAGCGCAAGAAAGCGCGAACGTTCGAACGGACCCGGCATGACGAGATGGCGGACCTTTTCGGCAAAGAAGCCGAAACGCTCGTAATAGGCAGCATCGCCGACGAGCAGCACGGCGCCATGCCCGCGCTTCTTCGCTTCAAGGATCGCCGCGCGCATGAGCGCCGAGCCGATGCCCTTGCCGCCCTGATGGGGTGCAACGGCGAGCGGTCCGAGCAGCAGCGCATTGATCGGCGTGCCTTCGTCATTGACGCCGGCCTCAATGTTCCAAAGCCGCACCGTGCCGATGACATGGCCGTCGCGATCGCGCGCCACGAGCGCAAGGCCCTCGGCCGGAACGCGGTTGCGGCGGATCTTCTCCGACGACTTCTTGCGGCGATCCGGGCCCATGACGCGGTCGAGCAGGTTTTCACGCGCAACGACATCCGAAGGATTTTCGGCGTCGATGGCGAAAGTGGTGGGCGCAAAGAATGCGCGGACAGAATCAAGAACAGCGGCCATCTTGGCCTCCCGTACCCAATACCGTTATCAGCGGCGATGAAGGAAAATTGTGAAGTTGCCGCCCCGGCTGGTTACGGGGCCGGCGGAAACGACCTTAGATGACGTAGGCCTTCAAGGGGTCGAAACCGTTGAAAGCGACCGCCGAATAGGTCGTCGTATAGGCGCCGGTGCCTTCGATCAGGACCTCGTCGCCGATCGAAAGGGAGATCGGCAGCGGATAGAGGTTCTTCTCGTAGAGCACGTCGGCCGAATCGCAGGTCGGACCGGCAATGACGCAGGGCTCCATCTCGTCGCTGTCGTGATCCGTGCGGATCGGATAGCGGATGGCTTCGTCCATCGTCTCGGCGAGACCGCCGAACTTGCCGATGTCGAGGAAGACCCAGCGGGCATCGTCATTGTCCGACTTCTTCGAAATCAGAACGACTTCCGCCTTGATGACACCGGCATTGCCGACCATGCCGCGGCCCGGCTCGATGATCGTCTGCGGGATCTGGTTGCCGAAATGCGTGCGCAGCGCCTGGTAGATCGACTTGCCGTAAGCTTCTGCGGACGGAACGTCACGCAGGTACTTGGTCGGGAAGCCGCCACCCATGTTGACCATCTGCAGGTGGATGCCCTGCTTGGCAAGCGATACGAAGACGCGCTTGGCATCGGCAAGCGCCGAATCCCAGGCATCGACCTTGGTCATCTGCGAACCGACATGGAACGAGACGCCATAGGACTGCAGGCCAAGCTGATGGGCGTAGACGAGAACGTCGACAGCCATCTGCGGAACGCAGCCGAACTTGCGCGACAGCGGCCATTCGGCGCCTTCGCCATCCGTGAGCACGCGGCAGAAGACACGGGCGCCGGGAGCGGCCCGCGAGATCTTCTCGACTTCCTCGTGGCTGTCGACGGCAAAGAGGCTGACGCCGAGCGCATGCGCGCGGGCAACGTCACGTTCCTTCTTGATCGTGTTGCCGTAGGAGATGCGGGCGGCGGTCGCACCGGCTTCGAGCGCCATTTCGATTTCGGCAACGGATGCGCAATCGAAATTGGAGCCGAGGCCTGCGAGCAGCTTCAGCACTTCCGGGGCCGGGTTGGCCTTGACGGCGTAATAGATGGCGCTGTCCGGCATGGCGTGACGGAAGGCGTGGAAATTGTCGCGAACGACGTCGAGGTCAACCACGAGGCAGGGACCGTCGGGACGTCGGGTTGCGAGAAAGTCGCGGATGCGCTGGGTGGTCATATCGATTCCCTCTTCCAATTCCAGAGCTCCGGCATGAACCGGAGGACAAAGGGCATACGATAGCTCGCATTGGAACCAGCCGGTGGAGACCCCGGAACCATAGCAAGCGCTCGATGCGCAGATAGTGAACCAACGCCGCGATGCGGTGTAAGTTCGGCTTTGTCTGCCATGGATTGGAGGGAGAATCCCAACCGCACTTCCGGCAATGATGGTGTGCCTCTTCAGTAACCCCCGCTGATGGAAAGCAGGGAGAGAACAAAAAGGCCCGCACCGTCGTTGCTTCAGGCGTCCTCGCATTTTCCGGTTGGCCGGAATAGCGACTGGAGGGGTTAATTCCAGGTACCTTACCGATTTCCTCACCAATTCGAGGGTTCGGCGGACACCCATGGGCACGTGCGACTTTGGGCTGAGTGGGAAATAAGAATATTCGCCTTCATAATCAAGCGATTTTTTGATCTCAAGGCTAAAAAAATTATTGAACAAGACGAGCCAATTTGTTCAACATTCCGAAACAGCCTGAGGGGTGCCATGGATACCTTGACCCGCATACGCGCCTTCATCGATGTCGTCGAGGCCGAAGGCTTCTCCGCCGCGGCACGGCGCACCGGCCGCTCCAAGGCGCTGCTCTCCAAATATGTGCGCGAATTGGAAGACGAGCTCGGCGCCCTGCTGCTCAACCGCACCACCCGGCAGTTCTCGATGACCGAGGCCGGCCATACCTATTACCGTACCGCCTCCGATATTCTGAAGGAGATCGATAACCTCGCCGATCTCGTGCGCGAAAACAATGCACAGCTCAAGGGACGGCTGCGCATCTCGGTGCCGCGCACCTTCGTCGATGCCGATGTCGGCCAGTCGCTGATCGATTTTGCCAAGGAGAACCCCGACCTTTCGCTGGAGATCGCCGCCGACGACCGGTTCGTCGATCTGATCGAGGAAGGCTTCGACGTGGCGATCCGCATCACCAAGCTCGAAGATTCCGGCATGATCGCCCGCAAGATCTCGGATTTCCGCATCCATATCTGCGCCACCCCTGAATTTCTCGAACGTTATCCCGATCTCGATCACCCGTCGGCCCTTTCCAGCGTCCCCTTCATCGTCGATACCAATGCGCGCACCCAGGCGAGCATCCGCTTCCACAATCCTGACAACACCTCGTTTGCCGTCGCCGTTTCCGGACCGATAGAGGTCAACAGCCCGCATGCGACATTACGCGCAGCACTGGCCGGCATCGGCGTAGCCTTCATCCCAGATTTCATCGCCCGCAAGCCGATCGAGAGCGGCGAACTGGTGACCCTTTTCAACGATTACACCCCGACCGACCGCGGCATCTATGCCGTCTACCCGCACCGGCGCTACCTGCCGGCCAAGGTAAGAATCTTCGTCGATTACCTGCACAACTGGTTCAAGAAGCATCCGTAAGCCGGCGCCCTTGCGAAGCGATGCGACATTCCGCCCCGCTCTACAGCGCCGCGCGTCTTTTCAGACGCGCAAAGGACACTGTAGCACTTTGAATGCTGCATAATTTTATCCTTGAATCGATTCCGATTTAAGGAATTATGCAGTGGCATCCTGCCCCGCGAAGCCGATGCCGAGCCCGGTCCCAATTCCGTCCCAATTTCTGGCAAGAAGTCAGGGGCAGCGAACAAGGCAGCGGGATAGATGAGACATTCAACAATACTGATGGCCGCGCTTCTTTCGCTGGCGCCGGCCGCCGCCTTTGCGCATCCGCACATCTTCGTGGAAGCGCGCCTCGAAGTCGTGGCCGGCAAGGACGGCAGTGTCGAGGAACTGCGCAATGTCTGGCGCTTCGACGAGGTCTTTTCGTCCTCCGTGGTCATGGATTTCGACAAGAACACCGACCTGAAGCTGGAGCCGAACGAACTGACCGAGGTCGGCAACACGGTCAAGAAGTCTCTTGCCGATTACGACTACTACATGAACCTGACGATCAACGGGAAGAACATCACCGTCCAGAAGCCCGACATCATCCATGTCGACTACAAGGATGGCCAGCTGCTGATGTTCTTTGCGGTAAAGCCGGTGGAGAAGATGCCGCTCAAGGGCAGGCTCACCTTCGGCGTCTACGACCCGACGCTCTACACCTCGATCGATTTTCCCACCGACACCGAGCTGGCGATCGTCGGAGACGGCTTCAAGGCTTGCAAACATCAGGTGGTGCGGCCGGATGCCGACCAAGTGATCTCGGAAAACAAGCAGTCGCTGACAGACGCCTTCTTCAACGATCCCACCGGCACCAACATGTCCAAACTCTTCGCCACCCGGCTGGAGGTCACATGCTGACGAAACGCCTGCCCCTCATCCTTTCCGCTGCAACCCTTGCGCTGGTAACGGCTGCAAGCCTCGCCCATGCGCAATCGCCGCTCGGCATCGGTACGGCGGAGCCGAGCTTCCAGCCGACAGGCGGGCCGCTCGCGCCGCTTTTGCTCTATGTGAACTATGAGCAGCAGGCCTTCTATCGGGCGCTGACCGGCGCCTTGAAGGCGATGCGCCAAGACCCGTGGCAGTTGGCATCGCTGATCGGCCTCTCCTTCGCCTATGGCGTCTTCCATGCCGCCGGCCCCGGCCACGGCAAGGCGGTCATCTCCTCCTACATGATCGCCAATGAGGTCGAGCTGAAGCGCGGCGTGGTGATTTCCTTCATTTCTGCCTTCGTCCAGGGCGTGGTGGCGGTGGCGCTGGTCGGCGGCGCCTGGCTGGTGCTGCGCGGCACCGGCATTACGCTGACGGCGGCGACCCACGCGATGGAGATCGCAAGCTTCGTCATGGTCATCCTCTTCGGCGGCTGGTTGCTGTTCCGCAAACTGCGCTCGCTGGTCGGCAACATGCCGCGCCGCCGGCTGATGGCGACGCCTGCCGGTCCGGTCAGCATGATGCTCGACTGGAAGGACAACGCGGCCGAACGCCAAGCCTATGCCTTCAACGGCAAGGCGCAGCCTGTCGAAGCCGGCCATACCTTCGTTCCCGGCATGGTCTGCGAGACCTGCGGCAATGCCCATGTGCCCGATCCGGCCCTGCTCGGCGGCGACAGGTTCAGCGCCCGCGAGGCCTGGTCGGCGATCGTTGCCGTCGGTCTGCGCCCCTGTTCCGGCGCATTGCTGGTCATGACCTTCTCACTGCTGAACGGGCTCTATCTCGGCGGCGTGCTTTCGGTCGCCGCCATGTCGCTCGGCACGGCGATCACCGTTTCGCTGCTTGCCACACTTGCCGTCACGGCCAAGAGTGCGGCCGTCCGCCTCTCCGGACGCGGCTCGACCGCCTCGATCTGGGTCGGGAATGCCATCGAAATCCTCGGCGCCGTGCTTGTCATGCTGATGGGCGCCCTGCTGCTCGGGGCCTCGCTGCAGGGATAAAACTACTTTCCCCGGCGGCGCTGGTAACGCGCCCGCAGCCAGAAGACTGCGAAAAACGCCATGATCAGGCAGACGCCGACGACGATCGCCAGCGTCGGCGAGAAATTGCCAATCCACAGCACAATGGTCGGCAGGAAATAGATAACCAAGGCGGCACTGAGCAGGATAATGCCGGCGGCGGTCGCCTGCGAGCGGCTTTCTGGGCTCATACCAGCCTTTCCTTTTCAAGATCGGCGCGGATGTCCTGCAGACGACGGATCTGGTTGCCCTCGGCGTCGAAATTCTCCGGCGAGAGCCAGGCTTCGAAGGCATCGTTGATCATCGGCCATTCGGCATCGATCATCGAGAACCAGGCGGTATCGCGGTTGCGATGCTTGGAGATCATATGCTGGCGGAAGACCCCTTCGAAGCTGAAGCCGTAACGCGCAGCCGTCGTCTTGCTCGCCTCGTTCTTATTGTCGCATTTCCATTCGTAGCGGCGGTAGCCGAGATCCTCGAAGACGTGCTTAGCCATCAGGTAATGCGCCTCGGTCGACAGCGGCGACCGCTTCATCTCGGCCCCGTGCGCCACCCCGCCGATCTCGACGACGCCGTTTGCCGGGTCGGCGCGCATGTAATTCGCCATGCCGACAATCTTGCCGCTGGCGTTGTCGCGGAAGATATGGGTGAGCCAGCCGGACTTGGTATAGACGGTTTCCAGCCAGTTGGCGAAATCGTTGATGCCGGAGAAATCGTCCTGCGCGAAATAGAGAAGCAACGGGTTGATGCCCATGCCACCGAGGCCATCCCATAACGCCTGGAGATGTTCCTCACGCCGGTAGGGCTGGACGGTGACGAAGCGGCCCTTCAGCGTGACCGGCTTCGGCGCCGGGCAGCCGTTGAAATTTGCAAGATCGCGCATGTTCACTCCTCTTTTCCGAAGAGTGGATAGGCCAGCCGCCCGGCAAAGGCAACCGGCCTAAAGCGCGTCGCGCTTTAGGCCTTATTTCCAACGCATGTCGTTGTCGCAAAACCGCTGCACACTTTTGCGCGACATGCTTTAGATGTCACTGTGACAAGGTCGTCTTGGCCGACGACACCGTCGCCTCGATATGGTCCACCAACTGGTCGGCAAGGCCGAGGCGGCCGGCAAGCAGATCGAGATAACCGCGCTCGGCACGCGAATCCGGCTCGATAGTGAGCCGCGAGGCGGTGTAAAGCTCGACGCGCTGTTCTTCAGTCACCGCCGCAGCAACCAGCGCATCGATATCCGTCGGCGAAGCGAGTTCATGCTCGATGAAGGCCGCAGCCTCGCCGCTGACGTCGGCGGCCTTGACCTTGTCCATGATGAGGGCGCGTTCGGCATTGTCGATATGACCGTCGGCCTTGGCGGCGGCGATCATCGCGCGGATCAGCACCAGCACGAATTCATTGCTGCCGGCAGGCGATGTCGGCCCGAAACCAGATTCGACAGGCGGCGGCAGAAGGACCGGATTGTTTGCCGACGGTGCATCCGAGGGGGCTGCGGGCGCCTGCCCCGCCTGGTAATTCTTGTAGGCCTGGTAGCCGAGGCCGGCAATCGCGGCAAGACCGCCGATCGCCAGTGCATTGCCGGCAATACCCCGGCCGGTCTTGGTGCCGAGAAGCGCGGCTGCAATCGCACCTGTCGCCAGCGGATTGTTCTTTGCCGTCTGGACGGCGTCGCCGGCCCTATCGCGGACCGAACCGCCGAGACCCGGCACCTGCGAACCCAAAAACTGGTCGAGAAGCTTCTTTGCGTCGAACATTCCTCGTCATCTCCCTGTTTGAAACTGGAGAGGTACATAGGTTTGCGACTGGTGAAATACAAATAGGGGGAGCGGGATTGAGCCATGAGACTCCCCCGCCCCCAGCCGAAACTCAGGCCTTCAGCGCCGCCGCCTCTGCCGCGAGCTTGGTGATGCCAGCCCAGTCGCCGGCCGCGACCAGTTCCTTCGGCGCCACCCACGAGCCGCCAACGCAAATGACGTTCGGCAGCGAGAGATAATCATTGGCGTTCTTCAGCGAAATACCGCCGGTCGGGCAGAACAGCGTGCCGGCAAGCGGCGAGGACAGCGCCTTGAGATAGGCGGCGCCACCGGCCTGCTCCGCCGGGAAGAATTTCAGCACTTGGTAGCCTTCTTCGCGCAGTGCCATGACTTCGCTGGCGGTCGCAGCCCCCGGAAGCAGCGGCACGTCGGAATCGGCAGCGGCATCAAGCAGTTCCTGCGTCGTGCCCGGGCTGACGATGAATTTCGAACCGGCCTCGACGGCGGCTTCCCAATGGGCGACATTGAGGATCGTGCCGGCGCCGACTTCGGCCCCCTCGACCTCTGCGGCGACGGCGCGCACGGCCTCGAGCGCTGCCGGCGTGCGCATGGTGATCTCGATCGCCTTCAGGCCGCCCGCGACGAGCGCGCGGGCCAGCGGCACCGCCGTCTTCGCATCGTTGACGATCAATACCGGAACGACAGGCTGGAGTTTCAGGATGGAAAGGAGCTTCTCTGTTTTCTCGCCCATGGTCGCGCGACCTCCTTGAAACGATTGAATTCGGACCCCGAATAACGCCCCCGCGGAACCTTGTCGAGATAAAACCGGACCGCATGACGAGAAGGGTATGAAATGCTTGGAAATTGGGCTACCGTGCCGCAATCGTCACAAAAGGTTCACCGGCATGGCGAAAGAGATCGAGCGGAAGTTTCTTGTACGCAGCGATGGATGGCGTTCCGCCGTCGAGACGAAATCTGTCTTCAGGCAGGGTTACATTGCCTCGATGGACGATCGTTCCGTGCGCGTGCGCATCCTCGACGGCAGGAATGCGAAACTGACGATCAAGATCGGCCGAAGCACCATCACCCGTGACGAATTCGAATACGACATTCCGATCGCCGATGCCGAAGAGCTGTTGCAGAACGCGATCGGCGTCGTCATCGAGAAGACGCGCTATCGCGTTCCGCATGAGGACTTCGTCTGGGAAGTCGACGTCTTTACCGGCGAGCATCGCGGACTGGTGATTGCCGAGGTGGAGATGGCGGCGGAAACCGACGATCCGGCCCTGCCCACCTGGCTCGGCCGCGAAGTGACCGGAGATTTCCGCTATTCCAACCAGGCCCTTGCCACAGAATACGGGCACGACAGGCATGGCCTATCGCATTCGGCCTGACGCCGATTTCACCGAAGCGTTCCGTAACGCTGCGACCAAGCAGCTGGAACACGCTATCACTGTCCTCGGGGAACGCCCGGACGGCGCGCATGAGGCGATCCATTCTTTCCGCAAGAACCTGAAGCGACTACGCTCGCTCTACCGCCTCGTGGCCCGCGAGGTGCCGGATTTTCAGGCCCAGGAAAATGCGAGGCTGCGCGATGCCGCACGCTCGCTTTCGGCGATCCGCGATGCTGCAGCCCTCATCGGCACCGCGCAGTATCTGCAGCATGCAGCCCGCGGGAACGAGGAGAGCGAGGCGCTCGGCCGCATCGTCACCATTCTCGAAGGGCGCCGTGATTGGATGGCGGAAGCCGAAAGCGGCCTGGAACAGCGGCTCGCGGAAACCTCCGACGTTCTGAAGGAGGCGATCACGGCCCTGGACGCCGTCTCCTTTGATCGCGGCCACCGCAAGAATGCACGCATGCTGGCAAAAAGTTGGCGCCGTACCGCGCGGAAGGCCAAGACCGCGCTTGCGGCTTGCCACGGCGAGGCATCGGCCGACGACTTCCACGATCTGCGCAAACGCACCTACGACTATCGGCTCTACCATGCGCTTTTGCGTGACGTCTGGCCGGGCGCGATGAAGGCCAAGCGCGATGCGGCCAAGGAACTCGTCGAGGATCTCGGCCACATCCACGATCTCACCGTGCTCTCCGAACTGGTCGAGGCCGAACCGCAGCTCTTCACCCGCAATGACGACCTAGCGCATCTGCTCGACATCATCATCTTCCGCCAGCAGGAAGACCGGCGGCAAGCGCTGGTCAAAGCCGAAGCCGTGTTCGCCGATGATGCCGACGAGGAAGCCCAGCGCATCGAGCTTCTCTGGCTGATGGCCGGGAATTGAGAGCCCGCGAAATCGGAAGTGCTTGCGCGCAGCTCTGCATTTCCCATCGCATCGGCAATATCACAAGGAACCCTATTGACCTCAACCAATCTTGAGGTCCTAGCTTGCGGTGGTCGAACAAGTAGAAACTTGACCCGCGAGGAAAATATGACCGCCGAAAATGCCGCAATGCCGAAGGTGCTCGGGCTCTACGAGACCCATCTGACCGTTGCCGATCTCAAGACCTCCACGGACTTTTACCGCGATGTCGTTGGGCTCGAACCGGCAGCCTCATTCGAGGAGCGCAACGTCGCTTTCCTCTGGGTGGACGACAGGAAGACCGGCATGCTCGGCCTTTGGGAAACCGGAAGCGGGCCGCTGAAGATGCGGCTGCATATCGCCTTCCGCATGACCGCCGGCGGCATGCTGCAGGCGCCCGCCATTCTCAGGGCAAAGGGTGTGGAACCTCTCGGCTTTACCGGTGAACCGGTGACGGAGCCGGTGGTTCTCGGCTGGATGCCGGCGCTGTCTATCTATTTCAAGGATCCGGACGGGCACTCGATCGAATTCATCAGCGTTCTCGACGCAATCCCCGACCGGAGCTTCGGCGTGCGGCCGTTTTCCGCGTGGCAGGTGCGAGCGTAATCGGTCACCGGTCAAGGCCGCCACTGGCGAAGGCAATTGCGCGGCCCACCGATTTTCTGTATTTCCGGCCTATGACCGACAGCCTGACACACACCAGCCCGTTCCTCGTGGCCGCACTCTACCATTTCGTTTCCGTGCCGCGCTTTGCCGACCTGCAGGCACCGTTGCAGACGCTTTGCGAGGAGAACGGCGTCAAGGGAACGCTGCTTCTGGCGCATGAAGGCATCAACGGCACGATCGCAGGCCCGGATGCCGGCATTCACGCCGTGCTTGCCTTCCTGCGCGCCCAGCCGGAATTTTCGGGCCTGGAGCACAAGGAAAGCCGCGCCTCGAAAATGCCCTTCCTGCGCATGAAGGTGAAGCTGAAGAAGGAAATCGTCACCATGGGCGTCGAAGATATCGACCCCAACAAGGTGGTCGGCACCTACGTGGCGGCCAAGGACTGGAACGCGCTGATTTCCGATCCCGACACCATCGTCATCGACACCCGCAACGACTACGAGACGGCGATCGGAACCTTCCGCGGCGCGCTCGACCCGAAGACCAAGAGCTTCCGTGAGTTTCCGGAATGGGTGCGTCAGAATCCCGGTCTGCACAACAAGCCGAAGGTCGCCATGTACTGCACCGGCGGCATACGCTGCGAAAAGGCCACCGCCTTCATGAAGGCTGAGGGCTTCGACGAGGTCTATCATCTGAAGGGCGGCATCCTGAAATATCTGGAGGAAGTGCCGCAGGAGGAAAGCCTCTGGGATGGCGCCTGCTTCGTCTTCGACGAGCGCGTGTCCGTCGAGCACGGTTTGAAGGAAGGCGAACACCGGCTCTGCCACGCCTGCCGCAACCCGATCACTGCCGAGGAAATGACTTCGCCGCTTTACGAGGAAGGCGTTTCCTGCAGCCACTGCTACGACACGCGCACGGAAGAAGACCGGCTGCGCTACCGCCAGCGTCAGCACCAGATCGCCCTCGCGAAAAAGCGCGGCCAGCGACATATCGGCAGCTGAGCCAAAATTCTGATTGGATCAGCCTGCCGCCTGGATGCGCCGCCGAGCTTCCGGCTCCGCTGCACGCCGCTCGTTCAACATCTCGGTGATGAGGTCTGATGTCACAGGCTTTCCGAACAAATAGCCCTGCAGGCAGTCGCAGCCGAAAAGACGCATGGCTATCGCCTGCTCCTCGGTCTCGATGCCTTCGGCCGTCACCGGAATGTCGAGCGAGCGGGCGAGCGCCACCGTCGCCTGCAGCATCTCGCGCTGGCGTTTGTCGTTGACACCCATGACCAGCGAGCGGTCGATCTTGATGCGGTCGAAGCCGAACTGTCTGAGATAACCGATCGAGGAGAAGCCGGAACCGAAATCGTCGAGCGCCACCTTGACCCCCAGCGCCTTCAACCGTTCGATCGACTGGCGGGTGCGCTGCGGATTCTGGATCATGTAGCCTTCGGTGATCTCGAGCGTGATGCGGCCGGCCTCGATCTCCGTCTGCTTCAACACGTAGCGCACATAGTCGGTAAAGGCGGGATTGCGGAACTGGCCGGGCGAGACGTTGACCGAGACATTGAGTTCCGGCCATTGCTTGGCCGTCTCGCAGGCTTTGCGCAGCACGAACAGGCCGAGCGATTCGATGAGGCCGCTGGTCTCGGCGATCGGGATGAACAGCTCGGGCGAAACAGGGCCATGGCCTGGGCGGTTCCAGCGCACCAGCGCCTCGACACCGGTCATCGCATGCGTCGCCGCATCGATCAGCGGCTGGTAGGCGAGCGTCAGGTCGCCGCTTTCGATGGCGATCCGGAGATCGAGCTCCAGCGCATTGCGTTGCTCTCGATCGGCGTCCATCGATGGATCGTAGAGCGTCATGCGCGCGCGGCCGGCCTCCTTCGCCTTGTACATGGCAAGGTCGGAACGGCGCACCAGCTCCTCACGCCCGATCGTCCCGGAAGGCGACATGGCGATGCCGATGCTTGCCCCGACGACGACGACACGGCGACCGATCTCCAGCGGCTCGACAAGAAAATCGAGGATCTGCTCGGCAAGCTGCAGGGCGGCGGCATTCTCACTGTCAGAGAGAAAGGCGATGGCAAATTCATCGCCGCCGATGCGGGCGAGAACCGCACCTTGCGGAATGAGCACAGCGAGCCCGGCCGCGACCGCCCGGATCAACTGGTCGCCGGTGCCGTGGCCATAGCTGTCATTGACTTCCTTGAAGCCATCGAGGTCGAGATAAAGAAGCAGCACGTTACGCTTGGTCTGGCGTGCCTCGACGACAAAACGATCGACGGCCAGCCCGAGACCGTCGCGATTGGAAAGACCGCTCAGCCTGTCGCGCAGCGCCTCCTCGCGAGCGCTGTTTTCCTCCGCCTTCAGGCGGCGGCCGGCAAGCCAGCCGATGACCAGCAACACCACGAAGAACAAGCCGACGAGGCCAAGCGCCTGGATGACCATCGGCCGCACCTGTGCATAGCCGACATCGCCGGGTGAACGCGAGATCCACACGAGCTTGCCGAGCGTTGCCCCCGTCGGATCGACGATCGGGACGAGGTAGTCGGCCGCAAAACTCGGCGGCGCCAGCCTCAGCCCGCCGATGACATAGGTCTGGCCGAGAGCGGTCACCCTGTCGTCATCGAGATGGCGGGCGAAAACGAGATAGCGCTGCTGGCCGGCGGGCACATCCAGCGAACCGGACTTTTTCCGCACCAATGCTACACCGACGGCGGCTATGCCCCGCTTGGTGGTGACGAAACCGATCGCCTGAGGACGATCGGCCGGGCCGGCCGCCTTCACCGTGTCGAAGAGGGTCCAGAGCGAAGGCGCGAAGAAATCCGTGAGCGGCTCCGCCATCGGCTTGCCATCGCGATAGGCCATGATCGCCTTCTTCTCGGCATCGATGACGATCGCCATGTCGAAAAGCGAACTGTTGACCGACATCTCGCCGTAGTTGCTCACCGTCCAGGCCATACCGTCGGCTGCGTAGACGTTGACGGCGGCGTCATCCCAGGCGGCGTAATCGTCAAGCGTCGCGCCGAGCTGATCCTCGAAGGTCTTCAACGCGCCGATCGTCGTTTCGCGCGAGCGCTCGTCATCGAGAATATTGGAATTTTCAGCCACGCGTTCGAGCGCCGTCAGCACCATGATGGTGACGACTGCGACGATGACCGCAAAGGAGAAAAGCACGCCCGTGACGGTGATGTGACGGCCTATTCCCGATCCCTTGCTCTGCGACTTTCCGGCTGTCTGCATTACGACTCCCTGACCGTCGGACTTTGCCAGCCAAGGGTTCAAAAACGTTTAAGCAACCGGTTGTTGCAGGCTTCTGGCGAGCTATTTTTGTGTCGCCGCCTGAGGAAGCGCCCCTAACCCGGCTTGTGATTGCCCTTCGGGAATTTGGCCGCAAGTTCGCGATACCATTTGCCGCTCTTTTTTACCGTGCGTACCTGGGTCTCATAATCGACATGGACGAGACCGAAGCGCATGCGGTAGCCTTCCGCCCATTCGAAATTGTCCATCAGGCTCCAGGCGAAATAGCCGCGTAGGGGATAGCCGTCCTTGATGAGGCCGGCAACGATTTCGAGGTGATCGCCGACATAGTCGAGGCGCATCGTATCGTCGACCTCGCCGTCGACGACATCGGTGTTGTCGCAGGCGCCATTCTCGGTGATGTAGCATTCCGGCAGCTCGTAGCGGCGGTAGAGGTCCTCGACCGAGAGCTTCAGGCCCGGCGCATAGATTTCCCAGCCGATATCGGTCTTGACGTCGCTTGCCGGCGGCGCTTCCACCGTCCAGGGGAAATCGCCTTTGCGTTCGGCATCGTCGGTGACCCGCTCGGGCTTATAATAGTTCAGGCCCCACCAATCGAGTTTCTGGCTGATGAGCTTCAGGTCGCGATCCTCGATGACGGGCATGCGGTCGCCGAGCGCCGCGATGAATTCCTGCGGATATTCACCCTTGAAGACGGGATCGAAGAAAGCGCCGTTGTGGAACTGATGCGCACGCTCGCCGGCGGCAAGATCGGCTGGGCTATCGGAGCCAGGAATGATCGAGGCGGCATTGAGGACGAGCCCGACCGGCACGTTGGGGGCTTCCGAGCGGATCGCCTCGACGCCGAGACCGTGGGCAAGGTTCATGTAATGCATGGCATGAAGGGCGGCCTGCATGTTGCGCTCGCCGGGAGCATGGATGCCGTAGAGGTGGCTGAGCCAGACGATGCACCAGGGTTCGTTGAAGGTCGCGACCCGGTCGAGGCGATCGCCAAGGCGGCTCATCACCGTCTTGGCATAGCGCTGAAACGCATAGGCAGTCGAGCGCGCAGTCCAGCCGCCCTCGCCGGCGAGCAACAGAGGCAGGTCCCAATGGTAGAGCGTCGCAAAGGTCTTGATGCCGCGCGCCTTGCAGCCGTCAACCAGCCGGTCGTAGAAATCGAGGCCGGCCTCGTTCACCGGACCCGTACCGTCGGGGATAATGCGCGGCCAAGCGATCGAGAACCGGTAGGCTTCGACACCCATCTCCTTGATGAGATCGAGGTCCTGCTCCAGGCGATTATAGTGATCGCAGGCGATATCGCCGTTATCGCGATTATGGACACGGCCGGGCATATTGCAGAAAGCATCCCAGATGGATGGCTTGCGGCCATCGGCCTTGCTGGCGCCTTCGATCTGGAAGGCGGCGGTGGCGACGCCGAAGGTGAAGTCGCCGGGAAAGCGCTCTGCGAGTTTCTTCGGATCGATCATCTGTAAATCCTATCTCTAGGTTGAGGCCGTTTGGCGGGATTTAGCCAAGCGTGAAGGCAAAGTACAGGTCGGCGTCGAGAAAAACTGCAACGTTGCAGGAAACGCCTACTTCTCCACCCTCCCCCACTCATAACGGCAATGTCAGCAGTCGTGACTTGCTGTTGGGACCACGACCTTTACACGGGAAATGGCATCACAAATATGAAAGGAATCCAATGCTGTCTTCGATCCATCTGCTGCAGCCCCATCTGCTGAGCTTGCTGCGCATTGTCTCGTCGCTTGTGCTTTTCAGCTACGGAACGCAGAAGATTTTGCATTTTCCGATTGCGGCAAGCGTGCCGCCCGTCGGCTCGCTTTCCTGGGTTGCTGGGCTTATCGAACTCACGCTCGGCTTCCTGGTCCTGGTGGGATTCCAGACCCGTATCGCAGCCTTCGTGCTCTCGGGCCTGATGGCCTTCGCCTATTTCATCGGGCATGCGTCGAAGGGCATCTATCCCGCCCAGAACGGCGGCGTGGCGGCAATCCTGTTCTGCTTCGTGTTTCTTTATCTGGTGGCGGCAGGTGCCGGACCGTTGAGCGTCGACAACCTGCTAAAGCGTGGCCGCACTGCAGCGGCCTGATCAGAAATAAAACAAAAACGCCGAGGCGACTTCAGACGAGGTCGCCTCGGCGTTTTTCATTGGGCGACGGCAATGACGCGGATCATTAAATTCAGAGCTTGACCCAGGCGCCATTCTTCTTCGAAGACGCGACGCAGGCTTCGACGAAGGCCACACCCTTCACGCCGTCATCGACGGTGGGGTAGACCACTGCCTTGTCGACGGCCTTGCCCTTCTTGCGGGCGTTGATCGCATGCGCGGCTTCGGTATAGATCGTCGCAAAGGCTTCGAGATAACCTTCCGGATGCCCTGATGGCACGCGCGTGACACGACCGGCAGCAGCGCCTGAACCGGCGCCGCCCCGGGTGATCAGCCGCTTCGACTCGCCGAACGGCGTGTACCACAAGTAGTTTGGGTCCTTCTGGGTCCATTCCAGCCCGCCCTTGGTACCGTAGACGCGCACCATCAGGCCATTTTCATGGCCGGGCGCCACCTGGCTGCACCAGAGCATGCCCTTGGCCGGCTTCTCAGAGCCCTTCGCCTTGAAGCGCAGCATGACATGCGCATTATCGTCCAGCCGGCGGCCCGGAACGAAACTGTCGAGATCGGCGGCGAGGCTGTCGAGCTCCAGGCCGGTGATGAAGGCGGCGAGATTATAGGCATGCGTGCCGATATCGCCGGTCGAGCCGCCGACGCCGGACTGCGCCGGATCGGTGCGCCAGGCGGCCTGCTTCTGGCCGGTTTGTTCAACCGCTTCCGTCAACCAGTCCTGCGGATATTCGGCCTGGACGACGCGGATGTCGCCGAGTTCGCCATTCGCGATCATCTCGCGCGCCTGGCGCACCATCGGATAGCCGGTGTAATTATGCGTCAGCACGAAGAGCGCCCCGCTCTCGTCGGCGACCTTCTTCAGCTTCTTCGCATCGGCAAGGTTGGATGTCAGCGGCTTGTCGCAGATGACATGGATGCCGCGCTTGAGGAATTCCTTGGCCGCATCGTAATGCACATGGTTCGGCGTGACGATCGCCACCGCCTCGATGCCGTTCTTCAGCTTCGCCTCGCGGATCGCCATCTCGCGATAGCTGGAATAGGTCCGCGACGGATCGAGGCCGAGGTCGCGGCCGGATGCGATCGCCTTGTCGGCCGAAGCCGACAGCGCGCCGGCGATGAGATCGTACTGATCGTCGATGCGTGCCGCGATACGGTGTACCGCGCCGATAAACGCGCCCGCGCCGCCGCCCACCATGCCGAGCCGGATGCGCGGCTCGCGTGTCTGTTCGGATGATGCTTCGATTGCCATTGATTCCTCCTGAAATTAAACTTGGTGCGGATGCGCCCCTCATCCGGCTGCCGCCACCTTCTCCCCGTAAACGGGGCGAAGGGACCGTGTCGCACCCTCTCCGTTCCCCGCTCGCTCTCGCAAGGCACGTCCCCCCGTCTTTTACGGGGAGAGGGTTAGGGTGAGGGGCAAGAGCCACCAACCGGCGTGTGCTGTTAAGAAAGCCCCAGCATCCGCCGGTTCGCCGCCTGGTCCGTGCCGCTGCCGGCGAAATCGTCGAAGGCTTTCTCGGTGACGCGGATGATATGCGCGGCGACGAATTCGGCGCCTTCGCGGGCACCGTCTTCCGGATGCTTCAGCGCGCATTCCCATTCGACCACGGCCCAGCCGTCGAAATTATTCGCCGTCATCTTCGAGAACACCGCGCCGAAATCGACCTGGCCGTCGCCAAGCGAACGGAACCGGCCGGCACGTTCGACCCAACCTTGATAGCCACCGTAGACGCCCTGGCGCCCGGTCGGATTGAACTCCGCATCCTTGACGTGGAACATCTTGATGCGGTCCTTGTAGATGTCGATGTTGTCGAGATAATCGAGGCACTGCAGGACGTAGTGCGAGGGATCGTAGAGCATGTTGGCGCGCGGATGGTTCTTCACCCGCTCCAGGAACATCTCGAAGGTGATGCCGTCATGCAGGTCCTCGCCCGGGTGGATCTCGTAGCAGACGTCGATGCCGTTCTCGTCCGCATGGTTGAGGATCGGCGTCCAGCGACGGGCGAGTTCGTCGAAGGCAGTCTCGACCAGACCGGCAGGACGCTGCGGCCAGGGATAGATGAAGGGCCAGGCAAGCGCGCCGGAGAAGGTCGCATGCGCCTTGAGCCCGAGGTTTTTGGATGCCGTCAGCGCCATCTTGACCTGCTCGACTGCCCATTCCTGACGCGCCTTCGGATTGCCGCGCACCTCCGGTGCAGCGAACCCGTCGAAGGCTTCGTCATAGGCCGGGTGAACGGCGACGAGCTGGCCTTGCAGGTGAGTGGAGAGTTCGGTGATCTCGATGCCGTTTTCGCGAGCCTTGCCGGCGAATTCGTCGCAATAGGCCTTGGACGTGGCAGCCTTCTTCAGATCGATCAGCTGGCTGGCCCAGGTCGGCACCTGGACGCCCTTGTAACCGATGTCGGCCGCCCATTTGGTGATCGCGTCCCAAGAGTTGAAAGGAGCAGTATCGCCCGCGAACTGGCCAAGGAAAAGGCCGGGGCCCTTGATCGTCTTCATGTCAGATTCCTCCCTGAATATCGACCGTAAACGTTTCTGAGATGTTGTAGCACGCTATTTGGCGGGAGCAAGGCGCCTCCTCGCCCTTGGCTCGTGATTTGGCGCGAGGCCAGATGCGATATGGCTGCGAGCTAATCACGATGGGCTTTGGCGGGCAAGAGGTACGTGCAGCATTTTCGGCCAGCCACTGTATGGAAGCATAAAAAATGCGCCCATCCTTTCGAATGGGCGCATGTCTCAAGTCGATGGATTAGAACGGCGAATCCGGGAAATAGAAGTCCTTGGCATTCTCCTTGGTGACGAGCGTCGCATCGAGAATGTAGCTGCCATGAACCGGGACCTGATCGTAGAGGGCCGCCGCCGTCAGCTCCATCGCCGTGCCGACCATTGCCGGCGGATAGAGAACGTCGACCGGGATCAGCTTGTCGCCGTCCATGACCTTCTTGACCATGTCCTTGGAGCCGGCGCCAGCGACGACATACTTGATGTCGGTGCGCTTGGCCTGCTCGATCGCCTGCAGAACGCCGACGGCCATGTCGTCATCCTGGCACCATACGACGTCGATCTTCTGGTACTTGGTCAGGTAGTCCTGCATGACCTTGAAGGCATCGTCGCGGTTCCAGTTGCCGTACTGGCGGTCGAGAACCTTGACGTTCGAGCCGGCAATGCCCTTGTCGAAGCCGTCCTGGCGCTGCTGGTCGATCGGGATCGGCAGACCGCGGATGATCACCACCTCGGCGTCCGGCGTTGTGTCCTTGATGTACTTGCCGGCGACTTCGCCGAGAGCCGGATTGTTGCCGGCGACATAAAGGTCGCGCACGGAATTGTCGTTGTTGCTCGGCGCACGGTCGACGAGGGCGACGAACTTGCCCTTGCCCTTGACTTCCTTGATGGCGTTGACGAGCGGATCCGGGTCCGACGGCAGGATGACGAGGGCGTCGATGCCCTGCGTATCGAGATCCTGCACGGCGTTGGCCTGGCTTGCGGCGTCCGGCGAGGTCTTGACGATGACATTGAGACCGGGATGTTCGGCCATCAGCAGCTTGGCGACACGTTCGGCATGGAACACGACGCCCGACGTCCAACCGTGGTCGGCGGCTGGAATGGATACGCCGATCGTGAATTTCTTGTCCTGGGCGTGAGCGACGCCGGCGAACGTCACCGCCGCAACCGCCAGGCCCAACATCAATTTACGCATTCTATTTCCTCCCAATAACTTCAGGGACTTTTCCATACGGGACCGGACGCCCTGTAAGCCCGGTCAATTCATGATTTGCCAATTTATGATTTACGCACCAGCGAGCGCTGGACGAACATGGCGATGATGATGATCGCACCCTGGATGGCGCCGATCAGATACTCGCTGATGAAATTCGAAAGCAGCATGATGTTGCCGACGAGTTCGAGAATGAAGGCGCCGCAGATCGTGCCCCAGACCCTGCCCGCGCCGCCCTTCAGCGCGGTACCACCGACGACGACGGCCGTAATCGCCTGCAGTTCCCACAGGATGCCCGTCGTCGCCGACGTCGAGCCGAGACGGGGAACGTAGAGCAACACGGCAATGGCGACGCACAGCCCCTGGATGACGAAGGCGATCGTCCTGACGCGATTGACCGCGATGCCCGAATAGCGAGCGACATCGCTGTTCGATCCGACCGCGACGACATGGCGCCCGTAGCGGGTGCGATAGAGGATGAAGGCCGCAACCGCCGTCACCGCCAAAATCACCGCAATCGGCACCGGCACGCCGGCGATATTGCCGAAATAAGCCGGACGATAGAGCGTCTGGATATCGGCGGAGCGAAGCGTGATCGCGCCGCCCTGCGACAGCCATGTCGTCAGGCCGCGATAGATGCCCATTGTGCCGAGCGTCGCGATGAAGGGCTCGATCCTGCCCACCGTCGTGATCAGGCCGTTCGCCAGGCCGCAAAGCGCACCGGCGACGATCGTGAAGACGGCCGCGACCGTCAGCATCAGGGCCGGGTTTTCGATGGCGCCCGAATTCATCAGCAGGATCATCAGGCTGGCGACGAAGGCCACCATCGAGCCGACCGACAGGTCGAGATCGCCTGCAGATATCACGAAGGTCGCACCGACCGCGATAATGGCGATGAAGGCGCTGCGTGTCGCGACATTGGCAAGGTTGGTGATGCCGATGAAATTAGGATTGACCAGGGCTCCGACGATCAGCAGCAGTGCCAGGGCGACAAAAGGCGCGACTGCACGCAGGTCGACATCCCGCCAGGATCGGCGCCGGATTTCCCTGGTCTCCTCGTTGACACTCATTTCCAAAACCAACCTCCCGCCCCATATTTTCTGGGCATCTTATGTGTCGTCCTGATCGGCGAAGCCTGCTTCAGCCCTCAGGCGGCCGCCTTCTTCTTGAGCCCGGCGGCGTAACGCATGATCTCCTGCTCGGAAATCTCGTCTCCCTCGAGCACGCCGACGATACGCCCTTCGCGCATCACCGCCACTCTGGTGCAGAGGCCGATGACCTCCGGCATCTCCGACGACACGACGATGATCGACCGGCCGTCCCGGGCGAGTGCCGAGATGAAATGATAGATCTGCTGCTTGGTGCCGACATCGATGCCGCGCGTCGGCTCGTCGATGATGATGATGTCAGGCTCGGTCTCCATGACCTTGGCAAGCAGCAGCTTCTGCTGGTTCCCACCCGACATGCGGCCGGCGACGATATTGCCGTCACGAACCCTGATGTCGAAGCGGCGCTTGGCCTTGGCCATTGCGGCCGCTTCACTGCCCGGGCTGAGATAGCCGTGACGAGCATGCCTTCCGAGCGATTGCAGTGTCAGATTGGTCACCATGCCGGAGCGCAGCAGCAGGCCTTTCGACTTGCGGTCCTTGGTCATATAGGCGAGCCCGCAGCGATTGGCGGCATGCACGTCGCCGGAGGGAACCGTTTCCCCCTTGATGATTACCTCGCCCTCGAGACGGGTCCGCAACCCGGCGATCGCTTCCATCAGCTCGGTACGACCAGAGCCGATCATGCCTGAAAAACCGATGATCTCGCCCTTGCGCACCTCGAAGCTCGCATCCTTCACATAGCCCGTCGACACCGAGGCGACGCTGAGGACGATTTCCTCGTCGACATCAGGCTCGACCTTGGCGGGATAGAGGCTGGAAAGTTCGCGACCGACCATCAACTGCGCGATCGATTCCCCGTCCAGAATGGATGTCGGCGATGTCTTGATCCACTGGCCATCCCGCAGCACGGTGACGCGGTCGGTCAACTCCATCACCTCGTCGAGCTTGTGGGACACGAAGACGAAGCTGGTACCCTGATCGCGCAGCTTGCGAACCTGCTTGAAGAGCATACTGGTCTCTTCCCGCGACAGCACGGCGGTCGGCTCGTCCATGAATACCACCCGCGCGTCGCGGCTGATTGCCTTGGCGATTTCGACCATCTGCTTGTCGGCGATGGAAAGCGTGCTGATCAGCGCATTCTCATCGACATGCGAACCGAGCACGTCGAGAACCTTGCGGGTCTCCGACCGCATATATTTGCGGTCAAGCACGCCGAAGCGCGTGACTTCGCGCCCAAGGAAGAGGCTCTCCGTCACGGTCAGATGGTCGGCGAGGTTGAATTCCTGGTGAATGATGACGATGCCGAGTGCCTCGGCGGCGCCGTTGGGCGGCAGGACGACAGGCTTGCCGTCGAGCAGGATTTCGCCGGAACTCGGCTGTTCGAAACCGGACAAAACCTTGACAAGCGTGGACTTGCCGGCGCCGTTTTCACCCATGAGTGCATGGATTTCGCCGGCGCGGAGATCGAAGTTCACGCTGAAGAGGACCTGCACTCCACTGAAGGATTTGCATATGCGCCTGGCGGACAGCACCACGGGTGCGGTGTCGGCGGTCTCCACGGTCATCTGGTCCTCCCCAAAGCGGCTCCCGGTCCGCTCTGGCGCCTTATGTAAACCTTTACATACATCGTGTAAAGGTTTACATCGTTGATTTACACAGATCAGTTGAAGCCCGCCTTTGACCTCTCGACAAGTCTGTGTAGTGTCGCGGCGAAGACAGCCCAAGGCAGAGCTCAGTGTCGAATTCCACGCCCGCAACCATCGAAGACGTCGCCCGGATCGCCGAGGTCTCCATCGCGACGGTTTCCCGGGCAATCCACATGCCGGAAAAGGTCGCCAACTCCACGCGCCTCAAGGTCAACCAGGCGATCGCCATCACCGGCTATACGACCAACGCCATGGCGCGCAGCCTGAGGCTCGGCCGTTCCAACATGATCCTCGTCGTGGCGCCCGATATCGGCGATCCCAATTTCTCCAACATTCTCGTCGGGCTGGAGAACGAAGCGCGCGCGCACGGCTACGGCATCCTGATCGGCCACACGCAGAACGACGCCCAGCGCGGTCTCGAATATCTGAAATTCCTAAATTCCAACCAGGCTGCCGGGCTGATCCTCTTCACCGGCATCCTGCCCTTCGGGCATCAGACGATGACCGCGCGGCTGCCGCCGAGCGTCGGCGTTTTCGAGCCCGTCTTCAACGGCGGCATTCCCTATGTCGGCGTCGACGATACCGAGGGCGCTCGCAAAGCGGTAGACCTGCTGCTGGCCGAAGGGCATCGCAAGATCGCCTTCATCGGCGATTCGCGCACCCGGCTTGCCTATACCAGGCGCCGTATGGGTTACGATGCCGGTCTCGATGCCGCCGGCATCCCGCCCGACAACAGGATCGTGCTGGAAGGCGACGGCACGATCGAAAGCGGGCGGCATGCGGTCGAACAGCTTTTCATGCGCGACACGCTTCCAACCGCCTTCATGTGCGTCAACGACCAGACGGCGATCGGCGTCATGGTCGGGCTCGGCGCGCGAGGCTACGACATTCCGCGGGATTTCTCGGTGACCGGTTTCGACGATGTACCGCAGGCCGTCTTCATATCCCCACCGCTGACCACGATCCGCCAGCCGAGAACGGCGATCGGCAAGCAGGCAATGGCGCTGCTGCTGGAACTTCTGTCCGATGGCCGGCCGACCGAAACGGAAATCCTGCTGCGGCCGGATCTGGTGGTTCGAAACTCCGTCTCGGCACCGTCGCGCAACTGGTCGAAACGGTAAACCAATTGAGGCTGAAGGTTTTGCGCCGTCGCCGCCTGGAGAGGGTTGTGCCGGCGACCAATGGCCGCCGGCGCTGATCGTCAGACGTAACGGTTGACGACGTTCTCCAGCAGTTCCTGCTTGCCCGATCTTGGCTGCGGGTTGACGTCCTTGCTCTCGACCCAATGGGCGATCTCGTCCAGCGAATATTCGCCGCGGAAGAGCTTCTGACTTTCAGCCGAATCCCAGCCGGCATAACGATCGGCGAGCGGCTGCGACAGAGCCTTGTCCTCGATCATCTTGGCGGCGGCCTTCAGGCCGCGAGCGCAGCAATCCATGCCGCCGATATGACCGATCAGCAGATCCGCCGGGTCGAGAGACTGGCGGCGCAGCTTCGAGTCGAAGTTGGTGCCACCGGTCTTGAAGCCGCCACCAGCCAGAACATGGTAGTAGGCGAGCGCCATTTCGGGAACATTGTTCGGGAACTGGTCGGTATCCCAGCCGGACTGGTAGTCGTTGCGGTTCATGTCGATCGAGCCGAAGATGCCGAGCGCATTGGCAAGCGCCAGCTCGTGCTCGAAGGAGTGGCCGGCAAGGATCGCGTGGCCCTGCTCGATATTGAGCTTCACCTCGTTTTCAAGGCCGTGCTTCTTGAGGAAACCATAGACGGTCGCGACGTCGTAATCATACTGGTGCTTGGTCGGCTCCTGCGGCTTCGGCTCGATCAGGATCGTGCCCTTGTAGCCGATCTTATGCTTGTATTCGACAACGAGGTTGAGGAAGCGTCCGAGCTGGTCGAGCTCGCGGCCGATATCGGTGTTGAGCAACGTCTCGTAACCTTCGCGGCCGCCCCAAAGCACGTAGTTCTCGCCGCCGAGCTTCTGCGTGGCGTCGATGCAGGTCTTGACCGTCGCAGCAGCGAAAGCAAAGACATCCGGATCCGGATTGGTGGCTGCACCCGACATATAGCGGCGGTGGGAGAAGAGGTTCGCTGTGCCCCAGAGCAGCTTGGTGCCGGTTGCGGCCTGCTTCTCGGCGAAATAATCGACGATCTCGTTGAGGTTTTTTGTGTTTTCGGCAAAGTTCTTGCCTTCCGGACGCACGTCGGCATCGTGGAAGCAGTAATAGGGCGAGCCGAGCAGCGAGAAGAATTCGAAGGCGACGTCAGCCTTGAGCTTGGCGGCCTTCATCGTGTCTTCGAACCAGGGACGCAGGAAAGTCTGACCGCCGAAGGGATCGCCGCCCGGCCAGGTGAAGGTGTGCCAATAGGCCACGGCAAAGCGCAGATGGTCTTCCATGCGCTTGCCCATGACGATCTCGTCCGGCTGGTAATGGCGGAAGGCCAGCGGATTGGTGCTGTCGGGGCCTTCGTATTTTACTTTCTGGATATCGCCGAAAAATCCGGTGCTCATGTTGGTTCTCCTTGGGTTCGTATCTTTTCGAAGTTCTGAATTGTTGGCCTACGCCAGCGACTTGATCGCCGGATAGAGCGCCCGGTAGCGCTTGTAGGCGTCCTCATAAGCGCCGCTCAGTGCCGACACCGGCTCGATCGTTCCAGCCGTCACCGGCGGCGTGCAAACCGCAATCGGATCCGCGCCCGTTGCCGCGATCAGGCCGAGGCGGGCAGCGCCGAAGGCCGCGCCGAAATCGCCGTCGGCCGGCAGGTCGACCGGAACGCCGAGGGCGGTCGCGATCGACGCCAGCCAGTAACGCGAGCGCGAACCGCCGCCGATTGCCGTGACGCGGGATATGCCGGTGCCGGCCGAACGCAGCGCTTCGAGATTGTCGCGAATGGCGAAGGCGACACCTTCGAGCACCGCCTGGGTAAGAACGACACGGCTGCTTTCATGTTCGAGGCCGATGAAGGCGCCGCGGATGACAGCATCATTGTGCGGCGTGCGCTCCCCGGAGAGATAGGGCAGGAAGGTGACACCGGTGGGCGCCTTCAGCGTCTCGCCGAGTTCGCCGGTGAGATCGGCGGCCGACTTGCCGGTCACCCCGGAATGCCAGTTGAGCGCGTCGGTGGCCGACAGAATGACACCCATCTGGTGCCAGGTGTTCGGCAGCGCGTGGCAGAAGGCATGCACGGCGCTTTCCGGCTTCGGCAAATAGGAAGCGTTGGCGGCAAAAAGCACGCCCGAGGTGCCGAGCGAGACGAAGGCAGCACCATCGCTGACCGTGCCCATGCCGCAGGCCGAGGCCGCATTGTCGCCGGCACCGCCGGCCACGACGACATCACCTGATATACCCCATTGCGCCGCCAGTTCGGACCGCAGCTTACCGGCCTGTTCGGTGCCTTCGACGAGCGCCGGCATCTGCTCCTCGGAAAGGTTGGTGGCGGCCAGCAGTTCGGAGGACCAGACACGTTTGCCGGTGTCGAGCCAGGAGGTGCCGGCCGAATCCGACATTTCCGAGATATAGTCGCCGGTCAGCCAGAGACGCAGATAGTCCTTCGGCAGGAGAACCTTGGCGATCTTGGCGAAGACATCGGGCTCATGCTTCTCGATCCAAGCGAGCTTCGGCGCCGTAAAGCCGGGGAAGACAATGTTGCCGGTGAGTGCACGAAAGCGCGGATCGGCATCGAGTGCAACTGCCTCGACGTAGCTGCGCGTGTCATTCCAGAGGACGCACGGGCGCAGCACCTTGTCGGTCGCATCGATAAGCGTTGCGCCATGCATCTGGCCGGAAAGGCCGATGCCCTTGACCGCCGCCAACTCCTTCGGATGTTTTGCCTTGAGGCCGGCGACAGCCTCCTCCGTGGCGCGCACCCAGTGGGCCGGCTCCTGCTCCGACCAGCCGGAATGCGGACGCGAGACGTCGAGCGAACCGTTGGCCGAGCCGACGATCTTCTGATCACCGTCGATCAGCATCGCCTTGACGCCGGAGGTTCCGAGATCGAGACCCAGATACATGTGGTATTTCTCCCTTTGCCGTTACGGCAGATTGTCTTTCAGGAATATGTCGAGGCGGATGCGCTCCTGCGCTTCGATGACGGCAAGCCCGTCCGCCTTGGCCTTCAGCACGCGGATCGCACTGCGCACCTCATGGCCGGCATCCTGGTTGAGGATCGCATCGATCGTATTGTCGATGAGTGCTGCGCGCGTATGAGCGGTCAGTTCGTGGGCAATCACGGTCAGCACGCGGTCGACGGCCTTCTCCTTTAGCGCCCGGATCAGGCCGCGATTGCCGGCGCCGAGGCTGTAGACGCCGATGATGCCGGCATTCCCGAGCGCGTCGGCAACGAGCCTGTGGGCGACCTCAGGGTCGTCGCGGCCTTCGAGAACCGGCAGGATCGCAAGATCGGGAAATTCCTTGGCCATGACAGCGGTGAAGCCCTCCAGCCGCTCGCGATGGTCGCGCACCAGCATGGAGCCGGCGAGCACGGCGATTTCACCCTTTCGCGGCCCGAGAAACCGCCCGAGCAGGCGGGCGGCCGTTCGGCCGGCGGCGATATTGTCGACGCCGGCATAGTGATGGCGCAGCGACCCCGTGAGATCGGAAACCAGGGTGACGATGGGAAAGCGCTCGCGCACCAGCCTGTCGACGGCGGCGCGCACATCAGGCGCATCGGTCGCAACCAGCGCGATTCCGCAGGGCCTTTCGCGGGAAAGCTCTTCGAGCACGGAGACGAGGGCGGCCGGATCGAAGGCCGGCACCTCGATGGTGCGGATATTGGTGCGCTCGGCCGACGATCGGAGGACTGCCTGGCGGATCTCGGCATTGAGCCCGTGCATGAAGGAGTTGTCGCTGGCCGGCAGGATGAAGACCAGCGGATAGGTGCGCCCTTTGGCAAGATTGGCGGCGGCGACGTCTCTGACATAACCGAGCTCGCGGATCGCGGTCTCGACCTTTTCCCGCGTGACGTGGCGCACACCGGGACGCTGGTTGAGAACCCGGTCAACGGTCGCCAGACTGACACCGGCCGCAGCGGCTATATCGTGAACGGTTGGCCTCATCATTCCTCCTGACGAGACCATTAGCGCCAATTTTGATGTACGTAAATCAAAAAATCGACCGGGCGGGTTTCCGCATCGTTTTCCCGGCATGTTCGCTTCGGACCGATCCGGTGGCGATGATCGACCTGATGACATAGCGGCCTGGAAACGGCAAACAAAAAGGCCCTCCGAAGAGGGCCTTTTCAAGGGGCGGCAGGCCGGAGGTCAGTGGCCGCCACCGCCTCCCCCGCCTTGCGGCGCGGGTTTCTTGATCATGGCGACACCGAGGATCATGGCAAGGAAGAGTGCGGTCAGGATCAGGAACACATCACTGAAGGAAAGAATGATCGCCTGCTTGGTGGCAAGACCAACCATCTGCTTGATCGCAACGGAGGCGCCATCCATGCCATAGGTGTTGAAATTGGCGGCCATGTTGTTCATCTGGTCGATCACCGCCGGATTGCCCCAATCCATGTTCTCCCGCAGCCGCTCGTAGTGCACGTCCTGCCGGTTGGTCAGCACAGTATTGATGACGGCAAGGCCGACGGCGCCGCCGAGATTTCTGGTCAAGTTGAACAGGCCGGACGCGCCGCGGATGCGCGAGGGCGGCATCGTGCCGAGCGCGATATTGTTGATCGGCACCATGCACATCATCAGCCCGAAGCCGCGCAGGATCTGCGGGATGAAGAGCTCGTAGAAATCCCAATCCGCCGTCAGATGCATCATGATGAAGGTGCCGGCGGCGAAGCTGACGAAGCCGATCACCATCATCATGCGCAGATCCATCTTGGTCGACAGCCGCCCGGCGATCGGCGCGGTGAAGAACATCGCAAGCCCGGAGACGAACATCGTCTCGCCGATCATCAGTGAATCATAGCCGCGGATGCGCCCGAGATAGACCGGATAGATATAGGTGAGACCATAGAGGCCGATGCCCATGACGAAGGAAAACACCGAGCCGAAGGAGAAATTCCGGTTCGAAAAGGCCTTGAGGTCGACAACGGGGAAATCCACCGTGAAGGCGCGATAGAAGAAGACGATGGCTGCAACGCCGGAGGCAACCGCTGCGATGGTGATGAAACTGTCGTTGAACCAGTCGTTCGAATTGCCCTCTTCGAGCACATATTCCAGCGCGCCGAGGAAGACACCCATCGAGATCAGACCCCACCAGTCGAACTTCTTGAAGAGCGACAGTTCCGGCTTGTCGAAATCGATGAAGTTCCAGGTGACGATCGTGACGATGATGCCGGGCACGATGTTGACGAGGAACAGCCAGTGCCAGGAAAAGGCATGGCTGAGATAACCGCCGACGGTCGGGCCGATGGTCGGCGCCAGCGTCGCGATCAAGCCGATGATCGGCGAGACGATGCTGCGCTTCGACGGCGGGAAGATGGTGAAGGCGGCCGCGAAGACCGACGGGATCATGCCGCCGCCGATGAAGCCCTGGATGACCCGGTAGACGATCATCTGGTCGATATTCGTCGCCGTCGCGGCAAGCGCACTCGCCATGGTGAAGCCGGCGGCCGAGATCGCAAAAAGATAACGCGTCGAGATGATCCGCGCCAGCGTGCCCGAGAGCGGGATCATGATCACTTCGGCGATCAGATAGGACGTCTGCACCCAGCCGATCTCGTCGCTGCCGGCCGAAAGGCCGGCCTGGATTTCGGCAAGCGAGGCCGAGACGATCTGGATGTCGAGGATCGACATGAACATGCCGAGCACCATCGCGAAGAAGGCAATGAGCTTCTTCGGATCCATGCGCTCGTCGGCATGGGCGGGTGCCGCCGGAATCGTCCCCGCCGTTGCTGTCGCGCTCCCGGCCATCAGATCACCTCTGCCTTTCCTGAAGGCTTACTTGCTCGGCGCCGTACGGGTGTCGACGTCGACGACGACGCTCAGGCCCGCGCGCAGACGGCCGCTGTCGAGCGCATCCTGCGGCAGCGCGATGCGCACCGGCACGCGCTGGATCACCTTGGTGAAGTTGCCCGTGGCATTTTCCGGTGGCAGCAGCGAAAAGACCGAGCCGGAAGCCGGCGAGATCGATTCGACGGTGCCGACGATCGGATGATCGCTATAGGCATCGACCTGGACGTTGACCTTCGAGCCCGGCACCAGATGCTGAATCTGCGTTTCCTTGAAATTGGCGTCGATATAGAGCTGGCGCACCGGAACGAGCGCCATCAGGCGCTGGCCGGGAGAGACGAGGTCGCCTTCCTGGACGGAGCGGTTGCCGACAATGCCGTCATAAGGCGCCTTGAGCACGGTGAAGGAGAGGTCACGGACGGCCTTGTCGCGCGAAATCTCAAGCGAACGGACCGAGCCTTCGGCTTCCTTGCGCTGGGCCTGGAGAATGGTGATGTTGGCCTGTGCGGCGGTGATGTTGGCGTCGCCGCCGGCAAGATTGGCCTTGGCCTGGTCGAGGGCGATATTGGCGTTGTCGAGATCGGCGGCAGTGCCGACCGACTTCGCCTGAAGGTCGGTCTGGCGCTTCTGGGTGATCTCGGCACCGCGAACGGCCGCTTCGAGTGCCACCTTTTGCGCCCGCGCCTGCACGAGGCTCGCATTCGCACCTTCGATCTGCGCGTCGATACGCTGCAGCGAAAGCTGTTCGGTGACGATCTGGGCCTGGGCCAAGTCGAGGGCGTTCTGATAATCGCCGTTATCAAGCGTGGCAAGCACGTCGCCCGCTTTGACTTCCTGGTTGGCGACAACGTTCACCTTCGCGACGTAGCCCGTGACCTTCGGCGAAATCGTTGCGATATCGCCTTCGATATAGGCGTCGTCGGTCGACACCATGAAGCGGCCGTTCGTCCACCATTCGTAACCATACCAGCCGCCGCCCGCGAGAAGGGCGAGCACGACGATCGGCAGCACCGGGCTGCGGCGCTTCTTCGCAGCCGCGGGTGCGGCAACCGAAGCCGGCGCCGACTGTGCGGGAGCAGAGGGAACTTCGCGGGCTTCCGCCGTCGGAGCTTCTACAGCCGCGACCTCGGCCTTTACCTCTTCGGTTCCGGCGTTTTCGCTGACGATACGCGCGACGTTGCTCTTCTGGTTGCTCGACATGGCCACTTAACCGATCTGGAGTAAATAATCGAACTGAACGGTTCGGTTCAGTTGACTTAAACCTGTTTTATCGTCATATCAAGATGTATAGAACCAATCGGTTCGATTTCTTTTAAACAAAATGCGAAACCGTCAACACGGTTAAGAGGACATGACGCTGACACCCGACCACGCCGCCGTATTCAGTCCTCCCGCTGCCGGAGGCCGATTTGCCGCAGGCGAAGATCCGGCCAAGCGCCAGCAGATTCTCGCCGGCGCCAAGCGAGTCTTCATGAAGATGGGGTTCGACGCCGCCAGCATGAACGACGTGACCCGCGAGGCCGGAGTCTCCAAGGGAACGCTCTACGTCTATTTCACCAACAAGGAAGAACTGTTTTCGGCGATGATCGAGGCCGAGCGCGCCGCCTTCGTGGCGGCCGTGCGCACGGCGCTTGCCGAACATGACGATCCCGAAGCCGGGCTGTACGAATTCGGGATAAGCTTTGTCACCCATATGACCGATGAAAAGGTCATCAGCGCGATGCGCACCGTTCTCGGTGTTCGCGACCGCATGCCGGTACTCTGTCAACGCTTCTTCAAGGGTCCGGAAAATCTGCGCACCATCATGCGCGACTTCCTGGAACGCCACATCGCCGAAGGGAGGTTTGAGATCGACGACATCGATCTGGCCGCCGGCCAGTTCCTCGATCTCGCCAGCGGTAGTTTCTTCAAGCTCCGCCTGTTCGGAAGCATGGAAGAACCGCCGTCGCGCGATGAAATCGAGCGCGTCATCCGCGGCGCGATCCGGGTCTTCATGGCCGCCTACGGCGCGCGCCGGCACGAGACCGCCTGACCACACCCTTGACCGCCGCGCTCCATCGGCCAGAATCCCGCAATAGCGATCAAATCCGGCTGCCGGCCTTCCGCTAAGGAAGAAGCTGCAACCAGGAGAATGAGAATGAGCGCCGTCGGACGGGCGATCTGGTTCATCGAGAGCCATTTCGAAAGCGATATATCGCTGGTAGAGATATCGGAAGCAGCCGGATTGTCGCGCTACCATCTGTCGCGCGTCTTCGGGCTCGTCACCGGTCACTCGATCAGCGGCTATATAAGAGGGCGCCGCCTCAGCCGCGCCGTGCCGGCGTTGGTCGGCGGTTCATCCACCATTCTCGAGGTTGCGCTTTGCGCCGGCTACGGCTCGCACGAAGCCTTCACCCGTGCCTTCCGCGACCAGTTCGGCATGACGCCGGATGCGGTGCGCAGACAGGGGCACGCCCGTAACCTTACCTTGCTGGAGCCGATCAGAATGGACCCCGCCCACCTCAACGACCTCGAACCGCCCCGCTTCGAAACCCTTCAACCGATGCTGTTTGCCGGCTTGCAGGAGACCTACCCCTATGGCGGCAATGCCGCCATCCCCTCCCTCTGGCAGGAATTCAATGCCCATTTCGGTCATATCTCCGGCCAGAAAGGCAACGTCGCCTACGGCATCTGCACCCACATCGATGGTGAAGCAGAGAAATTCCGCTATATGGTCGCGGTCGAAATTTCCGATGCCGGCGATCTGCCGGCCGATTTTGCAACGCTCAAGCTTCCAGGCCAGCGTTACGTCGTCTTTGCTCACCGTGGCCATGTCTCCGGCATTCCGGCGACGATGAACCGGATATTTGGCGCATGGTGGCCGACCTCCGGCCTGGAGCACGGCGAGACACCCGACATGTTCGAACGCTACGACGAGCGCTTCGACCCCTATACCGGCATGGGCGTCACCGAAATCTGGTTGCCGATCAGAGCATGATACCGAAAAAGTGCGAGCGGTTTTCGGACGACATCCTGCTCTAACTCTTTAATTTAGAGCAGGATTCAAATTTAAGGCCGACCCGGCCTTAAATCCTGTTCTAGGGAATAAAAGTCACATCGGTTTCGTATACCCCCTTGCGGCGCTTGCCTGGAAGGCCGGCGACATTACATTGCGAGCGTCATTACTCATGTGACGCAAAGGGGATATATGCTGATGCAGGAAATCATGACGCTCATTCAGGATCCGGCCGCCTGGGTGGCGCTCATCACGCTGGTGGTGATGGAAGTCGTTCTCGGGATCGACAACCTGATCTTCATTTCCATTCTCACCAACAAACTGCCGCCCGAGCACCGGGAGAAGGCCCGCAAGATCGGCATCGGTCTTGCGCTCGTCATGCGTCTCGCCCTGCTCGGCACCATCGCCTGGATCGTGCAACTGACCGAACCGCTGTTTGAAGCTTTCGGCCACGGCTTCTCCTGGAAGGATCTGATCCTGATTGCCGGCGGTCTGTTCCTCGTCTGGAAGGCCACCAAGGAAATCCACCACAGCGTCGATCCGGAAGATCACGGCGAGGACTTCATCGCAAGTTCGGCCACGACAGGCTTTGCATCGGCCATCGGCCAGATCCTGCTGCTCGACCTCGTCTTCTCCGTCGACAGCATCATCACTGCCGTCGGCATGACGCCACATCTGCCGATCATGGTGGTCGCCGTCGTCGCCGCCGTCACCGTCATGCTTGTTGCCGCGACCCCGCTTGCCAACTTCATCGAGAGGAACCCGACGATCGTCATGCTGGCGCTCGCCTTCCTGCTGATGATCGGCACGACGCTGATCGCCGAAGGCATGGGCTTCCATGTGCCGAAGGGCTACGTCTACGCCGCCATGGCCTTCTCGGCGCTGGTCGAGGTGCTGAACATGTTCGCGCGCAACGCCCGCAAGCGAAAACGCGACGCCGCGCATTGAGGCTTGGGCTGGAGGGCGCGGCGGAACCGGCGCGCCCTCACGCATTGCCATCAGGCCATTCCTGGCGTGTTTTTCTTGACGCGCCCGGTTGAATATGGCCTAAGGCCAGCCGAACGGACGATCGGCGGATAGTGCGGGCGCATGCCCTTTTTCCGGCCGGTTTGCCGATGAAGCTATCTGCATCCTTCCGGCCGTGCGTCGCTTTCCCATGAAAGCCGTCCGGCATTCATTGACGGGCACACACAATGACAGTTTCCGGGACAGCTACCGGCGTCCGCGTCCGCATCGCTCCCTCGCCGACCGGCGAGCCGCATGTCGGCACCGCTTACATCGCTCTTTTCAACTACCTTTTTGCCAAGAAGCATGGCGGCGAGTTCATCCTGCGCATCGAGGATACCGATGCGACGCGCTCGACCCCGGAATTCGAAACGAAGGTGTTGGACGCCCTGAAATGGTGCGGGCTGGAATGGAAGGAAGGCCCTGATATCGGCGGCCCCTACGGCCCCTATCGCCAGTCCGACCGCAAGGAAATGTACCAGCCTTACGGGCAGGAATTGCTGGACAAGGGCCATGCCTTCCGCTGTTTCTGCACACCCGCGCGGCTGGAGCAGATGCGCGAAACCCAGCGCGCCGCCGGCAAGCCGCCGAAGTACGATGGTCTCTGCCTGAATCTTGCGGCCGAGGAAGTCACCTCGCGTATGGCCGCCGGCGAGACGACCGTCATCCGCATGAAGATCCCGGCCGAAGGCTCCTGCGACTTCACGGACGGCGTCTACGGCGATGTCTCCATTCCGTGGGATTCGGTCGACATGCAGGTGCTCGTCAAGGCCGACGGCATGCCGACCTATCACATGGCCAACGTCATCGACGACCATCTGATGAAGATCACCCATGTGGCGCGCGGCGAGGAATGGCTGGCTTCGGTGCCGAAGCACATCCTGCTTTATCGCTATTTCGACTGGGATCAGCCGGTCTTCATGCATCTGTCGCTGATGCGCAATGCCGACAAGTCGAAGCTGTCGAAGCGCAAGAACCCGACCTCGATCTCCTATTACTCCGCGCTCGGCTATATCCCGGAAGCGCTGATGAACTTCCTCGGCCTGTTCTTCATCCAGATCGCCGAGGGCGAAGAGCTCCTGACGATGGACGAGCTCTCCGAGAAGTTCGACCCGGCAAACCTCTCCAAGGCCGGTGCGATCTTCGACATTCAAAAGCTCGACTGGCTGAACGGCCGCTGGATCCGCGAGAAGCTCTCCGAGGAGGAATTCCAGGTGCGTGTGCTGACCTGGGCGATGGAAAACGACCGCCTGAAGGAAGGTCTGCGCCTATCGCAGACACGCATTTCCAAGCTCGGCGAGTTGCCCGATCTTGCCGGCTTCCTGCTGAAGTCCGATCTTGGCCTGCAGCCTTCCGACTTCGCCAAGATCAAGTCGCCGCCGGAAGAGATCCTGGAGATCCTCAACACCGTTCAGCCGGATCTCGAAAAGATCCTGGAATGGAACGTCGAGACGATCGAGGCGGAACTGCGCGCGATCGCCGACCGCATGGGCAAGAAGCTGAAGGTCGTGGTCTCGCCGCTCTTCGTCGCCGTGTCCGGCTCGTCGCGCTCGCTGCCGCTCTTCGATTCCATGGCAATCCTCGGCCGGTCGGTCGTGCGTCAGCGCCTGAAGCTCGCCTCGCAGGCGGTCGCCGCCCTCGTCGGCTCGAAGTAAGAACAGTCAGAGGATTTCGACAATGGCTGACAACAAGACTGAAAACACCCTTTCCTCCGACGCGACGGAAGTGCGCGCTCAGAAGCTGAAGCTGCTGCGCGAGCAGGTCGGCGAGGTCTATCCGGCGCATTTCCACCGCACGATGACCAATGCCGAGCTCATCGCGAAGTACGAGAATCTGGAACCTGACGTCGAGACGCAGGATGTCGTCACTGTCGCCGGCCGCGTATACTCGTCGCGCAACTCTGGCATGTTCATGGACATCCACGATGCCGGCGGCAAGATCCAGATTTTCAGTCACAAGGACACGACCCCGGAAGAAGCCCGTGCGCTGCTGCCGATGATCGACATCGGCGACATCATCGGCGTCACCGGCATCGTACGCCGCACCAAGCGCGGCGAATTGACGATCAATGCCCAGAAGATCGAGATGCTGACCAAGTCGCTGCTGCCGATGCCGGAAAAGTGGCATGGCCTCTCCGACATCGAGCTGCGCTATCGCAAGCGCCATCTCGACATCATGACCAACGAGGATTCGAAGCTCCGCTTCCAGCAGCGCTCGAAGATCCTCTCCGGTATCCGCCGCTTCATGGAAAATGACGGCTTCATGGAAGTCGAGACACCGATGCTGCATTCGGTCTATGGCGGCGCCACCGCCGAGCCGTTCAAGACGCATCACAACACGCTGAAGCTCGACATGTACCTGCGCATCGCGCCGGAACTGTTCCTGAAGCGCACGCTGGTCTCGGGGCTGACCGACAAGGTCTTCGAGATCAACCGGAACTTCCGTAACGAGGGCGTTTCCACCCGGCACAATCCGGAATTCACCATGATGGAGTGTTACTGGGCCTATGCCGACTACGAGGACATCATGGACCTCGTCGAGCGGCTGTTCGAAAGCTTGGCGCTTTCCATTCACGGCACGACGGAATTTCCCTTCGGCGACAAGACCATGTCCTTCAAGGGCCCGTTCAAGCGCGTGCCGATGCCGGACGCCGTCAAGGAAGCGACTGGTATCGACTTCCGGGCCATCAAGACGGATGAAGAGGCCCGCGCCGCCGCCAAGGCTGCCGGCTTCGCGGTCGAGAAGGATTGGACCTGGGGTGAATGCCTCGCCTTCATCTTCGAAGAGAAGGTCGAGCAGACGCTGATCCAACCCTCGCACGTTACGCATTTCCCGAAGGATATTTCGCCTTTCGCCAAGGAAGTGCCGGGCGAGCCGCGCCTGGTCGAGCGTTTCGAGACCTATTGCAATGCCTGGGAACTCGGCAACGCCTTCTCGGAACTCAACGATCCCGAAGAGCAGCGCCGCCGCATGGTCGAGCAGCTCGAACAGGCGCATGCCCGCGGCGAAAAGGAAAAGCAGTTGGACGAGGAATTCCTCGACGCGATCGACCAGGGCATGCCGCCGGCAGGTGGCCTCGGCATCGGCGTCGACCGTCTCATCATGCTTCTGACCAATGCGCCGTCGATCCGCGACGTCATCCTCTTCCCGGCCCGCCGCAGCAAAACCGACTGAGAACAACATTGTTTAAATGAAAAACGGAGCGCCCGAAAGGACGCTCCGTTTTGTTTTAGGCAGACTGGTGAAGAACCGAGCCGATGGACCAAGACACTGTCAGCCGGCCCTTCAACCGGAATGACGTTATTTCGTTGGCTTGTGTCATGATCGCGCTCGTCACCACACTCAGATCATGTAGCCGCCGGCGACCTCGATCGTCTGCGCATTGATCCATGCGCCGTCGTCGGACGCGAGCATGGCGATGACGCGGCCGACATCCTCGGCTTCGCCGATACGGCCGAGAGCCGTCTGTGAGGCAAGCAACGCGGCGAACTCCGGGTTCTTGTCCAGTGCAGCGTCGGCAAGATTGGTGCGGATAGGACCGGGCGAGATAGCATTGGCGCGGATCCTGCGATCGCCGAACTCCTTCGCCTGATAGCGGGTCAACGTCTCAAGTCCGGACTTGAGGGCTGCATAGGGTGCAACACCTGCTGTTGCGACGCGAACGGAAGCGCTCGTTACATTGAGGATCACGCCGCCATCGACCATCAGCGGCAACAAGACCTGCGTCAGGAAGAACGGCCCTTTCAGGTGGACATTCATCAGAGCGTCGAACTGGCCCGTCGTCACCGTCTCCATGAGATTGAACATGCCGAAACCGGCATTGTTGACGAGGCAATCGAATGTATCCCGGCCCCAGTAAGTGGAAAGCAGCCTTTTAACTTCCGCCACGAAGGCCGGAAAGCTGTCGGCATCACCGACATCGAGGGCAAGCGCAACGGCCTGACCGCCTTCTGCCTTGATCGCGGCGATGACTTCATCCGCACCTGGTTTGTGGCTGTTATAGGTGAGAATGACACCCATGCCGCGCCTTGCGCATTCCTGCGCTGCCGATTGACCAATGCCACGGCTGCCGCCGGTAATGATTGCGATTTTCATTTCTGTCTCCTTTGCTTCGATGGCCGGAAGCTATGGGAAACAGCCGGTCTGCACTCCGCCGGAAACTGCCTCGTTCTTGCCTATTCCTGCTTTTGCCTTGCGCCGTGTCACTTGCTGGGTCAGGATTTCGCCATGCAAACAATGCTCGAAGAGATGCGCCGCTTGACGGCCCACGCTGAAAACCGCCCGACGGAAACCGGCATACCCGGTATCCTGATGGTCAAGGGGGAGATCCCCGAACACAAGCTCGGCGCCGTTTATGAGCCGATGGTCAACTTGATCCTTGATGGCAGCAAGACGCTGACGATCGCCGGTCAGGACTATTATTACGATTCAGCGAGCTACTTCGTGATATCGATCGATGTGCCGGCGACGGGCATGGTGCAGCAGGCAGGTCCCGACCGACCCTATATCGGCGTCAGCCTATCGCTCGACCCGGCAAAGGTCGCAGCGCTTCTCCTGGATCTTACGCCGCAATCCTACCAGGAGGAACAAACCGGCGGCTATTCCGTCTGTCGCATGACGCCGGAACTTCTGGGTGCCTGGCTGAGGATGCTGCTACTCATGGAGCGCCCGCAGGATATCCCTGCCCTTGCCCCGGCCTACGAACGCGAAATCCTCTATCGCGTGCTGCAGGGACCGCAGGGCTGGATGCTGCGCGATATCGCAGCACCCGATAGCGCCCTGTCGCGGATACGGCTCGCCATTCGCTGGGTTCGCGAGCACTATGCCGAAGCGGTCGAGGTCGAAAAACTCGCCGCCCTCACCGCCATGAGCGTCTCGGCCTTTCATCGCCATTTCAAGGCTGTGACGGCGATGAGCCCGATCCAGTTCCAGAAGCGTATCCGCCTGCTGCAGGCCCGCCAGCTTCTGATTTCCCAATCCGGAAACGCCTCCTCGGTCGCCTACTCGGTGGGCTACGAGAGCGCCTCGCAATTCACCAGGGAATATGCACGTTTCTTCGGCCAGCCGCCGGCGCGCGACGCCTCGCTGATAAGGGAAAATATCAGGCCTGCCGCCTGATGTTTTTCGGGTTTAGTGCCCGCTCTTGGCCGACGGTTCCTCTGCGGGAGTGGCTGCATCCTTGGCAGCCTGCTCCTGACCAGACGGTTCCTTGGTCTCCGGCGCTGCGCCGTGTCCGCCGGCTGCTGCCTTGCCCTCACTCTTCGTCGAGCCAACCGCAACCGGGTCGACGCAATCCTCGGGGTCCTTGAAGGCGGCGCTGATCATGGCGACCTCGTCGAACGGCATCTCTATGCGCTCGCCGAAGAACAGCCCGTTTTCGCTGGCCTTGCCGTCGTAGTAGCGCGCTGTATAGGACTTGTCGTCGAGGCCGGGGACGGTCTTGTCGGGATGCGGGATATAGACGACATCGGCGCCGATCGCCCGGCCGCGAATGTCGGCGCGCAACGTCGGTCCGTTCTCGTCGAGCACCACCACCTGCACCAGATCCGGCTTCTGCGCGGCATAAACCGCCTGAGCGACACGAAGCGCGGTCTTGACGCGCGTCATCCCGTCGGTCGGTTCGGTCTTGATGTATTTGCGCACCCAGACATGATCCTGCTTGCGGATCGTCACCAGGTTGACGTCACTGCATTCGAGCCCGTAGCCACCACCAGTTGCACCGATCAACCTGTCCTTGCCGACATAGACCGCCGCACCGCCGGACACGCCCATGAGAAGAGCGACTCCACCGATGATGATTGCCAATTTCCGGGAAGGCCGGAAGATGCGCAGTAAGGCCTTCACGCCAACTGCTCCGCCATCTGAAACTCCAACGCAGGACAAGTGCTAAGAACGCTAAAGAAATGACGTTTCCGAAAGTTTAAGTGGGCGTGTGAAGCCTGCGCCATTTTGAGAAAACACCAAAAAAGGTCCGCTTTTTTGGGCCGCTTGCCACGGCCTATTCCACCATGCTCTAAAACCCCATGGCCTTCACGCTTCGCCAGGTTCAATATTTCGTCGCCGTCGCCGAACAGGGTTCGGTGACGCGAGCCGCACAGAACCTTTCGATCTCGCAATCCTCGGTGACGGAAGCACTGAAGGAACTCGAAACCGACCTCGGCGTCGAACTCTTCGAGCGCCATCCGCGCGGCCTGACGATCACCCATAACGGCCACCAATTCCTGCGTCACGCGACGAAGATCCTGGCCTCCGTCTCCGATGCACGCACCAGCTTTTCCGGCCAGCAAAGCGCCCTCTCCGGCACGCTGAACATCGGCGTCACCTCGCTTGTCGCCGGCTATGTCCTCTCCGACCTGCTGGCGCGATATCGGCGCGCCTGTCCGGGCATCGAGGTCAGCGCCATCGAGGACAATGGCGGTTACCTCGAACATCTCCTGGTCGGCGGCGAATTGGATGTCGCCGTGATGGTGATATCCAACCTGCGCGACCGCATGGCGCTGCAGGCGGAAATCCTCGAAACCTCGCCCTATCGACTATGGCTGCCGATGGGCCATCCGCTGGTGTCGGCCGACATCATCTCAGTCGCCGACATCGCCCGCGAACCGCTGATCATGCTGACGGTCGACGAAATCGAGGAGAACACCGGCAAGCTGCTCTCAGCCCTCGGCGCCCGTCCGCATGTTGCCTTCCGCACCCGCTCGGTGGAGGCGGTGCGCAGCCTGGTTGCAACAGGCGCCGGCGTGGCCCTGCTTCCCGATCTTGTCTACCGACCATGGTCACTGGAAGGCGACCGCATCGAGAGCCGGGACGTCTCGGGATCGCTGCCGGTCGTCCAGGTCGGTATGGTCTGGCGCAAGGGCTCCAGCCTGCCGCAGGCGGCGCGCGACTTCGTCGGTATCGCCGAAAGCTTGCGGTCCGGCCGCATCCGCTGATATCGGAATTTCCGATATCGTCTTTCTGATAAATGAATTTGCGAAAGCGGCTTTTTCGCGTCACCTTTTCATCCGGGAACAAACCGCCACAGCAGTGGCAAACCGGGAGACGGATGATGACGAATCTGTTGAAATCCTGCACGGCAGCGCTCGCCTGCCTGAGCTTCGCGACGCAGGGAATCGCCGCCGAACCGCTGAAGGCCTTGGGCAAGGGCGAAGGTGCGGTCAGCATCGTCGCCTGGGCCGGCTATATTGAACGCGGCGAAACCGACAAGAACTACGACTGGGTCACCGATTTCGAAAAGGAGAGCGGCTGCAAGGTTTCCGTCAAGACCGCCGCCACCTCGGATGAAATGGTGTCGCTGATGAACGAAGGCGGCTTCGATCTCGTCACGGCATCGGGCGACGCCTCGCTCCGCCTCATCGCCGGCAAGCGTGTCCAGCCGATCAACACCGATCTGATCCCGAGCTTCAAGACCGTCGACGAGCGCCTGCAGAACGGCCCGTGGTATACGGTCGGCGGCGTGCATTACGGCGTGCCCTATCTCTGGGGGCCGAACGTGCTGATGTATAATACCGATGCCTTCAAGGACAAGGCGCCGACCAGCTGGAACGTCGTCTTCGAGGAGCAGACACTGCCCGACGGCAAGTCGAACAAGGGCCGCGTCCAGGCCTATGACGGCGCGATCTACATCGCCGATGCCGCCATGTATCTGATGGCCCACAAGCCGGATCTCGGCATCAAGGATCCCTACGAGCTGAACGAGGACCAGTACAAGGCCGCCCTCGACCTGTTGCGCGGCCAGCGCAAGCTCGTCTCCCGATACTGGCACGATGCAATGATCCAGATCGACGACTTCAAGAACGAAGGCGTCGTCGCCTCCGGCTCCTGGCCTTTCCAGGTGAACCTGCTGCAGGCCGACAAGCAGAAGATCGCCTCCACTTTCCCGGATGAAGGCGTCACCGGCTGGGCCGACACCACCATGCTGCATGTCGACAGCGAACATCCGAACTGCGCCTATATGTGGATGGAACATTCGCTGAAGGCCAAGGTCCAGGGCGACGCCGCCGCCTGGTTCGGCGCCGTGCCCTCGGTTCCCGCCGCCTGCAAGGGCAACGAGCTGATGGGCGATAGCGGCTGCGCCACCAACGGCTTCGATCACTTCGACAAGATCAAGTTCTGGAAGACCCCGGTCGCCAAATGCACGACACAGAGCGAGTGCGTGCCGTACCATCGCTGGGTGTCGGATTATATTGGCGTGATCGGCGGACGGTGAACCGGGCCGGTCCACTTGGGTAAAGTCCCTCCCCAACGCCTTCCCACAAGGGAGGGCCTTGAATGGCACCGTCGAATCCTGCCGAAACACCAAGGTATTTGCAAATGGGTACGGCAGGTTAAGCCCCTCCCCCTCGTGGGGAGGGGTTTGGGGCGGGGTCGCATAAACCCAAGACCGCAGCCTCTCGAAAAGCAAAGAAGCCGGAGCCCCCCAATGACGTCAGCCGTCCGTTTCCAGCAGGTGTCGCGCCATTTCGGCCAGGTTCGCGCCGTCGACGGCGTCGATCTCGAGATCGCGCCCGGCGAATTCTTTGCCATGCTCGGGCCATCCGGCTCGGGCAAGACGACGTGCCTGCGATTGATCGCCGGCTTCGAACAGCCGACCGCGGGCCATATCCAGATCTTCGGCGAGACGGCTGACGGCGTTCCGCCCTATCGCCGCAACGTCAACACCGTGTTCCAGGACTACGCGCTCTTTCCGCATCTGAATATCCTCGACAATGTTGCCTATGGGCTGATGGTCAAGGGCGTCGGCAAGGTGGAGCGGATGAAGGCGGCAGGCGATGCCCTCGAGCTCGTCAAGCTGCCGGGCTACGGCGCCCGCCGCCCCGGCCAACTGTCCGGCGGCCAGCGGCAGCGCGTGGCGCTCGCCCGCGCGCTCGTCAACAAACCGAAAGTGCTGCTGCTCGATGAGCCGCTCGGTGCGCTCGACCTGAAGCTGCGCGAGCAGATGCAGGAAGAATTGAAGAGCCTGCAGCGCGCGCTCGGCATCACCTTCGTCTTCGTTACCCACGATCAAGGCGAGGCGCTGTCCATGGCCGACCGCGTCGCCGTCTTCAACGATGGCAACATCGTCCAGCAAGGCACGCCGCAGGATATCTACCGCTGCCCGAAGACCCGCTTCGTTGCCGATTTCGTCGGCTCGTCGAACGTCATCGCGCCTGAGCTGATGGCCTTGCTCGGCGGCGAGAAACGCTGGGCGAGCCTGCGCCCCGAGGCGATCCGGCTGGCAAGCGACGGCGTCGAGGCAAAAGTCGAAAATGCAAGTTTCCTCGGCGCCGCCACGCGTCTCAGCGTCGATCTCAAGGGCAGCCGGCTGCATGTCATGCTGCCGGCGGGCGCGCCGGTGCCGGATGTCGGCGCCGGTATCCGCCTTGCCTGGCAACCGGCCGATATCCACTACATGGATGATGCGGCATGACGGCGCTCACCATCACAGGCGGCAAGACATCGATCCTTCCGGGGCGTGGCGGTTTCTTCGGCCAACTGTCGGATGCCTTCTGGCGGCACCCGAAGCTGCTGCTCTTCCTGATGCTGACGCCGCCGCTGCTCTGGCTCGGCATCATCTATATCGGTTCACTGATAGCCCTGCTTCTGCAGAGCTTCTTCTCGATCGACGATTTCTCCGGGCTGGTGAATACCGAATTCACCCTGTCGACCTATGCCCAGCTGCTGAATCCTGCGAATTTCGACATCATCATCCGCACCCTCGTCATGTCGGCGCTGGTCACGCTCGCTGCCGCTCTGATCGGCTTCCCGATCGCTTACTATGCGGCGCGTTATGCGCAAGGCAAATGGAAGGCGCTCTTCTATCTCGGCGTCATGCTGCCGCTCTGGTCGAGCTATCTCGTCAAGATCTACGCCTGGAAGCTGATCCTCGCCAAGGAAGGCATCCTCACCTGGATCTTCGAGAAGCTCCATCTCGCCTGGCTGCTTGACGCGACCCTGAACCTGCCCGTCATCGGCGGCAATTCGCTTTCGGTGAGTTACCTCGGCACCTTCATCGTCTTCGTCTATATCTGGCTTCCCTACATGATCCTGCCGACACAGGCGGCCCTCGAGCGTGTGCCCGGCAACCTGATCGAGGCCTCGGCGGATCTCGGCGCCACGCCGCGCCAGACCTTCCGCACCGTGCTCCTGCCCTTGGCGCTCCCCGGCATCGTCGCTGGCTCGATCTTCACCTTCTCACTGACATTGGGTGATTACATCATCCCGCAGATCATCGGCTCGTCCAGGCTCTTCATCGGCCAGGCGGTTTATGCCCAGCAGGGAACGGCCGGCAATGTGCCGCTCGCCGCCGCCTTCTCCGTCGTGCCGATCGTCATCATGGCACTTTATTTGTCGCTCGCCAGGAAATTGGGGGCGTTCGATGCGCTCTGACCTCAAGAGATCGCCGCTGCCCCTGAAGATCGCCGCTGCCATCGGGCTGCTCTTCCTGCACCTGCCGATCCTGCTGATCTTCGTCTACGCCTTCACGACGGAGGAGAAGAGCTATCAATGGCCGCCGCCCGGGCTGACGCTGCAATGGTTTGCCGTCGCCTGGAACCGGCCGGACGTCTGGTCAGCACTCAGCCTTTCCGTGCAGGTCGCCGTCATCGCCACGGCGATCGCGCTGGTCCTCGGCACGCTCTGTGCCGCAGCCGTCAGCCAGACGAAGTTCTTCGGCCGCGAGGCGATCTCGCTGCTAGTCATCCTGCCGATCGCCCTTCCCGGCATCATCACCGGCATTGCGCTCCGCTCCGCCTTCAGCCTGTTCGACATCCCCTTTTCGGTCTGGACGATCGTGCTCGGCCACGCCACTTTCTGCGTGGTCGTCGTCTACAACAATGCGGTCGCCCGCTTCCGCCGCACCTCCGGCTCACTGATCGAGGCCTCGATGGATCTCGGCGCCGACGGCTTTCAGACCTTCCGCCATGTCATACTGCCGAATATCGGGACCGCCCTTCTGGCCGGCGGCATGCTTGCCTTCGCGCTGTCTTTCGACGAGGTAATCGTCACCACCTTCACCGGCGGCCAGCAATCGACCTTGCCGATCTGGATGCTCGAAGAACTCATCCGCCCGCGCCAGCGCCCCGTCACCAATGTGGTCGCCATGGTCGTGGTGCTCGTCACCTTCCTGCCGATCCTGGCAGCCTATTACCTCACCCGCGATGGCGACCAGATCGCCGGCGCTGGCAAATAAAAGGGAGAACATCATGGATATCCAAATGCTGATCGGTTCCCGCTTCGAAAGAGGCACGGAGACGGAAGAGCACATCTTGAACCCGAAGACGGGCGAGACGGTGATCGACCTTGCCGAAGCCTCGCTCTCCCAGGTCGACGCCGCTGTCGATGCCGCCGAAAAAGCCTTCACAAGCTGGTCGCAGACGACGCCGGGCGAACGTTCCGGCTACCTATTGAAGATCGCCGATGCGATCGAGAAGGACGCCACAGGCTTTGCTACATTGGAGGCTTTGAACTGCGGCAAGCCGATCAATGCCGTGCTGAACGACGAGATCCCGGCGATCGTCGATTGTTATCGCTTCTTCGCCGGCGCCGTGCGCAACCTGCACACACCGGCGGCGGGCGAATATCTGCCCGGCCACACCTCGATGATCCGCCGCGATCCGATCGGCATCGTCGGCTCGATCGCGCCGTGGAACTATCCGCTGATGATGATGGCCTGGAAGCTGGCGCCGGCGATCGCCGGCGGCAATACCGTCGTCTTCAAGCCTTCGGAGCAGACGCCGCTGACGTCGCTGAAGATGGCAAAGCTGCTCTCCGAAATCCTTCCCGAAGGCGTCGTCAACGTCATCCTCGGCCGTGGTGAAAGTGTCGGCAACGCCCTGATCAATCACGCCAAGATCGGCATGGTCTCGATCACCGGCGATATCGCCACCGGCAAGAAGGTGCTGCAGGCCGCGGCCAAGACGGTCAAGCGCACCCACCTGGAACTCGGCGGCAAGGCCCCGGTCATCGTCTTCGACGATGCCGATATTGATGCGGTCGTCGCAGGCATCCGCACCTTCGGCTATTACAATGCCGGTCAAGACTGCACCGCCGCCTGCCGCATCTATGCCGATGCCAGGGTCTACGACAATTTCGTCGCCGATCTCTCCTCGGCCGTCTCGAGCATCCGCTTCAACCAGCCCGACGATACCGAAAATGAGATCGGTCCGCTGATCTCCAGGCGCCAGCGCGACCGCGTCGAAAGCTTCGTCGCCCGCGCTTCCGAACACAAGCACATGGAGATCACCGCCGGCGGCGAGGTTTCCGGCGACAAGGGCTTCTTCTTCACGCCGACTGTCATCGCGGGCGCCCTGCAGGACGATGAGATCGTCCGCCGCGAGGTCTTCGGCCCGGTCGTCTCGGTCACCCGCTTTACCGATGCCGACGAAGCCGTTGCCTGGGCAAACGATAGCGACTACGGCCTGGCCTCCTCCGTCTGGACCAAAGATATCGGCCGCGGCATGAAGACAGCCGCCCGCCTGCAATATGGCTGCACCTGGATCAACACACATTTCATGCTCACCAATGAGATGCCGCATGGCGGCCTCAAACAGTCCGGCTACGGCAAGGACATGTCGGTCTACGCGCTGGAGGACTACACCGCCGTACGCCACGTGATGATCAATCACGGCTGATCGTCGGGAAAGGCAAGGCTAGGAAATTCAACGCAATGCCCATCAGTAGGACCGGGAGGGTGCTCCACACGGATCGCCATTCCATTCAAACGACCTGGAACATTTTCCCGGTTACCGCGTCTTTCCCAAGCAAACGCAAAGGATGATGTCATGCTGAAATGGGCTCTGATATTTTTCGTGATTTCAATCATCGCCGGCTTCTTCGGTTTCTCAGGCGTCTCCGCAGCGACTGCGACGATTGCACGCGTTCTCTTCGGCATCGCGCTGGTGATCTTCCTGATCTTCCTTGTCCTTGCGCTGATGGCCGGCCAGGCGATCCTGTGAGCGGTCGCGGGGGCCGCTGTGCCTTGCGCTTGCGGCCCTCTCCGTCTGTGGTCGCCACAGCCCCTTTGCTCCTATCGCCTATTTCAACTCGGCTAGCAGAGCATCGGCACCTTTACGGACGCCCACCATGGAGGCATCCATCGCCGTGAAGCTGGCGCCGATATTCATCGCATTGGGATATTGCTTGGTGACATAGGAAGACAGGAGACGATTGCTCGCAGCATCATAGATCTCCACGGCATAATTCACCGAACCGGTCATCGAACCTTCTCTGCCGCGAGCGGCCTGGACGGTGTTGTACAATCCGCCTGCGACGTCGATGCGCGTGACCGTTCCGAGGACCGCAGTCGTTGCCTTGGCGCCCGTCAGCGTCAGATGCAATCTGAGAGTTGCCGGAGCGGTTGTGCTGACGACAGCAAAGCGCGTCTTCAATTTTTCCGTGAATTGACCCTGCATGTAATTGGCAAGAAATGCTTTGTCTTTTTCGGAGACCTTGCCAAACTGACTGTCAGGACCGTTATAGACGGTAACGGGATCGACAATGATCCGGTTGTACTGGCTCCAGTTGACTTTCGTCTGATAGCGATACGGCACGCGGCCGGTTCTATCCTCAGTGTTCGGCTGGAGCTGCGATGCCGAAGCAAGTCCGGAATAAACCGTGGGGTCAGGGGTCGTGCATGCGGCAAGGCTCGAACAGGCGAGCATCAGTGCGGCGCCGATTTTCAAATTTTTTATCAAGGACTTGGCTCCAGCTTTGGAAATGCCGAATGGCATAGGATCTGCTGGCACCGGTTTTATGGAATTCGAATGTTGCGGTGTTTGCTATGATATGCGGAAATGTTCGCGAACCATCTTTTGCTGCGAAGGCAGCGCGATGCGTGACGACGCCACGACGGGCAGTAAGTCAATGTGACGAAGGGATCGACGGCGAGCCTCCGGGCTGGATCCCGTGAGGCGCGGGAAGATCGATTACGACGACCAAGCCGGTTGGCTTCCTGTCCAGTAACGTCAATTGTCCGTTGTGCGCTTTGGTGACAATTCCTTTAGCGATCGGAAGACCAAGCCCAAGCCCGGAACCGCCTTTGGCACCGATTTGGCGGGATTTGTCCACCTTGAAGAACGGCTCCAGAACTTTCGCCTTGGCCTCGTCGGTCAAACCAGGGCCGTTGTCGCCCACCGATATTTTGATCCCGCCGTCGTCGCTCTCTTGCAGATCGATTTCGACTTGCTTTGCATAACGAGACGCATTGTCGACCAGATTGGTAATTGCCCGCGTCAGGGCCCGAGGTTTGCAGACAAAGGCCAGTCGCCGCGGACCGGTGAAACTCGCATCGACGCCCATGTCGGAGAAGTCTGTCGCAATCGTCTGCAGCAGGCTTGAGATATCGACCTTTCGATCCGTCTCCGCAGTGGATGCGTCTTTGAAAAAGGCCAGGCACTCGTCGATCATGAAACTCAAGGTGGCGATATCGGCCAGCATCAGGCTGCGAAGCTCGGGCTCGCCGGAACGCTCGGCACGCATCCGCAATCTCGTCAGCGGCGTCCTGAGATCATGACCCACGCCACTCAGCATTCTTGTTCGATCCTCCGCCATGCTCTGAATTCGATCGCTCATGACGTTCAGCGATTCCGCCAGACTTCGAATCTCGGCTGCGCCGTCCGGTTCGAAAGGCTTTTCCCAACTGCCTTCCATGCTCGCTCGCTTTGCAGCGACGGCAAAGTGCCTCAGAGGTTCGGTGATAAGCCAGCTGCTGAAATATGCAAGCAGCACCAATGGGATGACGATTTTCAAAAACCCGCTCGCGGCTGCCGGAACAAACCAGACATAGCTTGGAAAAACCGGCAGTTGAAAGACGAGGGCACGCTTGTCGTCAATTCTGACAGTCAGGACATCCGGGTGCGATTGACCGATGACGAAGCGATGAAATGCCGCAAAAATATTGTCGGCGAGCATTGTGTTGATACGCGCCACCAATTCGCTGGGAGATACCATCTGCTGTTTGCCGGCAAACGGCTGCTCCAGCGACAATTTCTCGACCCCAACACCGAGTGCCGCTGCTCTCTTGAGAACGGTGACTTCGTCTTGCGCTGAACCTGCCTGGGCAAATTGCTCCGCGACCATCGCCGCTCTGGCAGCAAACAGGCCGTTTTGAAACCCGCGATCATGACGGCCGTAGATATAGGGCTCCATGGCGGTCGCCACCACGGAAACGAGCACGACAAGGAAGGTCGCCAATATGAGGATCTGGTTTTGGATCGAAGCTTGCCGAAAATTTCTCAAGAGAGACGCTCTACCTTGGATGCGAAGAGATAACCGCCCAGCCGCACCGTCTTTATGAAGGTCGGATCTTTCAGATTTGGTTCGATCTTTTGCCTAACCCGGCTGATGTGGGCGTCGATGCTGCGCTCGACCGGCCCCGCCGATCCGGCATGTGTCATCGACAAGAGCTGTTCGCGCGTCAAAACCTTGTTGGGATTGCAGCAGAAGGCCAGGAGGATATCGAACTCCGCGGTTGTCATGGAAACCTGCGCTCCATCCGCGTCGTGGAGCTGGCGGCTTTTTGGATCGATGCGCCATCCCGAAAACAACATGGGTCCAAGTGCTTCCTCCTGATGATGCGCATATGAAGCTCTGCGGAGAATACTCTTGATCCGGGCTAGCAGCTCGCGGGAGTTGAATGGTTTCGTGACATAGTCATCGGCTCCGAGCTCCAGGCCGAGAATGCGGTCGATATCCTCCTGGAGCGCCGTCAGCATCAGGATTGGCACCGAGCACGACGCACGAAGCCGCCTGCAGATGCTAAAACCGTCCTCGCCCGGCAACATCGCATCGAGGACGATGAGATCGAATTGCTGTCGCGCCATCATTCGATCCATAGCCGCGCCGCTTTCCACCGACGAGGCCTCGAAGCCGCTGCTTCGGACAAGATCCACCAGCATATCCGCGATGGCGGGATCGTCTTCGACGATGAGGAGATGAGCCTGATTCGGAACTGCCATTTCATATGCCATCGTCATTCGTTCTCTAGCGGGAAGATGTCTCTCGGCGCGAAATTACCACGTTTCACCGTGTCTCGGTCAGGCGGCCTCGGCCCCTGTCACCACCACACGATCTGTCGCCGCACCGACACGGCTCCGCCTTCAGGATATCAAGTATCGTGCAATGCTATATTCGATAATGTTGAGATATGTTGCGGGATTTCAGACACGGAGTCCGCCGTCAAAACTGCCTTTCGAGGTCACCGCTGACTTCCACATGGTCACCTTGGATGGCGCTGTCGATGATGACGGTGGCGATGAAACACATCCGAACGACGAGCAGGCAAAAGAACACCAGAGAGACGATCGCAGTCGTGTAATGCTTCAATGCCGAGCGCTTCGGCAGCCGTGCGGTCAGTCTATCGAGGATGTTTCTGGTGAACCGACCGAGCGCCACGAGCAAGAATAACGCCGTGATGATATATCCGCTTGCTGACGCTGCCCCGAGCAACTGAAAGATCAAAAGACACCCGCACCAAGTAAGAAGTTCTGGTTTCGGAACGACGGTTTCAAGCTGACGAAACCCGGCAGAAAGATGCCCATAGGATCCGTCCGGAACGTTGCGCAGCGTGGACAGCCGGAGAGACGGGGCGCGGTCATGGGGATCTGAGCCGGGTGAAGACCGGTCCGTCGGGGATGAGAATGCGCCCACGTCTAGTCGGCCCGTTCTGCGCCGGGCGCGGCGCGGCGACTTAACAGAAGAGATGTGGCGGCCCGCCACCGGGATGCCTTCGCCGTGCTTGCAATCACTGTCTCGTTTGCGGCCGGATCTTTTCGGACTGCACTAATCCTGCCTGTCCTTGACTCCGTGAGGGCCGCGATCCTTCTCAGAAATGCGTCGCTGTCGAACTCCTTCGAGGAGCGGACGGACTTCGTGGCCGACTGGACAGTATGGAAGAACACCTCCAGATTGATGACCAGTATCGGCTTGATGTTTCGGACCATGTCGATATCCGATCGCATCGTTACGGCCAGAAAATATCGGTCCGAACGCAAGGCGTCGAAAAGTTCCGGCACCGAGGACACAGCCGCCGCGACATATCCGTTCTCATTCAATTTCGAGACGATATCGCAGGCAGCGTCTTCTCCGAGAAAGACGAGAATTGGCTTTTGCTGATTGCTTTGCGCGGAAGACATCACTGGCACACTCCTGACCTGTCGCCCAAAGTGTAGCCCGCATCGACGCTTCTGTTTGTTCGGTTTTATTCGGTTTTATTGCGCCACGGAGCGTCCGCGAAATTCATCAAATTCAGCGCCGAAGACCTTCGAATTTCGGGGGCATTCACGACAACACCGCCCTGAGCCAGGGAGGCATTTTGCTCGTTCGCTTTCTCAGCAGCTTGTCGATCGATATCGATCCCGCACCCGAAACCGCCAGCACGAACATGCCGCCGGCAATCGCCAGGTCCTTCTCGAAATGCAGCAGTTCGTTCTGGCTCGCTAAATTCGTGTGAAAGAGCAAGGCGGTCGCCAGGCAGAAGAGCGCCAGCGCCAATGCACCAAGCCGGCTGAGAAAGCCTGTCGCAACCGAAAGGCCGGCGCCGATCTGAAGGGCAATGGTGGCAAGCGCCAGCGGCGCCGACAGCCCCAGTTTTGCGAAAATGTCGAAAGTCGCCGTGATATCTGCAGCGAGCGACCAAGCTTCGTGCAGGAAGATCAGCGACAGCAGAAGCCTGCCGATGAGAAGAATGAGATCGGCCAATCGGGGCCGGTTTGAGGCGCTTTCCATCATATCCTCCGGTTTGAAGAGCAGGTGGTTAGCCCGCTTCGGCAAGATGCATTATAGCAGGCTCGCCCCGACATTGATCGCAAGCGCCAGGATCGTCGTATTGAACAGAAACGACAGCACGGCATGCAGCAGCGTCAGCTTGCGCATGCTGGTCGAACTGACCGCGACATCCGCCGTCTGTGCGGCAACACCGATGGTGAAGGAGAAATAGAGGAAATCCCAGTAGCCGGGTTCTTCGATCTCGTCGGGAAACTTGAGGCCACCCTCCTCGTCCGCCCCGCCATAGAAATAATGGGCATAGTGGATGGTGAAGAGCGTATGCAGGAAGATCCAGGAGATCAGGATCGTCAGAACCGCAACACCTGCCCGCGCCAGCGCGACATCAGGTGCCGCCTCCTTGATCGAATGAAGCTCGAGGCCGATCCCGGCAATGCTGGCAAGTGCGGCACCGATCGACAGAGCCAGCAGGACGGTGTCGGAGAAGTCGAGATCCGCCGAGCGTTTCCGGATGCTTTCAACCGTCGCCCGCAGCATCTTGCGCCAACTGAGCGCGACAAAAACGCCGGCGCTGACATTCCAGCCGAACAAGATATTGCCGGCGCTGACTTCGCGGGAGGTGAGAGCCAAGAAGACCACCAGTCCGGCAACAACGGCGATGACGAAGCTCGCATGCTTGTAGGCAAATGCCGCAAGCGAATTTGCCCGTTCCTCATCCGCCATATCGGTCTCCGACAGCATATGCCCTTGATAACAGCATGAAAAAGGCGCGCCTGCCAGCCGGCAGCCGCGCCTTTAGAGCCTTTCCGGGTTAGATTGCAGCATTCTGCCGGAGCAGGTTTTCGTCAGGGCAAAGGCGATTGGCGAAGGGCATACCCCAAGATACGTCCGAGCCGATCGCCTTTGATCCTGGCGGAAAGATGCTCGGCCCTTCGGGTTGGCTGAAACGGGCCGGCTGATCGACCGGCCGGCTTGGCCGTAGAGCCGGGCTACGACACGCGCCGGCCGGTCGACCATCCGACTCCGTTTGAGCCAACAGAATGCTGCAATCTAACCCGGAAAGGCTCTAATTGTATGCCGAGCCTTATCAGGCGGCGGCGAGCTGCAGTTCCTTCTGCACCATGGTGCGCAACGTTCCGAGATCCTTGGCGAAGGCGCGGATGCCTTCGGCGAGTTTTTCCGTCGCCATCGCGTCTTCGTTCATCATCCAGCGGAAGGTCTTCTCGTCGACGGAGACCTTCGGATCCGGCTTGCGGCTCTCCGGCGAGAGCTTGCGCTCCAGCTTGCCTTCATCCTTGGCGAGCTCGTCGAGCAGGTTCGGGCTGATGGTCAGGCGGTCGCAGCCGGCAAGGGCTTCGATTTCGCCGGCGCTGCGGAAGGAGGCGCCCATGACGATCGTCTTGATGTCGTTCGCCTTGTAGTAGTTGTAGATTTCACGGACGGAGATGACGCCCGGATCTTCCTCAGGGGTGAACTCCTTGCCGGTCGACTTCTTGTACCAGTCGAGGATGCGGCCGACGAAGGGCGAGATCAGGAACACTTTGGCGTCGGCGCAAGCGATCGCCTGGGCCTTGCTGAAGAGAAGCGTCAGGTTGCAGTCGATGCCTTCCTTCTGCAGCACTTCCGCAGCGCGGATGCCCTCCCAGGTGGAAGCGAGCTTGATCAGGATGCGGTCCTGGTCGATGCCGCGATCCTTGTAGGCGGCGATGATGGCGCGCGCCTTGGCAAGCGAAGCCTCGGTATCGAAGGAAAGATCGGCGTCGACTTCGGTCGAGACGCGGCCCGGAACGAGCTTCACCAGGGCTGCACCGACGGAGATGGCGAGACGATCGGCGACGGCGGAAGAAACGGCTTCGGAATTACCGCCCTGCTTCTTGCCCCAGGCGACGGCTTCCTTGATGGCGTCGGCAAACATCGGCGTGCCGAGAGCCTTAAGCACGATGCTCGGGTTCGTCGTGCAATCGACCGGCTTGAGGCGGGCGACGGCTTCGATGTCGCCGGTATCGGCGACCACGGTGGTAATCTCGCGAAGTTGGTCAAGCTTGGATGTCATGGTCAATAATCCTTGTTGAACTTGGGCTGCGACCGGCGCGAGTTCCGCCGGGCAAAGGTGATCTACCGACAGGTTGTTTGCATGCTGCAGGCGAAAATGCGCGCATCCGTCACGGATGATTCATAAACGTGAAGGACAGTGGCCGTGTTCCGGCCGCGAACGAACGGCCGTTCGTACGCAAGCGATGCCGCTTGCGGCTGGAAGGCCGGTCGTGACTTTCGGCATGCCCGCACTATGTCCTCCTCGGACGGACAAGAACGACGTGTGTCACCCGGACTATCGCCATTCGCCTTATGAAAAGTCAAGGACATTTGTGCATTTCAATTGACATAAGTGTCACACCCGTCATTATCCCCAGCAACAAAAGCGTCGCTAAGGCCTTTCATCCTATCAGGGATCTAGGGCAGGAAATCGTGCGGAGGAGATGTGGTCAAGCTCAAACGCGGCACGCACACGGCCTATTCGGAGGCATCCTCGCTACGACTAAGGGCGGCATGGCTCTATTACAACGAGGGCCTGACCCAGAAGGACGTCGCCGAACAGCTCGGCATCAGCCGCACCACCGTGATCCGCTTGCTCGACGAGGCGATGAAACGCAGCGAAGTCCAGATCTGGATCAACGATTCGATCGGCGACTGCGTTGAACTTTCGGTGAAGCTGGAGCGTGCCTATGGCCTCGATGAGGCGATCGTCGTCCCTGCGCCGGTCAATGGTGACGTCAATTCGCTGGCTAAAAATGTCGGCCTGGCGCTTGGCCAGTTCCTCTCCGAAGCCATCCCCGACGATTACACCATCGGCGTCGGCTGGGGCCGCACCATGACCGCTTCGCTGTCGAGCTTCCGGCCGCCGCGCCGCGCCAATTGCAAGGTCGTCTCGCTGCTGGGCGGCATCGTCGCCGTGCATCAGACGAACCCGATCGACTACACATGGCGGCTGGCAAATCAGCTCGGCGCCGAGTGCTACATGTTCCTGGCGCCGCTTCTCGTCGACTCCGTCGAGACGAAGCGCAATCTGATCGAGAAATGCGGGCTGGACACGATCTACCGCCTCGCCGAGAATCTCGATCTGGCGATCGTCAGCTGCGGCGATATCGGCCCGCATTCGACCTCGCTGTCGGAGGGCTGGATCTCGAAGGCCGAGCTGCAGGAACTGATCGATGCCGGCTGCGTCTGTGACACGATGTTCAACTTCCTCGACAAGGACGGCAATTCGGTCGACCACTCGATCAATCGCCGCGTGATGTCCGTCGATCTCGACACGCTGAAGGAGGCAAAGCACATCGTGCTCTCTTCCGGTGGCGCCCATCGGGCCGTGGCGATCCGTGCGACGATCAAGCGCATCGGCTGCAACACGCTGATCACGGACGAAAGTGCTGCACGGGCTTTGCTGGAATTGGCGGAATAGAAACACATGCTTCCACTTGACAACAAGCGTTGGGGTGAGTTGAGACATTGCTATGGCCCGGCAGCTGATACCCCGACGCTGCTAAGAGCATTGGACTTGCCGGCCGGACCAGACTTGTCTCCCGACGCGGAACCTTGGTTCAGCCTATGGTCAAGCCTCTGCCATCAAGGCGACGCCTACACTGCTTCATACGCGGCGGTCCCTCACATCGTCAGGATCGGGCTTGCGACGACGGCACCGATCGACTTCTCTTTCTACCAACTGCCGGCAAGCATCGAAATTGCCCGGATGACGGGGCGGGGACCGGAAATACCTGCTGATCTGGAAGAGGCCTACCACCACGCGATCGCATCCATGACTGACTGCGTCAGCCTGCACCGCCATGAAACGTGGAGCAGATCGATGCTCCTGTCGGCAGGCGCAGCCCAAGCAGTCGCGAAAGGTCACATCGACATCGCCGAAGCCCTATTGAATCTGGACGACGACATTATCGCCCGGATCAACAATTTTGACTTCGACTAATTGCGGCATGCCACTCAGGCGTGCGCCGATTCCCAGCCGAGCATCGCCCGCTTGCGGGTGAGGCCCCAATGGTAGCCCGTCAGCGCGCCGTTCTTGCCAAGCGCCCGATGGCAGGGCACCACGAAGGAGATCGGGTTTGCCCCGACCGCCGCACCCACGGCGCGCTGCGCCGTCGGCCGACCGATATCGTTGGCGATATCGGAATAGGTGACGGCCTTGCCGAACGGGATTTTCAGCAGGCTCTGCCAGACGCGCACCTGGAAGTCCGTGCCGATCAGCACGACACGCAGCGGCTGGTCAGAGGACCATTTGCCGGGCTCAAAGATGCGAGCGGCGTAGGGGACCGTCGCCTGCAGGTCTTCGACATAACAGGCGTTCGGCCAGCGGCAGGTCATATCCTCGAGGCAGGCCCTTTCGTCGCCGGAATCGCTGAAGGCAAGGCCGGCAAGGCCGCGGTCGGTCACCATGATCAGCGCCACGCCGAAGGGGCAGATGTGGAAGCCGTAGCGGATGATGAGACCACCGCCCTTGGCCTTCCATTCGCCGGGCGACATCGCCTCATGGGTGACGAAAAGATCGTGCAGGCGGCTCGGCCCGGAGAGGCCGACCTCGATCGAGGTCTCGAGCAGCGGCATGTCTTCCTTGCGCAGCAGCCGCTTGGCGTGGTCGAGCGTCACCGCCTGCAGGAAGCCCTTGGGCGACAGCCCGGCCCAGCGGGTGAAGGTCTTCTGCAGCTGGGTTGGCGACTGGTTGAGCCGCGCCGCGATCGCCTCCAGCGAAGGCTGGTCGCGGTAATCCTCGGTGATGAGTTCGATCACCCGACGGACAATGTCATAATCAGGGCCGTCAGGCGTGATGTCTGTCTGCAGGTTGGCAATCATATTCATCGTCTTTCTCCTTGTAACCAGGAGATAGTCAATAGGGCGTGAGCAAACCACCCGATTCTTGCGTAGCCGGTGGATAGAGCAATGCCAGGAAAAGTGCGAAGCGGTTTTCCGTCCGGAATTGCGTAAAAACAAAAGCTAGAGCGGTTCTGCGCTTCCGTGAAAAGCTGAACCGCTCTAGCTCAGATCCGCTGCTTGACCGTCGCCAGCGCTCCCTTGAAGGCCTTGGCGAAGCTTTCGCGATCATCGGGATTGAGAAAGGAGCCGATATCCGTGCGCCGGCCTTCGCCGAAGATATGCATGGAAAGGATGCCGATCTCGTGGTGCCGGCGAACGAGGAAGCGCGTCCAGAACGGATTGAAATGATGCTCCACCATCCGTCCCGAGGGCGCAAACTTGCGCACCGACACGTCCGTGCGCGATACCGTCACCTGTTCGCGCGCTTTCCCGGAGCGGTAATTCAGCCAGAAGGCGCCGTAGAGAAGCACGAAATCCAGTCCGAAGAACAAGCCGATCGGCCAAGCCCCCGTCGCGATGAAGAACGTGCCGTAAAGCAAGCAGACGGCACCGGATAGGGCAAGCAGCACCTTGAAGCCCCGGCGGCCGAGCGACCGGTGGGGAAAGAGCTCGGCAGCGAAAACAGGCTGCTCGTTGAAGCTGTCGGCGTTGCTTTCCATCATGGCTGCCGATTATAGAGTTTCCATGGCAAATCCGAAACTCAAATCCGTGACCAAGATGCCTCAGGACGCGAATGTGATCGCCCGCCGCAAACCGGCGGCTGTGGTGCGCACGGTCTATTCACTGGCCGAGCGCGAGGAGATCTTCCGCCGCTTCTCGGTGCAGCGGCCGGAACCGAGGGGCGAGCTCGAGCATATCAACCCCTTCACACTCGTCGTCGCCGTGGCACTTTCGGCGCAGGCGACCGATGTCGGCGTCAACAAGGCGACGCGCGCGCTCTTCAGGATCGCCGATACGCCGGAAAAGATGCTCGATCTCGGCGAGGAGCGGCTGCGCGATCACATCAGGACGATCGGCCTCTATCGCAACAAGGCGAAAAACGTCATCGCGCTCTCGCAGATGCTGGTCGACCAATTCGGCGGCAAGGTGCCGGAAACGCGCGACGAGTTGGTGAGATTGCCGGGCGTCGGCCGCAAGACCGCCAATGTCGTGCTTTCCATGGCCTTCGGCCAGGCGACGATGGCTGTCGACACGCACATCTTCCGGATCGCCAATCGCATCAGGCTTGCCCCCGGCAAGACGCCCGACGAGGTCGAGGCGCGGCTGATGAAGGTGATCCCGAGCCATTACCTCTATCACGCCCATCACTGGCTGATCCTGCACGGTCGCTATACCTGCAAGGCACGCCGGCCCGAATGCGAGCGCTGTATCATCGCCGATCTCTGCAAATCGCCGGAGAAGAGTTGGGATGTGCCGGCGCCGCTGGTCGAGCTACCGCCGCAGATGATCGGCGAGGCCGTCGAGTAGGACAGCGATCGCCTGCTCGTAATGCCGCCTTTCACCGCCCGCCTCGATTGCGATCGCCGCGCGATCGAAGGCCGCCGATAGCAGCGACGTCAGCGGTTCGAGCATAGCGCCGGCCTCTGGAAGCATCGCTGCAAGCCCTGCCCTCAGCGTCGCTTCCGCATTCTCTGCATCGATCGCCGCACTCGCCAGCGGGCCGAGAACGGCAGGTGCCTCGATCAGCAGCAGCCGCGTGCGCCCTGGCGCCATCATCGCATCGAAATAGGCCGAGGCACCGGCGATCAGCATGGCACGCGGCGCGCCGTAGGACGCCGAGCGCGCCTCGATCGCAGCGGCCACCGCGCGCGCCTCGCATTCGATAACCGCCCGAAAAAGCGCCTTCTTGTCTTCAAAATGGTGGTAGAGCGCGCCACGCGTCACTCCCGCCGCCGTGACGATCTCCGGCGTCGCGGTTTCGGCATAACCTTTCTCGACGAAGAGACCTCGACCGGCATCGATCAGTGCCTGCCTCGTCTGCTCCGTTCTTTCGCGATTGCTGCGACTCATGCATACCTCTTTACATACAAACAGAATGTATGTTAATAAACAAAAACATACACATTGTATGTAAACAAAAAAAGGAGGAAAACGAGATGAAATCGACGAGCTATTACCCTGTCATCATGACCGACGACGTTGCCGGCACCGCCAGCTTCTATTGCACGCATTTCGGCTTCAAAGCTCTGTTCGAAAGCGATTGGTATGTTCACCTGCAATCGGCAGAGGAGGAGCATATCGCGCTTGCCATCCTTGACGGCAGCCACGAGACCATCCCGGCCATAGCCCGCGGCAGGGTGTCCGGCCTGCTCCTCAATTTCGAGGTCGCCGATGTCGATGCGATTTATGCAGCCTGCCGGAACGCCGGCCTGCCAATTCTCAGAGAAATCCGCGACGAGGATTTCGGCCAGCGGCATTTCATCACCGCCGATCCGAACGGCGTGCTGATCGACATCATCAAGCCGATCCCGCCGAGCGCCGAATTCGCGGCGATGTACGACGCCTCCGCCCTGCCCGCTTGAGCCTCAGGCTCGCAACCCGGTGTCTCGTGCGGAAACCAGCTTGTGCAGATGCACCATCATGCCGGCGGCAAAAAGCGGCGTCAGAAGATTGACGATCGGGATCGCCAGGAAAAGGGCGATCATCAGCCCGCCGAGAAAGACGGTGGAGGCATGCTTGGCGCGGAAGAGCCGCGCCTCATCCGGCGAACGGAAGCGCATGGCGGCGAATTCGAAGAATTCCCGTCCGAGCAGATAGCCGTTCACCAGAAAGAACGCGACCAGATTGACGCCGGGTATGAACAGCAGCAGCAATGCCACGATATTGCCGAGGATCACCACGCCGAGGAACTTGATCGAGCTTGCCATCGCCGGACCGAGCGGCATGGCGGTGCCCGGCGTGTCCTTGGGATAGTCGCGCTTTTCGATGACCTCGGCGACGTCGTCGAGAAACAGACCGGCAATCAGCGCCGTCACCGGCGACAGCAGCAACGCCAGCATGAGAGCAAGGCCGATACCGGCAAAAATTGCGAAGATGAGAGCGAACCACCCCGCCCAATCCGGCATATCGGGAAAGAAGCTCGTGAGCCAGGGAAAGAGAAAGGCCATGAAGGCCCCGCGCAGCGCGAACCAGAGGCCGACAAGCACGAGAACCGTCAGGCCGAGCACCTTCCAGAAGACAGAGCGTGTTTCCGTTGCGAACAGATTGGCGAGCGAAAGTCGAGCGGCGTCAAGAATCATGTCTCAGGCGTCTCCGGTTGCGCCGAAGATGTAGGGAAGATGCGGGCCACCGACAAGAGAGAATAAAATTGCATTCAGTAATAGAAAACTTGTCGAAAACTAAATACTAATATAATATTGTGACATACATGAAATACGCACGGGCCTGAGAAGCAGCTTCCGAAATAGTTGCAAAGACAAGGGGTCGCAACAGCGCATCCACGGAACGCCTCTGAGGAAGATGGGGAGGCTGCCGTGGAAGACTTTGTGCAAAAACTCAGGCAATACGCAAAAACCGGCACACCGGCCGAGCGCCGTATCGCGAAATATTTCACCGAACATCTGAACGACCTGCCGTTCGAGACGGCTGCGTCCGTTGCCGACAGGCTGGATCTCTCGCCGATGACCGTCGGGCGCTTCCTGCGCTCGCTCGGTTATCAGGGATTGGACAGCGTCAAGGTGGAGATTCGCGAGACCGTGACGACATCGCCGGCGCAATTACAGAGCGCCATGAGCGAGCTGCATGCCGACGCCGCGGAGGGCAAACCGCTGGCCGTGCTGGTTGCCGAACAGATCCAGGCCCTCCATCATATCTATCATCTGACGGCGCAGCCGCACTGGTCGGAAGCCGTCGGCTTGATCAGCACTGCCCGCGAAGTGTCGATCGCCACGCATGCGCGGCTCGCAAGCCTGGCCAATCATTTCTGCCAGCGGCTGACACAAGCCCGCGACGGCGTGCGCACGCTCGACGCCGCCGACAATCGTTTTGCGGAACTCTTCGCCCGGCTGGCGGTCGACGACGCACTGCTCGTCATCATCGATTGTCGCCGCTTCGCCAAGGCGCGGCTGCTTGCCAGAACGGCGCGGCGCTACGGCTATAAGGTCGTGCTCATTTCGCCGCAGCAAGCGGACTGGATGGCGGACCAGTCGAACGTCATGCTGCCTCTGCCGCCCGCTCGTGCCCCCGATCTCGACAATCTTCCGCCGCTGATCGCGCTGCTCGACTGCCTGTCGGAATCCGTCATCCTCCAAGTCGGAGAGGAGGCGGCACTTCGCCGCCGCCGCATGATGGAGTTCGCGACCGTGCTCGGCGAGACGGCGAACCACTAATTTAAAGGGACTATGCGCAGGTTCAGAGTGATAGAGTTCCTTTAGCGCGTCTGAAAGACACGCGCTGCTCTATTGCATCGTTTCCAATTCGGCGCGGTGCCGGTGCATGGCGAGAAGACGGCGGTAGTCGCGGTCGTAGAGCGCCTGCTTCGCCTTGTCGGGAAGCCGTTCGTCGGCGCCCGGATACATCGCCTCGCCGGCCGCCGCCAGATCCTTGTACAGGCCGCAGGCGACGGAGGCCGCGATCGCCGTGCCGAGCAGCACCGCTTCGTTCATCTTTGGCACCACGACCTTGCAGCCGGTCGCATCGCTATAAAGCTCCATCAGCACCGGGTTTTTCACGTGTCCGCCGGCGATATGGAGCGTATCGGTCATGTAGCCGTATTCCTTCATCATTTCCAGAATATGGCGGATGCCGAGCGCAATCCCCACCGCAGAGCGCCAATAAAGCGCGCAGAGCCCGTCGAAGGACGTATCGAGCGTCAGTCCGCTGACGACGCCGACCGCATGCGGATCGGCGAGCGGCGAACGGTTGCCATGGAAATCCGGCAGCACGAAGATCCGCGCACCGAAGGCATCGCCCTCCTCGGCCCGCAATTCGGCGATACGCGCGACGATCCTCTGATGCAGCGCCGCCGTCGGCTCGCCGCCGGCCGCATGCATGCGCACGATGTGGTCGAGTAGCGCGCCGGTCGCCGATTGCCCGGCCTCCACCAGCCAGGATTGCGGGAAGACAGCCTCGTAATAGGGACCCCACATGCCATGGCTTGGCTTGCGCTCCCGCGAGAAGGTAACGATGCAGCTCGATGTGCCGGCAATCAGCGCCAGTTGGTGCTCGCGTTTGACAGGATCAGCGGCATAGCCGCCGAGCGCGCCGAGTGCGCCGGCATAGGCGTCGATCATCCCGGCGGCGACACGGCAGTCCACAGTCAGCCCCAGCGCTTCCGCCGCTTCCTCAGTCAGCCGACCGACGCTGTCTCCGACAGGCGTGGTCTCATCCGGCAGGTGGCCGCGCGCCTGAAGGTCCTCAAGGCCGATTCGTTCCAGGAAATCCTGCTGCCAGCCCTTTTCGAGATGGGCGAGATAGTTCCATTTCGCCGTCAGCGTGCAGCGCGAACGGGCGGCCGATCCAGTCGATTTCCACGTCATGAAATCGGCGAGATCGAAGAAGTAGCCGGCCTTTTCCCATGTGGCGGGCAGCTTCTTCTTCAGCCACATCAGCTTCGGCATTTCCATTTCCGGCGACATCACGTGGCCGGAATGTTCGAGCACCCTGTGCTCCGTCGCCGTGCAGAAATCGGCTTCCTTCAGCGCCCGGTGATCGAGCCAGACGATCGTGTCGAAACGCCTCTCGCCGCCTGTGGAAACGCTGAGCTGCCGACCCTCGAGGTCACGGACGACGAGCGAACAGGTGGCGTCGAAGCCGATCGCTCCGACCGAGGCGGCGGCGATGCCGGATTGCTCCATCGCCCTGCGCACTGACGTGCAGGCGGCCGACCAGATGTCTTCGGAATCATGCTCGGCATGGTTTTCGCGCGGCCGGTTCATCACGATCGGATGCTCGGCCTTGGCGAGCAGACGGCCGCGTGCATCGAAGACGCCGGCGCGCGCGCTGCCCGTGCCGATATCCACCGCAACCACATGATCACGCATCAAGTCTTGGTCCCGTCCAGCTTATGGTTGCGGACAAGGTGTATCAAATCCGGCATGGCGTCAAACACCACATCAGGCGAAAGGCGGTCGAGTTCGGCACGATATCCGGTGAAATTGGCGTGTGATCCGCCGGTAAAGGCAAAGACCGTCATACCTGCCGCCTTGGCGGCGGCAATGCCGGCCGGGCTGTCTTCGACGACAAGGCAATGAGCCGGCTCAACCTGCATTTCACGCGCCGCATGCAGGAAGAGATCGGGCGCCGGCTTGCCGCGCTTGACCATCGTTGCGCTGAAGATGTCGGGCAGCCTGTCGAGAAGCCCAGTCACCGATAGCGACAACCGGATTCGTTCCATCTGGCTGGAGGAGGCAACGCAACAGCGAACGCCTAGCCCGTCGATCGCCGCGGCGATACCGTCGAGCGGCTTCAGTTCCGTGCGGAAACGGGCGTAGAGTTCGATGCGGATACGCTCGAGGAATTCCTCGTCGGCATGGACGTTGAATTCGGTTTCCAGCGTATCGATGAGGGTCGACAGGCTGCGGCCGAGAAAACGCTCATAGGCCTGGTCCTCGGTGATCGAGACGCCGAGATCGTTCATCGCCCCGACGAGCACGCTGATCGAGATCGGCTCGCTGTCGACGAGTACGCCATCGCAATCGAAGATCACCAGCCGTGTTTCAGCATCAGCCATGCAAGACCCAACCTGAGTTCAATTCGAACGCGTTACCGTCCCGCTTCACTCGCAAGGCCGGATGAATGGCGGCAGTAGAGACCGCCACCGAATTTCTTACACTGCGAGCTTGCCGTCGAGATAGAGCTGCAGCGTCTCCCGCGTGCCCTTTTCCCACAGGGTTTTGAGAGCATGGGCAAAACGCTTGCGGAAAAGTTCGGATTTCGCCACTTCGCCGAAAATATCGTCGAAGGCGAGGAAGGCCGACGGATCGTCCTTGGCTTTCAGCGCTGCCGCATGCAGGCGCTCTGCGCTCGCGTCGTTGAAGACGATATCCTTGCCGCTGTCGGTCTTGCCGGCGAAATAACGGCACCAGAGTGCTGAAACCAGCGCCAGACCGACGACATCCCTGCCCTGACTCAGATTGTCGAGCGTCGACGGCAGGATGAATTTCGGTTGACGGTTCGAGCCGTCCTGCGCCAGCCGCGGAATGGTGTCGGCAATCTTCGGATTGAGCAGGCGATGTTCGATCAGCGCGAAATAATCCGTCAGCGACGTGTTCGGTACCGGCGGTACGATCGGAATGATCTCGTCTTTCTCGAGCTTGGCGAGGAAGGCGCGGATCAGCGGGTCTTCCATGGAATCATGCACGAAATGGATGTCCATCAGCGCCGCCGGATAGGCGATCGCGGCATGCCCGCCGTTGAGGATGCGGATCTTCATATGCTCGTAAGGCGTGACATCGGCAACGAATGTGACGCCGACCTTTTCCAGCGCCGGCCGGCCGGCGGTGAACTTATCCTCGAGCACCCATTGCTTGAATTCCTCGCAATAGACCGGCCAACTGTCCTCGATCTGGAAATTGTCCCTGAGGAAATCGATCTCGCGCTGACTGGTCGCCGGCGTGATACGGTCGACCATGGCGTTCGGGAAGGCGACATTCGCCCGGATCCAGTCGGCAAGGGCGGGGTCCGAAAGTGCCGCCGTGCCGACCACGGCATTGGCGGTGACGATGCCATTATGGGGAATGTTGTCGCAGGACATGACGGTGAAGGGTCCGATGCCCTTGTCCTTGCGCGCCTTCAGGCCGGCGACGATCAGGCCGAACACCGTCTTCGGCGCATCAGGGTTCTTTCCGTCTGCTGCGATCGCCGGATGGGCCGGATTGAACGTGCCTGATGCATCGATGAAATAGCCGCCCTCGGTGATCGTCAGCGAAACGATGCGGATCTCGGGATCGGCAAGCCTGCCGATGATCGCATCAGCATCGCCGACCGGCAGGATGTCGATCATCGGTGCGGTGACGCGCGCCGCCGTCTTGTTGTTGTCCTGTTCGACCACCGTCGTCAGAAAATCCTGCGCCGCAAGCTTTTCGCGCATCGCGGCATCCGACGGCAGCACGCCGGCGCCGACGATCGCCCAGTCGTGATCCGTGCCCGCGCTGAAGAGATCGTCGAGATAGATCGCCTGATGGGCACGGTGGAAATTGCCGACGCCGAAGTGCACGATGCCAGCTTTCAGCGACGCCCTGTCATATCCAGGGATGGCAGCAGTGCGCGCTACATCCGAAAGCGTTGCCAGCGATAGTTTGCACGTCATGTTTCAGTCCTCTTGAAGGTCTTGCCGAGACGGCCGGGCGCCATCGTCCGGCTCGCATGCCTGCCCTCCGGCCCGGCCGGCTGCCTCAGATGGCAAGGCCGCCCTCGTTGAATTTATGAATACGCGAACGGTCCGGCGTCAGGAAGACCGTATCGCCCGCTTTGGCGGCGAAATCGCCGCTGCCGCGCGCCGTCAGCATGCCGATGCCATCGGCATCGATATGCAGGAAGGTGTCGGAACCGAGATGTTCGGCGACCACGACCCTGCCCTTCCAGTCGCCGCTTTCCATCGACAGCAGCACATGTTCGGGCCGGACGCCGATGGTATGAGCGTTGAGCGCGGCGGCATGTTGGCCGGTGATGAAGTTCATCTTCGGCGATCCGATGAAGCCGGCAACAAAGAGGTTGCGGGGACGGCTGTAGAGTTCGAGCGGCGATCCGACCTGCTCGATATTGCCCCTGTTCAGGACGACGATTTTGTCGGCCATGGTCATCGCCTCGACCTGGTCGTGGGTGACGTAGACCATCGTCGTCCTCAGCTGCTGATGCAGCTCGCTGATTTCGAGGCGCATGTTGACGCGCAGAGCGGCATCAAGGTTCGACAGCGGTTCGTCGAACAGGAAGGCCGAGGGTTGGCGCACGATGGCGCGGCCGATCGCCACGCGCTGGCGCTGGCCACCGGACAGCTGGCGCGGCTTGCGCTCGAGATAGTCGGTGAGATTAAGCACCCGGGCGGCATCGCTCACCTTGCGATCGATCTCCGCCTTGTCGATGCCGGCCATCTTCAGCGGGAAGGCGATGTTGTTGCGCACGCTCATATGCGGATAAAGCGCATAGGACTGGAACACCATGGCAAGGCCGCGCTCGGACGGCGCCTTTTCGGTGGCGTCCCTGCCGTCGATGACGATCTTGCCGCCGGAGACGTCCTCGAGCCCGGCGATCAGCCTAAGCAGCGTGGACTTGCCGCAGCCCGACGGGCCGACGAAGACGACGAACTCGCCGTCCTTGATGTCGAGATCGATCGAAGGGATGACCTTGGCTTCGCCGAAGACCTTGGAAACCTTCTGAAGGGTAATGCTGCCCATGTTTCTCTCCCTTTTATGTTATTTCACAGCGCCGAAGGTCAGGCCGCGGACGAGTTGTTTCTGGCTGAACCAGCCAAGGATCAGGATCGGCGCGATGGCCATCGTCGATGCCGCCGAGAGCTTGGCGTAAAACAGACCCTCGGGGCTGGAATAGGAGGCGATGAAGGCCGTCAGCGGCGCCGCCTTCGAGGCGGTGAGGTTAAGCGTCCAGAACGCCTCGTTCCAGGCAAGGATGATGTTCAAGAGCAGCGTCGAGGCAATGCCGGGCACCGCCATCGGCGTCAACACGTAGACGATCTCCTTCATCAGCGACGCCCCATCCATGCGCGCCGCCTCGAGGATCTCGCCGGGGATTTCCTTGAAGTAGGTGTAGAGCATCCAGACGATGATCGGCAGGTTGATCAGCGTCAACACGATCACCAGGCCGGTGCGCGTGTCGAGCAGGCCAAAATTGCGGAACATCAGATAGATCGGGATCAGTGCGCCGACCGGCGGCATCATCTTGGTCGACAGCATCCACATCAGCACGTCCTTGGTCCGCTTGGTCGGCGAAAACGCCATGGCCCAGGCGGCCGGAATGGCAATGATCAGGCCGATCAGCGTCGAGCCGAAGGAGATGATTACCGAGTTCATGAAGTGGCCGAGATAGTTCGACCGGCTCTGCACCTCGGCGTAGTTCTCCGTCGTCCAGTGGAAGAACAGGAACTGCGGCGGCGAGGCAATGGCGTCGGCCTCCGACTTGAAGCTGGTGAGAAACGTCCAGAGAATCGGGAAGAAGATCAGGATACCGAGCGTCCAGGCGATCGCGGTGACGATGAGCTTGCGCTGCGTTGTGACTTTTCTGGCCATCTCAAGCCTCCAGATTCTTGCCGACGAGGCGGACGAGGAAGATCGCGACGATATTGGCGAGGATAACAGCCACGATGCCGCCGGCCGATGCGCCGCCAATATCGAACTGGAGAAGCGCCTGCACGTAGACGAGATAGGTGAGGTTGGTACTGTCGGTGCCCGGCCCGCCATTGGTGGTGACGAGGATTTCGGCAAAGACCGAAAGCAGGAAGATCGTCTGGATCAGGATCACCACGGTGATGGCGCGCGCCATATGCGGCAGGATGATGTAGATGAACTTCGAGATCGGCCCGGCGCCGTCCATTTCGGAGGCTTCCTTCTGCTCCTCGTCGAGCGACTGCAGCGCCGTCAGCATGATGAGGGTGGCAAACGGCAGCCATTGCCAGGCGACGATCAGAATGACGGAAAACAGCGGCGCATTCGCCAGCCAGTCGATCGGCTGCAGGCCGAGCGCCTTGGCAAGATGGGCAAACAACCCGTTGACCGGGTTCATGAACATGTTCTTCCAGACCAGTGCGGCCACCGTCGGCATGACGAAGAACGGCGCAATCACCAGGATGCGCACGATGCCCTGGCCGTACATCGGCTGGTCGAGCAGCAGCGCAAAGGCGATGCCGCCGATGACGGTGATCAACAACACGCCGGCGACAAGCAGCAGCGTGTTGATCAGCGCCGCGAAGAAGGCCGGATCCGTCAGGAAGTACTGATAGTTCAGAAAACCGACGAAGCTTTCCATGCCGGGGTTGAGCAGATTGTAGTTCAGCAGCGAGAAGTAGATCGTCATCGCCAGCGGGACGATCATCCATGCAAAGAGGAGCAGCACGGAGGGCGCAATCATCAGGCGCGCGGAGGAGCGGGTATGTAACGTTGCCATGGCAATCACCGATCTGGACTGAAGCGGGGAGCGGCCGCAAGGCAGCTTTGTCTGGAAAAAAGCGGCCGCCGATGCAGTTCGGGCAATCGGCGGCCCAGAGGGGCGGATTGTCAAGGATCCGCCTCTTGCTCAGGAGGTTTTACTTAATGTAGCCGGCCTTGGTCATTTCGCGGGTGGCCAACTGCTGTGCTGCCTGCAGGGCCTGGTCGACCGAGAGCTGGCCGGCAAGAGCTGCGGAGAACTGCTGGCCCACCGCCGTGCCGATGCCCTGGAATTCCGGGATCGCCACGAATTGGACGCCGACATAGGGAACCGGCTTGACGGTCGGCTTGCTTGGATCGGCCGCGTTGATCGAGTCGATCGTCATTTTGGCGAAGGGAGCCGCCTTCTGGTATTCCGCATTCGCATAGAGCGAGGTGCGGGTGCCCGGAGGTGCGTTCAGCCAGCCTTCCTTCTCGGCGACAAGCTTGGTGTAGTCCTTGCTCGTGGCCCAGGCGACGAACTTCTCGGCCGCTTCGGCCTTCTGCGAACCTGCCGGGATGGCAAGGCTCCAGGCCCACAACCAGTTGCCGCGCTTGCCGAGACCCTTATCCGGAGCCAGCGCGAAGCCGACCTTGTCGGCGACGGTCGAGTCCTTCGGATTGCTGACGAAGGATGCGGCAACGGTGGCATCGATCCACATGCCGCACTTGCCGGTCTGGAAGAGCGCCAGGTTCTCGTTGAAGCCGTTGGAGGAAGCGCCCGGAGGGCCGGCATCTTTCATCAGCTTGACGTAGAAGTCGAGCGTGTCCTTCCATTCGGGCTGGTCGAACTGCGGCTTCCAGCTTTCATCGAACCAGCGGGCGCCGAAGGAGTTGGACATGGCCGTCAGGAAGGCCATGTTCTCGCCCCAGCCGGCCTTGCCGCGCAGGCAGATACCGTAGACTTCCTTGTCCTTGTTGGTGATCTTGCGCGCAGCGTCGGCAATGAAGTCCCAGGTCGGGGCGTCCGGCATCTTCAGGCCGGCGGCGTCGAACAGGTCCTTGCGATACATGACCATCGAGCTTTCGCCGTAGAACGGAGCCGCATAAAGCTTGCCGTCCATGGTCAGGCCGCTGCGGATCGCCGGCAGCAGGTCGTCGACGTCGTAATTGGCGCCGAGATTGTCGAGCGGCACCAGCCAGCCCTGCTTTGCCCAGATCGGAACTTCATAAGTGCCGATCGTCAGAACGTCGTACTGGCCGCCCTTGGTCGCGATGTCGGTCGTGACCTTCTGGCGCAGCACGTTCTCTTCGAGGGTTACCCATTCAAGGTCGATGCCGGGGTTCTTCGCCTTGAAATCATCCGTCAGCTTCTGCATCAGGATCATATCGCCGTTGTTCACGGTTGCGATTGTCAGCGTCTCGGCCGAAGCCATGCCGGCAAACGCCAGTGCTGAGCAGGCGCCCAGCATAAAAGTTTTCAATGTCATAATCTTCCTCCCAGAAGATGGGGTGTGAGCATTCGCTTCGCTCATGGGCAATTACTCAACAAACGATAACGAATGTCAATCGGCAATCGTTGCTGCGATGCCGAAGAGGGTATTCATCCAATTGATTTAACTAGGATATTTTTTGCTCAATTCCTGAGCAAAAACTCAGCAGTCTCTTCATCGGTGATCAAAGCATTGATTTGATGGCCGACAACGGCAGCCCTGATCGCCTTGAACTTGCGCTTGCCCTTGGCCAGCCCAATGACCATCGATGCGTCGCGAGACGGGATCGGCGCCGACGCGACGCGCTCGTTGATCGGGTTGTCGATCAACCTGCCGTCGACATCAAAGATCCAGCCGCAGATCTCGCCGACGGCACCCCCGCGCATCAGCTCCATCATCTCGTCCTTCTCCAGAAAACCGTCGACGCAGAGCGGCCCATCGATGCCGAGCTCGCCGATGCCGACGAAGGTGACATCGGCTTGTGCGCTCATATTCAGCGTCGAGCGCACCAGCTGTTGGCCATGCAGCAGCTCCCGCTCCTCCGCCGAGGTGACGAGCACCGGCAACGGCATCGGATAGTGCCGCGCCTTCACGGCGTCGGCCATGCTGAAAATGACGTTGTAATAGGCCGCCGATCCGTCCGGGGCGATATTGCCGGTCAGCGAAACGATGCGGTGATTGGGACATTCGATCGCCGGCAGCTGGTCGACGGCGGCCTTCAGGGTGCGGCCGGTCCCAATGGCGAGGACGATGGGCTCGGCCCGTTTCAGCCATCGCTCGATCTCGGCCGCGGCCGCCTCGGCGATACCGACCGTCGTCGACGACGACGCGGGATCGCTCGGAACCACCTCCACATGTTTCAGCCCGAATTTCCGCCGCAGCTGATTGCCGAGCTCCAGGCAGGCGGCGATCGGATGATCGAGCCGCACCTTGATCAGGCGCTCGGCGACCGCCAGCGACACCAGCCGCTGTGCTGATTGCCGCGAGATGCCCATAGCAGCGGCGATTTCATCCTGCGTACGCCCGGCAACGTAATAGAGCCAGCCGGCACGCGCCGCATCGTCGAGCCGTGCAGGGGTCTCGGATCTTTTTACCATCTATTGCCTACCGCGCAAAATGAGCCGGCGTGCCGGCGCCGAACATGATTTGAGTCTGTATCGCGCCAGATCAAAACAAAATTCCGGCAAATGTCGAGCCTGTTGCAAAGAGGTCGGCCAAATAACGCCATCACTCAAGCAAACTCCGTTTAGGCAAACCATTGCACGACGAGATGGATCGCCGCCTTCACGAGACCGTAAATCACCCCGCCGGCGACGACGAGCGACACGGCCGTCATCACGAAGCCGATGAGCGCGAAGAGCCCGTCACGGCCCAAGATCCCGAACGCGAAGACGGAGATCGTGACGGCCGGCAGGATATTGCCGAGCGGGACCGGCAGCAGCAGCACGATCGACAGCAGCAGGCATGCCGCCCCGGCAAGATATTCCGCCGGCGGTTCGGCGAAGATCGCAAGCCTCGGCTTCAACATGCGCTCGGCCCAGGCGAGCCAGCGATGGATGCGGCCGACAATGGTCTCGAAATCCTCCCGGCGCATCGAACGGTTGGCAATCACCTTCGGTAGCCAGGGCTTCAGCCCGAAGGTCAGTTGTGCTGCCAGGAAGACCAATGGCGCGCCGAGCACGGCCGAGGTGCCTGGCGGAGTGGGAAAGGCGTTCGGCAGCGCGAAGATCAGCATCAACGCGCTGATCGCCCTGTCGCCCATCGTGTTGAACAGATCGCCGATCGAGATCCGTTCGCGGCTCTGATCGGCGGCCATCTGCCGCAAAATGGATGAGAGGCGGCGGCCTTTGGGACGTGCTCTTCGGATGGTACTGTTTTCTCTCGTATCGATGGTCGTGGGTCCGGCAGTTGATGAAAGTGTAGGGCCGGATTTTGGCGATGCAATATGCCAATTGAATGACTTGCGGGGTTAGAAATTGCGGCTGCGATCGGAGCCGATAGGTTTGGGCTCACCGGACTTCTCTAACGTCTTGCCATCACGGATGGAAGACGGAAACCCGTCCCGCCTATCCCATCTCCCCACCTGTGGCAGAGATATCAAGCAGAACAGAGGGGATGCCACACGGCACGACCCTAAAGCCGGCGGCACCACCGCCGAATGAGCGCTTGAAATTCCCCGCCAACAATGCAAGCAGACGCTGGGAGACCAGAGAAACGGCAGAGTGGCAATGATCATTTCATTCGACATCGGCGGCTCCGCCATCAAGGGCGGCATCGCACGCTCCGAGACAGACATCCTTCCCCTCGGCCGCCGCCCGACGCCTAGGGATGATTTTGCCGCTTTCGTCGAGACCCTGCGCGGCATCATCGCCGAAACCGGTGAGCAGCCGAGCCGCATCGTCCTTTCCATCGCCGGCGTCGTCGATCCCGATACACAGCGCCTGATCTGCGCCAACATTCCCTGCATCCACGACCGCACGCTCGCAGCCGACCTCGAAGCCGAGCTCGGTCTGCCGGTGCTGATCGCCAACGACGCCGACTGTTTCGCGATGGCCGAAGCCGGTCTCGGCGCCGGCCGCGGCCACCGCATCGTCTTCGGCGCCATCCTCGGTACCGGCGTCGGCGGCGGCCTGGTTGCCGACGGACGCCTCGTCAACGAGGCCGGCGGCTTTGCCGGCGAATGGGGTCACGGGCCGATCATCGCATCTGCGGCCGGCAATCCGCCCGTCGCCATTCCCGCTTATGCCTGCGGCTGCGGCCAGAAGGGCTGCGTCGACACCGTCGGCGGCGCCCGCGGCCTGGAGCGCCTGCACAAGACGCTGCACGATCTCGACCTTGCCAGCGAGGAGATCATCGCTCAGTGGCGCCATGGAGAGGAGAAGGCGACACGGACGATCGACGTCTATGTCGATCTCGTCGCCTCGCCCTTAGCGCTGACGATCAACATCACCGGCGCGACCATCGTGCCGGTCGGTGGCGGGCTTTCCAATGTCGAGCCGCTGCTTGCCGAGCTCGACCACGCCGTGCGCGCCCGCATCCTGCGCAAGTTCGATCGTCCGCTGGTGGTGCGCAGCGAATGCCGCATCGAACCCGGCCTGATAGGGGCAGCGCTTTTGGGGCTGAAGGCCGAGACGGCAGCTTAAAGCATCGGCCACATCCGCACGACCGCTGCGAACCGATCCCAGTCCTTGCGTGCAGAAGGCGTCCAGGCAGCCTCGGCGATTGCCGGGAGCCGCGGAAAAACCAGCCGGTTGAAATAGGCGCGCGAGACGAAGTTCTCGGTCCAGATGCAGGCCTGGATGCCGCGCATCTTCTCCTGCAGCGCCTCCGGCAGCTCACCCTCAGCCTCGTAAGCGTAGGTGTGTTCCGGCGGGCTGAACCCTGCCCAGGCCGCGCCGGGCTCGGCCCAGGCTTCAGCCTGCGCCATATCGAGATAATAGGCCTGGCCCGGCGTCATCACCACGTCGTAGCCTTCCTGTGCCAGCTCAATGCCGACGGCGGGCTTTTCCCAGGCCATCAGCAGCGTGCCGTCGCGATCGACCCCGCCGCCATGCGAGACCTCGTTCCAGCCGACGAGTTTCCTGCCGCGCTCCGACAGCATGGCTTTGATACGTTTCAGGAAATAGGATTGCAGCTCGGCGGTGCCGGCAAGTTTCTCCCGCTCCATCAGCGCCTTGCAGAGCGGCGAGGAGAGCCAGGAGCCACGCGCCACTTCGTCGCCGCCGATATGGAGATATTCGCCGGGAAACAGCGTCACCATCTCGTCGAACACATTGCCGAGAAATTCGTAGGTGAATTCTACAGCCGGATTGAGAGCGTTGTTCGGATAACCCTGCACCGAGCGGTAACTGTCCGGCGCCTCCTGCCCGTCGACAAGCTCGGGCAGTGAGAACAGCGTCGCCATGCTGTGGCCCGGAATATCGATTTCCGGCACCACCTCGATATGCAGCGAGGCGGCATGCGCAACGATCCACCTGGCGTCCTCCTGTGTGTAATGGCCGGCGCGCGGTTGCGCCCCGTCGCCGAGCTGCGGCACGAGCACTTCATCCGGGCCGCGCCGGGCGCCGATCTCCGTCAGCGCGGGGTAGGCTTTGATCTCCAGCCGCCACGCTTCGTCATCGGTCAGATGCCAGTGGAAGATGTTGAGCTTGTTCCAGGCGAGAATATCGATCAGCCGCGCGACGTCCGCCACCGGATAGAACTGCCTGGACACATCGAGATGGCAGCCGCGCCAGTCATAACGCGGCTGGTCGGCGATCGTGCCGAAACTGGGGAATTTGAAGTGCTCGCGATCGGCGCGGGCGCCGTGCAGCAATTGCGCCAGGCTGATCAGCCCGTAATGCCGCCCGGCATCATCCGCACTCGAAAGCACGATCTCATGCGCGGTAAAACGCAATTCGTAAGCGAAGGCAGCGATCGACGATTCGGTGACGAAACGAATGGCCCGCCCGCCTTCGACGGCACTGAGGGAAAACGGCATATTGTCTGCCGGGTAGAGCCGCTGGTAAAGCGCGAGAACCAGCGAGAGTGCCTTGACCGCATCGGCCCGCGTCCGCGCGGCCGGATAAAGGACGACCGGCAGCTCTCCAGCCTTCAGCCCGAGCGCCAGCGGCCAGGGCAGCAGCGAATAGGGTTCCTCGGCCCGGCCCGGCGGCAGAATGGGCGGCGCCACGCCACCATCCCGGCCTTCGAGCATGAGATCGCCGAAACCAACCGGAACGTGGCGCCCGTCGCCAAGTGTCAGATAGGCCGACTTGACGCCTGATGTCATATGTTTCGGCGCCCTGGTCAGCCCCTCGACCGTGAACCGCCAGCGCCCGCCGGGCGGCACGCTCAGCCCCTCGGGCGGCAGGAATTCATGGAAATGCGCGACCCGCCGCTTGAGGCTGCCGCCGTCGCAGACATGTTTGTCGGCGACCCGCGTCTCTGACGTATAGGCGAGCGAGAAGCTGGACAGCGGCTCGGTCGAAAGATTGAAAAGCGTGAAGGTGAGGCGCCCGAAACTGCCCTCGATCGGGCTCCAGCTTGCTTCCAGATGGTAATCGGCCATGGTCGTGCCCTGCCTCGTCGCTGAGTGGCCGGGATCGCGGTTGGTCTCCCGGTATGCTTTCGCAGCTTAGCTTTTTCGAGGCGGCAATGGAATCGGCGCGCAGCTCCAAGACGGAGCAGGCAGTAAAGACTGCGCGGCGCTGTGGGCAGCGACGCGCTTTGATGAGGAAGCTGTGACCTGCAAGGAAAACGGCGCGGCTTTCGCCGCGCCGTCCTCACTCTGCTGCCAACGCCGGCGGATGTCTGTCATCCGCCTCTTCCTGGATGGCGTCGGCATGCTGGCCTGGCTCGTCCTTTGTCTTCGGCTCCCGGCCGAAGAAAAGGGCGTAACCGGCGGGCAGAACCAGAATGGTAAGCACGGTCGCAACCAGGATGCCGCCCATCATCGCGTAGGCGAGCGGACCCCAGAAGACACCGCGCGAGATCGGGATCAGCGCCAGCACGGCGGTCAGCGCCGTCAGCATGATCGGCCGGAAACGCCGCACGGCCGCGCCGACGATCGCCTCCTGCCGATGCATGCCGGCCTTGATATCCTGGTCGATCTGGTCGACCAGGATGATCGAGTTGCGCATGATGATGCCGAGCAGCGCGATGACGCCGAGGATCGCCACGAAGCCGAAGGGCGCGCCGCTGATCAGCAATGCGGCCGCCGCACCGATGATCCCGAGCGGACCGGTGGCGAGCACCAGCATCGCCTTGCCGAAATGCTGCAGCTGCACCATCAGCAGCACGATGATGACGGCGAGCATGATCGGCGCCTTGGCGGCAATCGACATCTGGCTTTCCGCCGCATCCTCGGCGCCGCCCTGAATCTCGACATGGTAGCCGGCAGGCAGGCTGTCGCGCAGGTCCTTCATGTCGGCATACATCTTCATCACCACATCGTTCGCCTGCACATCGTCAGGCAGCGTGGCGCGCACGGTGATCGTCGGCAGCCTGTTGCGCCGCCATTCGATGCCCTGCTCCATGACGGGCACGACCTTGGCGACCTGCGAGACCGGTACAAAGCCGCCGAAATCCGTCGGCACATAGACCGAGTTGACCGCCGACAGCAGCGAACGGCTGGCATCCGGCTCGCGGGCGACGATCGAGACCGTCTCCTCACCATCGCGGAAATCGTCGAGCGCAGCCCCTGACATGGCGGTCTGCAGCATCTGGCGCACACGCTGCGAGGTGACGCCGAGTGCCCGGGCGCGGTCCTGGTCGATCACCAGCTTCATCGCCGGCACCTCTTCCAGCCAATCGTCATGGATGGCGCCGAGCTCCGGATTGGCCTGGAAGCGCGCCTTTACCTGATCGGCGATCTCCCTGACTTCCTGGCGGTCAGGCCCCATGACGCGCATCTGCACCGGCCAGCCGGTCGGCGGACCGAGGAAGAGGCGGTCGACCTTGCCGCGAATATCGGGGAAGTCTTCCGCAAGGATCGTCCGCAGCTTGACGATCAGCCGCTCGCGCGCCGGTTCGTCATTGGCCATGACGAGCAGCTGGGCGAAGTTCGGATTGCGCAGCTGCTGATCGAGCGGCAGGAAGAAGCGCGGCGCGCCTTCGCCGATATAGGTGGCGATGAACTTCTTGTCGGGATCATCCATCATCTTGGCTTCGAGCGCCTTTGCCTGCACCTCGACTTCCTTGATGCTGGTGCCCTCGGGCAGCCAGAGATCGACGAGAATTTCCGGCCGCGAAGATTGCGGGAAGAAATTCTGCGGAATGAACTGAAAGGCCCAGAGGCTGGTGACGAAGGTGCCGAGCGTCAGCAGCAGCACGATGACGCGGTGGCGCACCGCCCAGCCGACCGTGCCGCGCAGCCGACGGTAGAAGCCGGTGTCGAAGGCGTCGTGATGCTTGCCGGCGTGATGGCGCTGCTTGAGGATCATATAGCCGAGCCACGGCGTGAAGTAGACCGCGACGAACCACGAGGTGACAAGCGCGATGCCGACGACGTAGAATAGCGACCGCACATATTCGCCGGCCGTCGAGGCGGCGAAGCCGACGGGAATGAAGCCGGCCGTGGTGATCAGCGTGCCCGTCAGCATCGGGAAGGCGGTCGAGGAATAGGCGAAGCTTGCCGCCTCGATCTTGACGAGCCCCTCCTCCAGTTTTCGTTCCATCATCTCGACGACGATCATCGCATCGTCGACAAGCAGGCCGAGCGCGATGATCAGCGCGCCGAGCGAGATGCGCTGCAGGTCGATGCCGAGTTCGTACATCAGCGCAAAGGTGGCGGCCAGCACCAATGGAATGGCGATGGCGATAACGAGGCCCGATCGCCAGCCGATCGACACGAACGAGACGACCAGCACGATGATGAGAGCTTCGCCGAGCGCATGCATGAATTCGCTGACCGCATCCGTCACCACGTCGGGCTGGTTGGCGATCTGATCAACGGCGACGCCATAGGGCAGCGCCTCCTCGAAGCGCTGATAGGTCGCCTCCACGCCCTTGCCGACATCGGTCACATTGAAGCCCTTGGCCATCACGACGCCGACCTGAACGCTGTCGTGGCCGTTGAAACGGTACTTGCGCTGGTAGGGATCTTCGAGCCCGGAACTGACGGTCGCGATATCGCCGAGGCGCGTCACCTGGCCGCCGGCGCGAAGGCGCAGTTCGCGGATATCGGCCGCCTTCTTCACGTCGCCTTCGACCGATATGCGCACCGAGCGCAGGCCGGTATCGACCGAGCCGGCCGGATCGACATTGTTCTGGCCCTTGATGGCGTTCTGCAGATCGAGGATCGTCAGGCCGCGCTCGGCGAGCGCCTTCGACGAGACGTCGATATAGATCTTCTCAGGCTGGTCGCCGATGATGACCGCCTTCTCAACGCCCGGCGTCGTCAGCAGCATGTCGCGCGCCTGGATCGCGAATTTCTTCAGTTCCGGATAGGAATAGCCGTCGCCGCTGATCGAATGCAGCGTGATGAAGGTATCGCCGAACTCGTCGTTGAAATAGGGGCCGAGCAGGCCCTGCGGCAGCTCGCTGGAGATGTCGCCGACCTTCTTGCGCACCTGGTAAAAGGCATCCGCCACCTCTTGCGAATTCGTGTCGCCCTTGACCTGCAGGGTGATGATCGCACTGCCCGCCCGCGTATACGACTTGACCCAGTCGATATGCGGCGTTTCCTGCAGCTTGCGCTCGATCTTGTTGACGACCTGATCTTCCATTTCCTGAATGGAAGCGCCCGGCCAGATCGCCTGAACGACCATGACGCGGAAGGTGAATTCGGGGTCCTCGCGCTGGCCCATGCGCATCAGACCGAGCACGCCGGTGATGATGATCAGCCCGAAGAGGAAGCGGGCGATGCTTGGATGTCCGATCGCCCAGCGCGACAGATTGAAGGGCCGCTTTTCGGTGGTGGTGGCGTCCATGGTCCTGTTCTCTCTTTATGGCGCGTTCAGCGGACGGTCTGGTCCGTGGCAGCCAGGGCCGACTGCTGGTCCGGCACCTTCACCTTCAGGTTTTCGCTCATGAACTGCGTGCCGGCCGAAACGACGAGATCGCCGGTATCGAGACCCTCGGTCACATGCACGCCGTCGCCGGTGAAATCGGCGACCTTGATGTCGCGGCCATGCACGGTCGCCGTGTCGCGGTCGACGGTCCAGACCATCTGCTTACCGTCCTTTTCAGCCAGGGCGCTGAGCGGGATCGAGACATAGCTGTTGCCGTTGCTGACATCGGCCTCGATCGTCGCCGTCATGCCGAGCAACACCTGCGGATCGTTCGGCAGGCTCACCCGAACCGCAAAGGTACGCGACTGCTGGTCGGCGCTGCCGGAAACCTCGCGCACCTTGCCGTCGAGCACCAGCCTGTCGTCAGCCCAGAAGCTGGCCTTGACTGTCTTGCCCGGCTTGAATTCGGCAATGTCATTTTCCGGAACGGCGATCTGCACTTCCTTTTCGCCGTCGACGGCAACGGCGACGACGGGAGTGCCCGACGCAACGACCTGGCCGACATCGGCATTGATCGTCGTGACAATCCCGTTGTGGTCGGCCTTCAGCTCCGCATAACTCACCTGGTTCTTCGCCTGATCGAGCGCCGAGACGGCGGCATCGCGGCTTGAAACGGCCTGATCGTAACTGAGCGACGCTTGCTCGAGCTGGGATTTCGGCGAAACATTCTTGTCGAACAGCTGCTGATTGCGCTTGTTCACGAGATCGGCGGTTTCGACGCCTTTTTCAGCGGCTGCGAGATTGGCTTCCGCCGTCTTGACCGCCAGCTGGTAATCGGTGGAGTCCATCCGAGCGAGCACGTCGCCCGGCTTCACCTTGTCGCCGATATCGACGAGGCGTTCGGTGATTTTGCCGGCGACGCGAAATCCGAGGTTCATCTCCGTGCGTGCCTTGACCGAGCCCGAATAGTCGAGCTTGCGGGTGTCGCCGGCCTTGGCGATCTCGACGACCTTCACCGGCCGGATGACTTGCTTGACCTCAGCCTTCTCTTCCGAGCAGGCGGAAACGCCGATGCCGATGGCGCCGAAGAGCACGAGACTGGCGACGGACGGCATGCGATGGCTGAGGGTCTTGAGCGAAAACATCTTCCGCACTCCTGGATCGTTTGGGGTTTCGGCGGCGGCTGCCGTCCATTATTTCTTCAGCGCCCTGATCACATAACTGATCAGCTCGTCGACGCTCGCGCGGTTCGTTTTCGCAAGACATTGCGCCACCATCTGCGGATGGCAGAGCGTGTTCGTCGCAGCGCCGAAGCAGCGCGACGCAACGACCGGGTCCTGCTCGGCGAATTCCCCGGCTGCAATGCCTTCGGCGATGATTTCGGCAATGAGATCATGGACGCGGTCGATATGTTTCTCGATGACATGCCAGTCGCGTTCGATCGCGACGATGATCATCTCGTGCACCTTCATCTCGTCGAGCATCAGATCCAGCGTCAACTGGTGCTGGGTCTCGACATAGCGGCGCAGCCGCTCGCTGGCGCTGATCGGCTGATGGCGGATGTCGTAGGCGATTTGATAAGCGGTGGCGAGCATGCGCCCGCAGAGCGCCTGGTGAATTTCGACCTTGGAGGCGAAGAAACGATAAATATTGGCCGGCGACATGCCGAGATCGCGGGCAATGTCGGCCACCGTCGTCTTGCTGTAGCCATAGTGCCGAAACAGTCGCTCGGCTGCATCCAGAATGCGCGTGACATTCTCCTGCCGCGTGATGTCGAGCGTATTTTCCGCAATGTCGTTCATGATTTTCGAGACCCGAATTAGGACTGACGATTTTCGAATTTCGTCAGTCATAAAATATCAGAAGTTACTTGTCAACATACTGGGGCGCAGCACAAGGTCTCGCCGGACGAGCGCGGTCCGTCGGAAGCGATAACTCGATGAATGGTGAGAAGGCCTGTCCGACAGCCGATGACGTCGGAATAGGCGGACGCCGACAATGGGGGCATCAAATGGAAAGTGCCGCGGCGAGAAGCGCGCGGCACTTCGTCAATGGAGTGACGGGTCAGACGACCTTGACGTCGAGTGTGATCGGAACGGAGGCGAGCGCCTTGGAAACCGGGCAGCCGGCCTTTGCCTTGTTGGCGAGTTCGGTGAAGGTCGCCTCATCGGCACCGGGAATACGGCCGGAGAGCGAGAGATGAATGGCGGTTATGGCAAAACCGCCCTCGACGCTTTCGAGCGTCACCTTGGCGGAGGTTTCCATATGCTCGGCGGTAAAGCCGGCTTCGCCGAGGATCAACGACAGCGCCATGGTGAAGCAGCCGGCATGGGCGGCACCGATCAGTTCTTCCGGGTTGGTGCCGGCAATGCCTTCGAAGCGGCTCGCAAAGCCGTAGGGATAATCCTTCAGGGCGCCGCTCTGCGTCGAGATCAGGCCTTTTCCGTCCTTGAGGCCACCGGTCCAATGAGCCGAAGCCGTGCGATTGATCTGCATGCCGTCCTCCTGTTTTCGATTGTGCTTTCAGAAAGCGGCAGGGGCCGCTCCATGCCTGCGGGAGATCAGATAGCCTTCCCGATGGGCAATATAATGCTCTATCCCGAGAAGACGACAGGCTTGTAAAATTAGCGCTATCGAAGCCCTTTCAGGCGGGATGCTGCAGCACGCTGAGGCCGCCGTCGATCGTCAGGCAGGTGGCATTGATGAACGGGCACTCGTCTGAGATCATGAACACGGCCGCCATGGCGATCTCCTCCGGCGTCGCGATGCGCCCGCCGGGATGCAGTTTCATCGTCTCGGCCTTTGCCGCCTCCGGATCGGGAAAGCTGTTCCAGTAATCGATCACCTTCTGCGTCGAGACATAGCCCGGCGCCAGCGCGTTCACACGGATATTTCGGGCGGCATATTCGAGCCCTAAGGATTTCGTCATCCCGAGCAGGGCGTGTTTTGCCAGCGGATAGGGAAATGTGTGCGGGATGATGGTGAAGGCGTGCGTCGAGGCGATGTTGAGGATGACGCCACCGCCCTGTTCGATCAGCCCCGGCAGCACCGCCTTGCAGCAGTTCCATGCGCCCTTGAGATTGATGTCGAAGCAGCGGTTCCACTCCTCGTCCGTCGTCTCGAGCGGTTCGGCGAAGACATTCACCCCGGCATTGTTGACGAGCGCGTTCAGCTGTCCGATCTCTTCACTCGCCTGAGCGACCAATGTCGTGATCGTGCCGGCATCGGTAATATCGGCCGGCAGATAACCAAGCCGGCCGCCGCTGCTCTGGAGCTCTTTCGCCGCCTGAGCCAGCAGCGCCGCATCGCGATCGACGAGAAAGACGGCGGCATCCTCCCGCATGAAAGCCTTTGCGATCGCGAGGCCGATACCCTGCGCAGCACCTGTTATCAGGATGTTCTTGCCCTGCAGACGGCTGGCCATCCTATCACCCCTTCGGTTGAACCGGCAGCGCCGACATCAGGATCGTCACCGTGCCGGCAAGCGCCTCACCAGGCGCAAGCGGCGTGAGCCCACCGAAATCGGGAAGGTGGTGGCCGTTCGGCAGATGGCTCATCGGCTCGAGGCAGAAGAAGTCGCTCCGGTTGACCGGCATATACAGCATGAAGCGATCGAGCGCACCGTCGGCTTCCAGCGCCGCCTGGATTCCAAGTTCCGGCCAGGCGATTGCCGCCCGCCCATTCCACCCCTCGAAGGCATTGTTCATCCATTTCTGCGGCAAAAGCTTTTCGGACCTGAAATCGAAATCATCGGGCACAGGGCCGGGCACATCGGGAAGATGGTCGGGCCGCTCGTTCCAGTAACGATCGGCAGCAATCGTCAGTCGCGTCTTTGGCGTCCGCGCGAAGAAGGGATGTTGACCGAGCCCGAAAGGAAGGGCGGCTTGGCCGCGGTTTTCCACGGAAAGCCTCAGCACCAAAGCATCGCCGGCGAGACGGATCTCCTGTCGGGTCAGATAGGCATAAGGTGAAACCCCGTCGGCGCTGCGGGAAAAGCAGAATTGCGCATGCTCCAGGCTGGAGTCTTCAAGCTGCCAGAGGCTGAGCCAGCCGTCGCCGTGCCGATAGAGCGGATCGGAAGTATTCGGCTGGAAGGCATAGTCGTATCCGGCAAAGGACATGGCGTTGCCTTCAACGCGGTTGCCGAACGGCACCATCGCGAAATTCGCCATCGCTCCATCCGGCCCGCCGGCCGCCACGAGAAAGGGGATGCCTCGATAGGTCGCGGCAGTGACGGCGGCGCCCCGACGGCTGACCCGGACAGCGAGATCGCCATGCCTCAGTTCGATGTCGTCCCCGTCTTGTCCTTGGTTCATCCGCGTCGCCCCGCAGCCGAAGACCTCAAATTGTCGAGCAGCACTGCGATCAGCAGGATAAGCCCGCGGACCACATACTGATAGAACGCCTGGATATTCAAGAGGTTCATGACGTTTTCGGCAATGCCCATGATCAGCACGCCGACGATGACGCCGCTCATCGCCGCCCGGCCGCCAGCCAGCGAAACGCCGCCGAGAACGCAGGCCGAAATCACCGAAAGCTCAAGCCCTGTCGCCGCATTCGGCTGGCCGGAGGTGATGCGCGAGGCAAGCAGGATGCCGGCAATGCCGCAGACGAGACCCTGCAGCGCAAAGATCCAGATGCGCATGTTGACGACGTTGACGCCGGCAAGCCGCGAGGCCTCGGGATTGCCGCCGATCGCCAGGGTGTTCTTGCCGAAGACGGTGCGGTTGAGCACGAAACCGAAGAGGATGAAAAGGATCAGCATGATCCAGATCGGCGTCGGCACGGTCAGGAAGCGCGACAGGGCAAGCTGGTAGAAATCGGGATCGTTGATGCCGACGGCGCGGCCATCGGAGGCGATCAGCGCCAGCCCGCGCACGATCTGCATGGTCGCAAGCGTGGTGATCAGCGCATTGATGCGAAAGCGCGCAATGACGATACCATTGACAAAACCAACGACGGCGCCGCAAAGCAGGGCGGCGACCAGCCCGACGGGAATGGAGCCTGTCGCATTCGAGACCATCACCGCGATCATGCCGGAGAAAGCGACGATCGATCCGACCGAAAGGTCGAAATCGCGCGATGCCAGGCAGAACATCATCGTGCACGCGACGATTCCGATCGTGACGACCGACTGCAGCAGCCCCAGCATGTTTCGCTCGGTCAGGAAGTTCGGAACGAAGAGCGAGACGATCACGAAGGCGGCAGCAAAGATCACCACCAGCCCCTGCTCGCCGAGAAGGATTTTTTTTAACGAATTCATCGTCCGTATATTCCTGGTCCTAGAGCAATTCCAGGAAAAGTGCGAAGCGGTTTTCCGTCCGGAATTGCGTAAAAACAAAAGTTAGAGCGGTTCTGCGTTTCCATGAAAAGCTGAACCGCTCTAAATGGTGCCTGCGGCGTTCTTGTCGGGAAGTGCTGCCGTCAGGATGTTGCGCTCGTCGAAATCCTGGCGAGCGACAGTGGCCGCCACCCTGCCCTGGCACATCACCATGATGCGATCGGAAATGCCCATGACTTCGGGCAGCTCGCTGGAGATCACCACGATCGCCATGCCACCGGCCGCAAGCTCGTAGAGGATTTCGTAGATTTCCGATTTCGCCCCCACATCGATACCGCGCGTCGGCTCGTCGATGACCAGCACCTTGATCCCCTGCTCGGACAGCCAGCGGCCGAGAATGACCTTCTGCTGGTTGCCGCCGGAGAGGTTGATGATGTCCTGCTTGCGCGACGGCGTTCGCACCCGAAGCTTGGCGATGAACTGGTCCGCCAGCGCCGCCTCTTGTCTCGGGCTCAAAATGCCGAAAGGCGAAAAATGCCGGCGCGACGAGATCGCGATATTCTCTTCGATTGATCGCCCTTGGATGATGCCGTCGAACTTGCGGTCCTCGGGGCAGAGCACCATGCCGGCATTGATCGCCGCCTTCGGATTGTTCGGCGAAACGGCAACGCCGTCGATCGTCACCTGGCCCTGATGCCTGGTGTCGGCGCCGTAAAGCAGCCGCGCCATCTCGCTGCGGCCGGCGCCGATCAGGCCGAAGAAACCGAGAATCTCGCCCTGGCGGACGGAAAGGCTGATCGGATGGCGCAGCCTCGGTCCCGAGAGGCCCTTGACCTCTAGCCGGACGCCGCCGAGCGGACGTTCGCGCCATCCCCAGACATTGCTGATCTCGCGTCCGACCATTTCCGAGATGATCTGCTCTCGCGTGGTTTCGGCGATCTGAGGATGGTGGGCGGCAAGTTTGCCGTCGCGCAGCACCGTCAGGCTGTCGCAAAGACGGAAGATCTCGTCGAGACGATGCGAGACGTAGAGGATGACCGTTCCCTTCGCCTTCAGCCTGTCGATGAGTGAAAACAGGATCTCGCTTTCACGTGAGGAAAGCGAGGAGGTCGGCTCGTCGAGCGCAATCACCCGTGCATCGAGCATGACGGCCTTGGCGATCTCGACCATCTGCCGTGCACCGATCGAAAGCGAGGCGACCTTGGCCGACGGATCGACGTCGATGCCGATCTCCTCGAGCTTCGACCGCACTGTCTCGATCAGCGTCTTCGAATGGATCACGCCGCCCTTGGCCGGAAAGCGTCCGAGCCAGAGATTTTCGGCGATGGTCAACTCCGGAACGAGTTGCAGTTCCTGATGGATGACGATGACGCCGGCATGGAAGGCGTCGCGGACGGACCCGTATCTCTGCTCCTCGCCGTCGATGAGGATGTTGCCGCCATCGGCGGCCTGATCGCCGGACAGTACGCGGATCAGCGTCGATTTACCGGCACCGTTTTCGCCCATCAGGCCGTGGACGGCGCCCTTCTCGACAGTGAAGGAAACATCCGCCAGCGCCTGCACGCCGGGATAACCCTTGGAGATATTGCTGAATTCGAGGAAAGCCATCATCGCTCCGCCGAGAAGGACCCGGCGGCACGCTCAGCGGCCGCCGGACGATATCATCTTGGAAGGACGATCACTCGATGCCAAGATCCTTGCGGACCTTTTCGTAGTCGTCGCGCAGCGCCAGCGAACCGGAGGTCAGCGTCAGCTTTGCCGGCTCCTTGTCGTTGGCGATCCAGTCGTACATGTTGAGCGCCGTCTCGTAGCCGTGACGCTTCGGCGAGATGATGACGGTGCCGAAGAAGCCCGTCGCCGCCGGCTTCTTGAACTCGTTGATGGCCGATTCCGCACCGCCGATGCCGACACCGATGACGTTCGCCGCCGGAATGCCGACCGATTCGGAGGCACGGACGGCGCCGAGGACGGCTTCGTCGTTGAGGCCGAAGGCGACCCAGTATTTCACGTCGGCATGCTTGTTGAGAACGGTGGTTGCCGCGTTGAGCGCCGCTTCCGTATCCGTCTTCGCCTGCGGCGCATCATAGATGTTTTCCGCCGGGAAGCCGGCGGACTTCAGCACCGACATCGCGCCTTCGACACGGTCGACGGCCGTCGGCAGCTGGTCATAAGAGACCCGCACGGCGCCGACATTTTTCATGTCCCAACCGCGCTTCTTGATTTCGTCGACGATCGCCTGGCCGACGGTCTCGCCGATCTTGGTGGCTGAAATGCCCATATGCGGCACGTCTTCCAACGGCTTGCCGTCGGCGCTGACGAGGCGGTCGTCGACCGTCATCAGCTTCAGCTGGTTGGCTTCGGCCTTGGCGACGATGCCGGGGCCAAGCTTGACGTCGGGCGTGCAGATGATGAAGCCCTGCGCACCCTGGGCGCCGAGATTATCGATCGCCGACTGGACCTTCTCGCCGTCTTCGGCGCCGATCTTGACGACGGTGAAGCCTTTTTCCTTGGCGGCCTGGTCGGCGAATTTCCATTCGTCCTGGAACCACGGCTCCTCAGGCTGCTTGACGATAAACCCTATCTTGACGTCCGCGGAAAATGCCGAGCCGGCTGCCAGAATGGCGAAAGTGCCAGCCAGAATGGCTGCTTTGAACAAGCGCATGTCTCTCTCCCTAAACTCTCAAAAACCGAGCAGCTGCCTCCCAGGCAACGTCCAATGAATTATGATAAATCATCATACCAGTCAATTGCCAATGTATGATGATTGTAATAATAGGATTATTGACGAGATGCCGGGAGGAAGCGTCGCAATGCGGATCGAATTCGGATAATCAGGTTCGATTGCCTAGCACGCGAGACAGAGCGGAGAGGTGAGTTGGAAACAATCGAGCGACAGAGCGGGGCCGAAAGCCGCCGCATCGAGCGCCGCCCGCGCGTACGCCGCAACGTCACGGCGGCGATCGCTCAGGATATCTGTGCGGACCGCTATCCCGCGGGCTCGCCGCTGCCGCGCGAGAACGATCTCTGCGAACTCTACGGCGTCAGCCGCACCGTCATTCGCGAATCGCTGAAAGTGCTGGAATCCAAAGGCCTCGTCCGCGGGAAACCACGCATCGGAACCACCGTCTGCGACAAGGACGACTGGAATATCCTGGACGCCGACGTGCTTGAATGGATGGGTCCCTATATCAAGGATTTCGACCTGCTCGGCTGCATTCTCGAAGCCCGCCGCACCATCGAGCCGGCAGCCGCCGAATATGCCGCCGAGCGCGCCAGCGCCCAGGAGATCGCCGATCTCGACAATGCCTGGCGACAGATGCGCGACAGCGCCCGCGACCCGGAAAGCTTCACCGATGCCGATGTCATGTTCCACACGGTGCTGCTCACCGCCAGCCACAATCAGGTCTTCCGCCGCCTGTCGAGCGCCATTCACGCGGCGCTGAAATATGCGCTGCATGCCTCCAATATCGGCGTCGAGAATCGCGAGGATGCGGTGCTCGTTCACGGCCAGCTGGTCGAGGCCCTGCGCATGCGCGACAAGGCGGGCGCCCGCGAATGCGCCAACCGCATGCTCGATCTTGCGGTGCGCGATCTTGCCGCCGCCGAAAAAGCGATCGGCAGAACGAAATGATCGATCACGACAAATCTGCGGACGCGCCGCCGATCGCAAACCCGGGAAGAGACTGAAAGAACAGCGATGAAGATCACCAAACTCACCACCTATATCGTTCCCCCGCGCTGGCTGTTTTTGAAGGTCGAGACCGATGAAGGTATCGTCGGCTGGGGCGAACCGGTCGTCGAAGGCCGTGCGCTGACCGTTCAGGCCGCCGTCCATGAGCTGGAAGACTACTTGATCGGCAAGGATCCTTTCCTCATCGAGGACCACTGGACCGTGATGTATCGCGGCGGCTTCTATCGCGGCGGCGCCGTCCACATGAGCGCGATCTCGGGCATCGACCAGGCGCTGTGGGACATCAAGGGTAAAGCGCTCGGCCAGCCGATCCATTCCCTGCTCGGCGGCCAGCTCCGTGATCGCATCAAGGTCTATTCCTGGATCGGCGGCGATCGCCCCTCGGATGTCGCCAACAATGCCAAGGAAGTGGTTGCCCGCGGTTTCAAGGCGATCAAGCTCAATGGCTGCGAGGAAATGCAGATCGTCGACACCAACGAAAAGGTGGAGAAAGCAGTTGAGACCATCGCCGCCATCCGCGAGGCGATCGGCCCGCATATCGGCATCGGCGTCGATTTCCACGGCCGTGTGCACAAGCCGATGGCGAAGGTTCTCGCCAAGGAGCTCGACCCCTACAAGCTGATGTTCATCGAAGAGCCGGTGCTTTCCGAAAACAAGGAAGCGCTACGCGATATCGTCAACCATACGTCGACGCCGATCGCGCTCGGTGAACGGCTCTTTTCGCGCTGGGATTTCAAGCAGGTTCTGTCCGACGGCTATGTCGACATCATCCAGCCGGATCTCTCCCATGCCGGCGGCATCACCGAATGCCGCAAGATCGCGGCGATGGCCGAAGCCTACGACGTGGCGCTGGCGCCGCATTGCCCGCTGGGCCCGATCGCGCTCGCCGCCTGCCTGCAGGTCGATGCCGTCAGCTACAATGCCTTCATTCAGGAACAGAGCCTCGGCATCCACTACAACAAGGGCAACGACATCCTCGACTATATCTCCAACAAGGAGGTGTTCCACTATGCCGATGGTTTCGTCTCGATCCCGCAGGGTCCGGGTCTCGGCATCGAGGTCGACGAAGCCTATGTCATCGAGCGCGCGAAGGAAGGTCACCGCTGGCGCAACCCGATCTGGCGGCACGCCGACGGCAGCTTCGCCGAGTGGTGAGAGCGCATAACCCCGAAAATCGGAACCGATTTTCGGAAAGGATTATGCGCAACTCAAAGTGATAGGGTCGCGCAAGCGGCCCTTTTTCATTCACCGTGTAGGATGTCGGGGGTCTCGTCCGTCATAATGGAAGCTCAAAGAGGAGATTTCAGGATGGCCAGAGCAATCGCGATCATCGTCGCCCGCATCATCTTCAGCTTCGTCTTCTTCATGGCCGCCGGCTTCAAGTTTGCCGATATCGGCGCAACAGTGGGCTATATCACTGCCGCCGGCTTTCCGATGGCGACATTCCTTACCTGGATCGCTGCCTTCTTTGAGATCGCGCTGGCGCTCGCTTTCATATCAGGGGCCTTCTTCTCCGAGGCCAGCCTGCTCGCAGCCATCTATGTGATCTTCCTCGCTTTCGCCTTCCACGGTCCGTCCCATTGGCAGCAGAATCAGGCCGAGTTCGGCTTCTTCGTCGATCACTTTACCTTCCTCGCCGGTCTGCTCTTTGCCGCCGTCCATGGACCTGAGAGATGGGCGCTGAGCCACAGCCTCCTCAGGAGGCTCTAGCACCGCGCTCCAGCGACCTGCTCTCCTTCAGGAACCAACAGCCATGCGAAGCATTGGCTTACCGACAAAACGGCAAGGAGAGCCCGCCCACGGAGCTGAAGGGAAAGATCGCGTTGGTAACAGGCGCCGGTTCCGGCATCGGCAAAGCCGCCGCTTTGCGGCTCGCTGCCGAGGGTGCAAGGGTCGCAGCATTGAGCCGCACCGCCGACGAAGTCGAAAAAACTTGCGCCGAGATCAAGGCCGCCGGCGGCCAGTCGATCGCGTTGACGGCAGATACCAGCGACGAAGCTCAAATGCGAGGCGCCGTGGAACAACTGACCGACACCTTCGACGGCCTCGACATCGTAGTCGCCAATGCTGGGATCAACGGTGTGTGGGCGCCGATCGACGATCTGAAACCGGAAGAATGGGACAAGACCATCGCCGTCAATCTGCGCGGCACCTATCTGACCCTGCATCTGACGGTTCCGCATCTGAAGCGCCACGGCGGCTCAATCATCGTCGTCTCTTCGATCAATGGCACCCGTACCTTCACCACGCCGGGCGCCACCGCCTACACCGCAACCAAGGCGGGCCAGGTCGCCATGGTCCTGCAGCTCGCCCTCGAACTCGGCCGACACGGCATCCGCGTCAATGCCGTCTGCCCCGGCGAAATCGAGACCAATATCAGCGCCAATACCGACAGCCGCCACCGCGAGGAGACGGAGGTTCCCGTCATCTGGCCGCAGGGGGATATCCCGATCGCCGGCGGCAAGGCAGGCAAGAGCGAGGACGTCGCCGAAACAATCCTTTTCCTCGCCTCCGACCGCGCCCGACACATCACCGGTACGCCGATCTGGATCGACGGCGGTCAGGGCCTGTTGCGATAGACCTTGCAGTCAGGAACTCAGCTGTTCAGCCGGGCGCTGTCGAGGGTATAGAGTTCCTGCGCGCGCTGCACGCCGCGCAACGCATAACGTCCGACGCAGGCGAGTGCGGTACGCTGCTGCTCCGGTACCGCCGCGGCGAAATCGGAGGAGATCAACAGGTTGAGATCGACGGAACGACACATTGAGGCGATCCGGCTGACCTCGTTGACGGCAGGTCCGATAACGGTGAAATCCAACCGGTCCTGGCTCCCGATATTGCCGTAGAAGACATCGCCGATATGCAGGCCGATATAGACGTCGGTCGTCGCCCGGCCATCGGCCGCACGCGCGGCATTCAGTGTGGTGAGCTTTTCCCGCAGCAGCGATTCGGCGCTCAGCGCCGCGCGACACGTCTCCGCTGGCACCTCGCCCTTAAAGATGGCGAGCACACCGTCGCCGATCAGCTTCAGCACGTTGCCGCCGGACTCGTGGATCGCCGTGATCACCGCCTCGCTATAGTCGTTGAGCAGCGGGATGATCTCCTCCGGCGGCACGCTGTCGGAGATCTTGGTATAGTTCAGCAGGTCGGAGAACCAGAGTGCCGCGGAAATTCGCTCCGATTTGCCGCGGCTGATCTTGCCTTCCATCACCTGGCGCGCCGCGTCCTCGCCGAGATAGACCTCGGCGATGGTGCGGGCGATACGCCCGAGCGCGATACATTTGATCGCCAACCCCAACACCGGCACCAGCTTGCGCAGAATGGCGAGGTCGTGATCGGAAAAGCCCTCGGGATGTTTCGTCGCGAAATGCGAGAAGAAGCAATCCATCTCGCCGATCGTTCCGGCCTCGGAAAAACGATGCATCATCGCCACGAAATCCGTGTGACCGGCTTCAGCGATCGTATCGAGCATGGAGAAATCGATCGGATCGCCGAAGCCGAGACGCCGGCGTATCTCCCGCTCGTTGCGAGACCAAAGATGATAGAAGGCCGAACGCTGCCAGTTCGACGCCGCCTCCCCCGAGATCGTCGGACCATATTCGAACTCGGTCTGGATTTCCTCGATGCTGTCCCAGCGGAAGGCACGGCCCTCATGCACCGGATGCAGCGTATCCATCAGCGCCAGACCACGGTCGAGCGGCAGGCCGGCATCCCGGCAAGCCGAGCAGAAACCGGTCATCAGTTCGGCTTCCGAAACGCCCTTCAGTCCCTGCTCCGTGATCCAGGCTGCAATCGTGCTGACGTCGCTGTAATCCATGTTCTCACCTTCACTCGTGCTAAAGCGTAGCCCGAATTCGGCATTAAAGGAAAGCCAATTGGCTCACCCGGCCGCGGGCATATTGTAGGGCGTGACGATTTCGACGGATGAAAGCGAGGGCGTAACTGCGCGCGGCAATGCAGTCGCCCGACTCATGATCGCCCGGAAGGCCGAACGTGCATCGGTCCTGAGATCATGATGCAGCACGAAGCCGATCCGACGCGCCGCAAGCAGGGCGCGATTATCCGCATCGAGATCATGAGCGACGAAAACGCGGACGGGACGTTTGGCCGCGTCGAAGGCCGCCAGCACCGCCCGGTTGCCGCCGCCGATCGAATAGACGGCGTTGATGGCGGGATCGGCCGCAAGCGCTACCGCGGCAAGCGTTCCTGTCGCGGCATCGGTGCCGTGCCCCTCGCTGATTTCGGTAATGCCGATGTCGGGATAGCGGGCGCGGATGATGCGGCGAAAGCCGATTTCGCGCTCCTCCTCGCCGCGGAACCGTCCGCTCGACAGCGTCACCAGCACCTTGCCACCATCATTCCCGAGAAATTCGCCGATCAGATAGGCAGCGGTCTCTCCCGCTGCCCGGTTGTCGGCGCCGGCATAGGCGATGCGTGCCGAATTCGGCAGGTCGGTCACCAGCGTCACGACGGGAATGCCGGCCGCATCCGCCCGGGCAACGGCGGCCGCCACCTCGGCGACGTCAGGCGCCTTGAGTACGATGCCATGCGTGCCGCGCAGCCGGATGCGATCGAGAAGCTGCACCAGTTCGGCCGGCTTCATCATCTCGGCGAAATGGAACCGGCAGCGGAAGACGCCGGGCAGAAAGGTCGCCATCTCCGCCTCGAAGGCGGCGCGCACCGCATCGCTGAAACGCTGCGGCGTCTCCATGACGATATCGATCGCCAGCATGCGGCCGCTGCCCATCGCGCCGGCCTGCTGCTTCTCCAGTTCCGCGATCGCCGCCTTCACCCGCATCTCGGTCTGCCGGCGCACGCCCGGCCTGCCGTTCAACACCCGGTCGACGGTCGCGGTGCTGAGCCCGGCCTGGAAGGCAATATCCTTGACGAGAAAGAGGTGTGCCATGCGACCGGCCTGATTGTTTTTTGATGGATTTCTGATCTATATCACCCGGCATCGCGGCGTATAGTGCCTCCATTGGAAAGAGGGAGGAGCCCGCCATGAAAACCGACAACCAGCAGAAACTGCGCGCCGACCGCGTCTGGCTGAGCGAAGACGCCTGCGATCTCGATGAGTTTCGCGCCCTTGCGGAAAAGACCACCGCGCTTGCCGATTACCCCTCGGCGTCTGCGGTCGAAAAAAACGTCCTGATCTATGACAGCCGCAAGGTGATGGCGGCGGCCGCAACGCCAGAAGGCCGACGCGCCGTGCTGGCGGAAGTCTGCGACGCCTTCGGCGAGGGTCCTGGTGTCGTCGTGTTCAAGCGCGCTTACGAAGACACCGGCATCATCGATCGAGCCAGCGTGATCTTCGATGCGATCATCGAGGAACAGCACCGCACCTCGACCGGCGGTGGCGATCATTTTGCCAAACCCGGCGCCAACGACCGTATCTGGAACTCGCTGGAAAAACATTGCCTCGCCGATCCGGCAAATTTCGCCGAATATTACGGCAATGCCATCATCGCTCTGGCCAGCGAAGCCTGGCTTGGCCCGAGCTACCAGATGACGGCGCAGGTCAACCGCGTCAATCCGGGCGGTTCGGCGCAGTCGGCGCATCGCGACTACCATCTCGGCTTTCAGTCGTCGAAGGTGATCGAACAATTTCCGGTGCATGTGCACCGGCTCTCGCCGGTGCTGACGCTGCAGGGTGCGGTCGCCCATTGCGACATGCCGCTCGAAAGCGGCCCGACACTCTTCCTGCCGCACAGCCAGACCTATGTGCCGGGTTACCTCGCGCTAAAGCGGCAGGAGTTCCGGGATTATTTCGAGGCCAACCATGTCCAGCTGCCGCTCGAAAAAGGCGACCTCGTCTTCTTCAATCCCGCCCTCTTCCATGCCGCCGGCACCAACCGCTCGGCCGACATCAAACGTGTCGCCAACCTCCTGCAGGTCTCCTCCGCCTTCGGCCGGGCAATGGAAACCGTCAATCGCGAGAGGATGAGCGCCAGGCTGTTTCCCGCCTTGAAGGCCTTTCAAGGCAGGCTCTCGCCTGACGAAATCGCCAACGCCGTCGCCGCCTGCGCCGAGGGCTACTCCTTCCCGACCAACCTCGACCGCGACCCGCCGCTCGGCGGACTGGCGCCGAAGACACAGGCGCAGCTGATGCATGAGGCGCTGAAGGAAGGCTGGAGCGATGACGCCTTTACGGCAGCACTTGCCGAGCAGGCGCAGAAGAAGTTGAGCTGACGGGCAACGGGAACAAGCTGCCTATCCACACCGACAAAGGCCTCCCGCACCCGCGGGAGGCTATTCGCACATCATCACAATGGAGGAACCACATGAGCACAGACCACGGCCGCCTCGACGGCAAGATCGCCATCGTCACCGGCGGCACGCAAGGATTGGGCGCGACCATCGCCCGCCTCTTCGCCGAACGCGGCGCGGAAGGCATCGTCATCTGCGGCCGCAACGAAGCCAAGGGCAAGGCAAAGGCGGCGGAGATTTCGGCTGCGACCGGGGGCAGGATCGTCTACGTCAAGGCCGACCTCGGCAAGGTCGAGGATGCACAGCATGTCGTGCGCGCCTGTGACGAGACCTTCGGCCGCGTCGATGCGCTGGTCAATGCCGCCGCCATCACCGATCGCGGCACCATCCTCGACACCAGCCCGGAACTCTTCGACGCCATGTTCGCCGTCAATGTGCGTGCTCCGTTTTTCCTGATGCAGGAGGCGGTGAAGGTCATGCGCCGGGAAAAGATCGAGGGTACGATCGTCAATATCGGCTCGATGTCGGCCAAAGCCGGCCAGCCCTTCATCGCCGCCTATTGCGCCTCCAAGGGCGCGCTGGAAACACTGACGAAGAACACCGCCTACGCGCTCCTGCGCAACCGCATCCGCGTCAATGGTCTGAACATCGGCTGGATGGCCTCCGAGGGCGAGGACCGGATCCAGCGCGAATATCACCATGCCCCCGCCGACTGGCTGGAGAAGGCGGCGGCAAGCCAGCCCTTCGGCCGCCTCGTCGATCCGCACGAAGTGGCGCGCGCCTGCGCTTACCTGTCGTCTTCCGAATCCGGCCTGATGACCGGCTCGGTCATCTGCTTCGACCAGTCGATCTGGGGCGCTTACGACGGCTCGCCGCATCCGGACGCCGCCCTCTGAGAAAGCCGCAGCCTGGCATTTCCATCGCCGGGCTCTGGCACCTCCAGCTTTTTGCCGCTAGGAAAAGAACGGCAGCATTCAGGGAGGAAACTGGCATGGGCGACAATCCGATTTATGAGATCCGCGACGAACGCTTTGGTGCAATGGTCATCGGCAGCGCCGGCCTCGAGGAGCTTTATTCCGGCTGCCGCTGGACGGAAGGCCCGGTCTGGTTTTCCGACCTGAACTGCCTTCTCTGGAGCGATATCCCGAATGAACGCATGATGCGCTGGACACCGGATGGTACGGTCTCCGTCTTCCGGTCGCCCTCCAACTACGTCAACGGCAACACCCGCGACCGGCAGGGCCGGCTTGTCTCCTGCGAACATGGCGGCCGCCGCGTCACCCGCACCGAGACAGACGGCACGATCACCGTTCTCGCCGACAGCTACCAGGGCAAGAGGCTGAACTCGCCGAACGACGTCGTCGTGCACTCCGACGGCGGGGTCTGGTTCACCGATCCGACCTACGGCATCCTGTCGGACTACGAGGGCCACAAGGCCGAGCCCGAGCAGCCCACGCGCAACGTCTACCGGATCGATCCGGCAAGCGGAGCGATCGATGCCGTCGTCGAAGATTTCATCCAGCCGAACGGCCTTGCCTTCTCGCCCGATGAGACGAAGCTTTATATTGCCGATTCCGGCTCCGCAAAGCATGACGTGCCGCGCCATATCCGCGTTTTCGACGTCATCGACGGCGGGGCGCTTACCAACAGCCGCTATTTCTGCAGCCTCGATGTCGGTCATCCCGACGGTTTCCGTTTCGATATCGCCGGCAATCTCTGGACGAGTGCCTCCGACGGCGTGCACTGCTTTTCGCCCGACGGAACGCTGCTCGGCAAGATCAGGGTGCCGCAGACGGTGTCCAACCTCACCTTCGGCGGCCCCAAGAAAAACCGGCTCTTCATCACCGCGACGCGTTCGGTCTATTCGATTTATATAAAGACGACCGGCGCACAATATCCATAGATCAGGCCTTCGGTTTGTCGGGGCGGCCGTGCAGCGGCTCGGCCCGATGCCAGTTTTCCAGGATGCGGCCATCGGTGTGTTTCTGCCGCGCCCAGCGGACGCCGTTCGAGATCACCTTATGCACGGTCTTGTCGTGATAGATCGGATAGGTCTCGTGGCCCGGGCTGAAGAAGAAGATGCGCCCGCGCCCACGCTGGAAGGTGCAGCCGCTGCGGAACACCTCGCCGCCTGAATACCAGGAGATGAAGACAAGCTCGTCCGGCTGCGGAATGTCGAAGGGCTCGCCGTACATTTCCGAGGCATTGACCTCGAAATAGGGCGGCAGCCCCTCGGCGATCGGATGCGAGGGATTGACCACCCAGACGCGCTCCAGATCGCCTTCCGACGTCTCGCGCCAGGAAAGGTTGGCATTGGTGCCCATCAGCCGGCGGAAGAGCTTGGAATGATGGCCGGAATGCAGAACCAGCAGGCCCATGCCCTTCAGTACGCGCTGCTGCACGCGGTCGATCAGCCCGTCGCTGACCTCCTCATGCGCCATATGCCCCCACCAGAGCAGCACGTCGGTATCATCGAGCACGCTGTCCGGCAGGCCTTCATCAGGATCATCGAGCGTGCCGCGGCGGATTTCGAAATCCGGATGGGCAATGCCTGACGCGATCGCTCCGTCGATACGATCGGGGTAGATCTCCTGAACCTCCTTGTGAAGCTGCTCGTGGCGTCCCTCGTTCCAGATGGTGACCTTGATTGTCATGGCATTCCTCGATTTTTGGGCCTCGATGTCCAGGCTGTGATGTTTCAGGCAAAATTGTCAGGCGGTTGCCGGACGGATCACCCGGCCGGCGGAATCGAACAGATGGCAGGCGGCGGGATCGGCCGTCAGCGGCACGCGGTCGCCCGGCCGCACCGCGATATCGCCTTCGGCGCGCACCACGATCGGCTGCTGCTGCGAACCGACGGTCATGTAGGTCTCGACGCCGAGCCGCTCGACGATGACGACCTCGGCAGTGAAATGGCCCTGGCCCTCGGCTGCGATCTTCAGATGCTCCGGCCTGATGCCAAGCTTGGCCTCGCCCTGCGGCACCGCGCCGTTCGCATCGGCCAGATCGAGCGAAAGCCCGATCGGGCTATCGAGATGCAGCTTGCCCGCCGATGGCCGCGTTGCGGTGACGGGAATGATGTTCATCTTCGGCGAGCCGATGAAGGTCGCGACGAATTCATTGTCCGGCTGATGATAGAGCGACATCGGCGCACCCTCCTGCGCTACCACGCCCTTGTTGAGCACGACGATGCGGTCCGCCATCGTCATCGCCTCCACCTGGTCGTGGGTGACGTAGACGACGGTCGCTTTCAGCTCGCGGTGCAGGCGCTGCAGCTCGGCGCGCATCTGCACGCGCAACGCCGAATCGAGGTTCGACAGCGGCTCGTCGAACAGGATCAGCGCCGGTTTCTTGATGATGGCGCGGCCGATCGCCACGCGCTGGCGCTGGCCGCCGGAAAGGGCGGCCGGGCGGCGGTCGAGGTAATCGGTGAGCTGCAGGATTTCGGCCACACCTTCCACCTGCCGGCGGATCTCCGCCTCCGGTACTTTCTTCAGGCTGAGCGAGAAGCCGATATTTTCGGCAACACTCATGTGCGGATAGAGCGCATAGGACTGGAACACCATGGCGATGCCGCGCTTGTCGGGCGGCACGTCGTTGATGCGATTGCCGTTAAGGATGAGATCGCCTTCATCGATGCCTTCGAGGCCGGCGATCATCCGCAGCAGTGTCGACTTGCCGCAGCCGGACGGACCGACGAAAACCGCGAATTCGCCGTCTTCCACGGTGATGTCGACGCCCTTGATGACCTCGAGCGCGCCGTAGAATTTGCGAACGTTTCTGAGATTGATCATCTGTTTCTCTTTCTTGATCTCAGCCCTTCACGCCGCCCGAAAACGTCTGGACGAGGAAGCGCCGCGCAAAGCCGAAGGCGACGACGGCAGGCAGCAGGTAGATGAATGCCAGCGCGGTCAACAGGCCGTAATCGATCTCGTTGATGCGCAGGAAGGCGCGGAAAAGACCGAGCGGCAGCGTCTGCAGCTCCGGCGACGACAGGAAGATCAGCGGCAACAGGAAATCGCCCCAGGCCGACATGAAGGCGAACAGCCCGGCAGCGGCCAGCCCAGGCAGCGCCAGCGGGATCAGCACCCGGCGGATGCGCTGTATCAATGTCGCCCCATCCATCAGCGCCGCCTCCTCATAGTCCCTCGGCAGCCCGTCGAAGAAAGTCTTCATGATCCAGAGCGCCAGCGGCAATTGCATCGTCGCAAGCACCAGGATCAGCCCGAGATAACCGTCGATGAAGCCGGTCCAGCGCATGATGTCACGCGTATAGCTGCCGAAGATCGGCCTGAGCACTGCCGCTTCCGCATTGTTCAGCGTCAGCAGGAATTTGTAGAGCGGCACGACGAGCGCCGTCGGCGGCAGCACCCGGATGAGCAGGATGGCGTAGAGGAAGGGCAGCTTCCACCAGGCCCGGGTGCGCGACAGTGCATAACCGCCGAGCCCCGAAAGCACCATGACCAGCAGCGTCGCGCTAGCGACCACGAAGAGCGAGTTGAACAGCCACTTCGCCCCGTCCTCCTTGGTGAAGACTCTGACATAGTTGGCGAAGGTCCACTGCTCCGGCCAATGCAGGAAGAGCTGCGCATTGCCGTCGAGCGAGGCAAGCAGCACCCAGAAGAAGGGCACCGCGCAGAAGATCGAGATCAGCGACAGCGTCGCATAGGCGATGAGGTCGGATCGACCCTTGTTTGCAGTTTCGCTCGGGGAAACGACGGCCATGTCAGACCTCCACCTTCATGGCCCGGACATAGGCGATACCTAATATCAGCGAGATGACGAGCGCGACGACGGCGACCGCAGCACCATAGCCCAGCTGGAACGCCGTGAAGGACTGGTTGTAGATATAGATGCTGACCACCTCGGTCGCCCCGCCCGGCCCGCCGCGCGTCAACGCATAGACCAGGCCGAAGACGGCGATGGTGGAGACAGCCGAGATCAGCATATAGAGCAGGATCGTCGGCATCATCAGCGGCAGGGTGATGCGGCGGAACATCTGCGACGGGGTTGCGCCATCCATGCGCGCCGCCTCGTAGATCTCCGCCGGAATGGTGCTGAGGCCGGCCGTTAGCAGGATCATCGCCGTGGCGATGCCGCGCCAGGTATTGACGACGATGATCATCGACAGCGGGAAGACCTGCAGCCAGTCGGCCGGCGTGATGCCGAAAAAACTTACGATGCGGCTGAGTGTGGCATTGTCGCCGCCTGCCAGCATCGAGATCCACATGAAACCGGCGACGACCTCAGGGGCTGCATTCGGCAACAGAATGATCGACGAAAACACTCGCCGAAAGCGGATCGGGCGGCGCAACGCAACTGCCGAGATCAGGCCAAGCACGAACTGGCCGATCACCGCCGAACCGATGACGAAGACGAAGGTGACGAACAGCGAATTCCAGAACTTCGCGTCGTTGAAGAGCCGCGTGTAATTCCTGAGACCGACGAAGCGGGGACGAAGGGCCGCGGCTCCGGTCAGCGCCTCATTGGTGAAGCTCAGATAGATCGAATAGAGGGCCGGATAGATGACGAAGGCCAGAAGCAGCACCAGCGAGGGCAGCAGGATCAGCAGCCATTGCCGCTCGGCGCGCTTTTCATGAGAGTTTCGGGCCATGGAAGCTCACAACCTTATCGATAGAACCGGCTTGTCGAATAAAAGCGGGAAGACGCGGGCGTTGGCGCCGCGTCCCCGTCCTGGCGGAAGAGACGATGCCGGAGCTTACTTGACCATGTCGTCGCCGAGCGTTTCCTTGACGTAGTCGACAAGGATCTTCTGGGCGCCGGCGGCATCGGTTTCCTTGCGCAGCAGCGCTTCGGTGGCCCGCGCCACACCTTCCGAAACCGTGCCGAAACCAGAGGCCTGTTTCAGGAACACGCCGTTCCCGGCCGCCGCATGGATCGGAACCAGTTCCGTCAGCTTCTGGAACTCGGCATTGTCAGCCGCACCCTTGCTGGCCGGGATATTGCCGATACGGGCGGCGTAGGAAACCTGCGTCTCGATCGAGCCGATCTCCATCAGCGCCTTGATCGCCAGCTCCGTATTGGCCGACTTGGAATTGACGGCCCATGGCGCAGCGAGGTTGGCAAGTACGTACTGGCCGCTGCTCTGGCCGGGAACAGTCCAGGTGCCGACCACCTTCGTCACGTCAGGGATCGGATTCTTGCTTTCGCGACCCCAGTCGAAAATATAGCACCAGGAGCCGCAGGTGGTGGCGGCGAGCTTGCCTTCCGGAAACATCTGGTACTTCGGCACGACCCAGGGCTCGGGTCCGAGCAGTGGCTGGGTCGGCATCAGATCCTTGTCGATCAGTTCCTTGTAGACGCCGAAGACATCCTTGATGCCTTCGCCATTGAGATCGAGCTTGCCGTCGGCATCGACGAGCTGCGGCGTCTTGGAACCGACGAGCAGGTGCTGGAAGCCTTCGTCGAAGGCGCCGCTTCCCCAGGAGACGCCGGCCGGGAAGAGCAGGCCGTAGGCGCCGGTCTTCTGCTTGATTTCGGCCGCGCGGTCGAGAAGCTCCTGCCAGGTCTTCGGCTGTTCGGTCGAGATGCCGGCTTTTTCGAGAACGTCCTTGCGGTAATAGATTTCCTGGATGCCGAGCATGAACGGCATCACATAGGTTTCACCATCCGGGCTGACGGCAAGCTCCTTGGCGACGTCATAGAGGTTGGCGTAGCCGTCCCAAGCCTTGAACTCCTTGGTAACAGGCGCGAGGTAACCGGCTTCCACCATGTCGGAAACGGCAGCCGTCGTCGGGATGGAGAACAGGTCGGGCGCGTTGCCGGCGCCGAGCTCGGTCAGGAGCTTGGTAAGATAATCCTTGTCGGGTGCCGGGTATTCGATGACCTCGACGGTGACGCCATATTTCTTTTCGATCCGCTCGACCGTCGACTTCATCGCGTCGATGCCGGCCTGACCATGATTTGCAATGCGGATTGTTTCTGCCTGCGCCAGCGTCGAAACCGCACTCAGCAGAACGGCGCATAAGCCGCCAAGAACCATCTTCTTCAACGGAAGTCCTCCCTTTTGTAGAGACACGGCACCCTCCAGCACCGGTCGCGAAAATGTACACGCATTCCAAATGCTGACAAGACGGTTTTTGAAAAGATTCGATAGTGAGCTTTAATATACTGATATTCCTTGTATATTTAGATATTGCCATCGCCATACCGTTTGTGCAATCGTGTGCACAATCTATCCAGGGAGGAATTTCATGTCTGAGAAATTGCGTCTCGGCGTCATCGGTGCCGGCCTGAAGGCGGCGGAATATGCCGAGAGCTGGGTCAAGATGCCGGAGATCGAATTCGCTGCACTCGCCGACACCACGGCGGCGTCGCGCCAGCGCCTGATCGACGTCTGCCTCGCCGCCGGCGCACCCGAACCTAAGAGCTTCGAGGACTATCGTCAGATGCTTGGCGAATGCCGGGGCGAACTCGATATCGTCTACGTCTCGACCCCGCATGCCTTCCACGCCGAGCAGGCAACCGCCGTCGCCGAGGCCGGCCTCGACCTCTTCCTGGAAAAGCCGATGGTGACGACGGTTGCTGAGGCCGAGAGGCTGATCGCCGCACAGAAAAAGAGTGGCGTCACCATTGTCACAGCCTTCCAGGGCGGCCTGTCGCCGCTGGTGCTCGACACGCGCCGGCGGGCTCTCGCCGGCGAATTCGGCGAGTTGATCGCCATATCCAGCATGATCTGGGAAAGCTGGTCGTCGAATTACCACGGCCACTGGAAGCAGCAGCCTGATATCTCCGGCGGCGGCTTCATGTTCGATACCGGCGCCCATATGATGAACACCGTCTGCCTGCTCGCCAATTCCGATTTCGACAGTGTGTCGGCCTATATGAACAACCACGGCAGACAGGTCGATATCGCCACCGCCGTCTCCGCCCGGCTGAAGAACGGCGCGCTGGTGACATTGACGGCCGCCGGCGAAGGCCCTCCGGGCTGCGCTTCCTATATCACCTTCTTCTATTCGAAGGCGATCGTACGCATCGACGCCTGGGGTGGCTGGCGCGAGATCAGTATCGGGCGTACCGCCGAGCCGCGCGAGGAAGCCGAGATTCTCGGCAACCCGATGAAGAATTTCCTCGCCATTCGCGAGGGAAAGATGGAAAACTCCGGCTCCGTTGAAATGGGCCTCAGATTCGCTAGGCTATGGGATGCAATCAAGGAATCGGCAGCGGCCGACGGCGCTTCCGTCAGGATCGTCGCCCAATAGGCGCAGAAGATGAGCGGTATGAGCAGACGGCGGATCACCTCGAAGGAACTGGCGAAACTCGCCGGCGTCTCCTCCGCCACCATTTCCCGCGCCTTCTCGCCGGATTCGCGCATCGGCAGCGCGACGCGCGACCGCATCCTCGCCGTCGCGCGTGAACATGGCTACCAACCGAACGCGATCGCCCGCTCACTGAATAACCAGCGGTCGCGCCTTGTCGCTCTGGTCGTCAATGCGATCGGCAACCCTTGCGAGGCCGAGGAGCAGCAGCTTCTCGTCCACCGTCTGCAGGCAAGACAATTGCTGCCGATCATCCTCTGCTGCGCCGATCATTCCGACCGGCTGCAGCTGATGCGCCTTGCCTCCACCTATCAGGTCGATCACGTCGTCGTCTTTTCCGACATGGTGTCGATGCAGGATGCGGTCGATATTTTCCACACGACGAAGCCGATCATCGTCTCCTTCGAGCCGCTCGACAACGAAAGCGTCTCCAGCATCCGCATCGACGGCGCTGAGGCCGCGGACGAGATCATCGACAAGATTGTCCGCGACGGCAAGAAGCGTTTCGCCTACCTCTCCGGCACCAATTCAAGCTGGATCGACAAACTCAGGCGAAAATGGTTCGCCGATGCGCTGGCCAAGCGCGGCCTTTCCTTCGAAGCGCAGGCCTTCGGCGATTATTCTTATGATTCCGGCTTCAAGGAAGCCGTGCTCCTGCTGCACCGTGACAAGGTCGACGCCATCATCTGCGGCAACGACGTCATGGCGATCGGCGCACGCGATGCAGCCCGCCGAGTGCTTGGCAAGAACACGCCTGATGATATCGCCATCGTCGGCCAGGACGGCATCGCTATGGCCGCCTGGGATTGCAACGACCTGACCACGCTGAGCCTCGACCACGTTGCCTTCATTGATGCCGTCGTCGAACTGATCGAACGCCATGACGCCGAGATCGAAGGCCCGCACAGCATCACGCTCACCTGCACCGCCCGCTGGGGCTCGACCGCCTAACAGCTCGCATACCCATTGCATCAAGGAGGAATAGTATGACTCAATTTTCACGCGCCGAAAGGCGCCGCACCGTCCCTGATGCTGTAACCGGGAGAGTTTGAAATGCGTTCCGTCGTTTCCTTCAACGAAGGCTGGAGTTTCCATGAGGGCTTCGGCCAGCGTTTGCTCGAAGCTTTCGATGCGGCCAAGTCGGTCAGCCTGCCGCATACCGCTGTCGAACTGCCCTTCAGCTATTTCGACGAGACCAGCTATCAGCGCGCCTTCACCTATCAGAAGGTGCTGCGCTGGCTGCCGGAGTTCGAAGGCCGCGAAGTCTCGCTCGTCTTCGACGCCGCCATGGCCGACAGCGTCGTCTATCTGAACGGCGAGGAAATCATTGCCCATAAGGACGGTTATACCCCCTTCGAGGCCCGCCTCACCGGCAAGCTCGTCAAGGGCGAGAACCTCGTCACCGTCAAGATCGACGGCAGCGAGAATCCCGACATTCCGCCTTTCGGCGGCCGCATCGATTATCTGACCTATGCCGGCATCTACCGCGACGTCTGGCTGAAGGTTACCGACCCGGTCTCGATCCGCAATCTCAAGATCGAAACCACCGACGTTCTTCGCCCGGAGAAATCGGCGACCATACGCGTCGACATCGCCAATCCCGAGGGCCGCAGCTTCTCGGCGACCGTCACCGCCACGCTGAAGCAGGCCGACGGCACGGTGGTCGCCACTGCCGCGACCGAAACGATCGGCAGCCGCACCACGCTCTCCTTTGGTGGCCTCACCGGCATCGCCCTCTGGGACATCACCGATCCCACGCTCTATGACGTCACCGTCGAGCTGAGGACCGAACACGGCTCCGACCGTGTCTCAACCAGGTTCGGCTTCCGCACCGCCGAATTCACGCCGGAAGGTTTCCTCCTCAACGGCAAGCCATTGAAGCTGCGCGGCCTCAACCGTCATCAGGCCTTCCCCTATGTCGGTTATGCCGCCGGCCGCTCCGCCCAGGAGCGCGATGCCGACATCATGAAGACGGTGCTGAAGTGCAATATCGTCCGCACCTCGCATTATCCGCAGTCGAAATGGTTCCTCGACCGATGCGACACAATCGGTCTGCTGGTTTTCGAGGAGATCCCCGGCTGGCAGCATATCGGCGATGCCGACTGGCAGCAGGAATCGATCGAGAACGTCCGCCGCATGATCGAGCGCGACTGGAACCACCCCTCGATCATCATCTGGGGCGTGCGCATCAACGAATCGCAGGATAATCACGATTTCTACGCCGAGACCAATCGCCTCGCCCGTGAACTCGACAGCACCCGCCAGACCGGCGGCGTGCGTTATCTCACCGAGAGCGAGCTGCTCGAAGACGTCTACACGATGAACGACTTCATCCTCGGCAATGAAGAGCTGCCGGGCGCCAACCGCCCACGCACCGCGCTGCGCGCTCAGCAGGAAAATACCGGACTGTCCCACAAGGTGCCGTACCTCATCACCGAGTTCAACGGCCACATGCACCCGACGAAGATTTATGACCAGGAGCAGCGCCAGGCCGAGCATGTGCGCCGGCACCTTGATGTACTGAATGCCGCCTATGGCGACCCTGATATCTCCGGCGCCATCGGCTGGTGCATGTTCGATTACAACACCCACAAGGATTTCGGCTCCGGCGACCGCATCTGCTATCACGGCGTGATGGACATGTTCCGCGAGCCGAAATTCGCGGCCTATGCCTATATCAGCCAGTGCGACCCTTCCGAGGAGATCGTCATGAAGCCGGTGACCTTCTGGGCGCGCGGCGAACGCAATATCGGCGGCGTGCTGCCGCTGATCATCCTGACCAACTGCGACGAGGTGGAGCTGCAATATGGCTCGCTCAGCAAGCGCATCGGTCCGGACCGCGAAAACTACCCGCATCTGCCGCATCCGCCCGTTGTGCTCGACCATCGGCACTTTACCGCCGACGAGCTCGGCACCTGGGGTCTCGAATGGATCGACGGCACCTTCACCGGTTATATCGGCGGGGAGCCGGTGGCCAGCCTGACGCTGGCGGCCGATCCGCTGCCCACGACCCTGGAAGTCGTTGCCGACAGCTCGACGCTGAGGGCACGCGAACGCGACAGCACGCGCGTCATCATCCGCGCCCTCGACCAGCGCGGCCAGCGCCTGCCCTTCATGAACGACAGCATTTCGCTGAAGGTTCACGGCCCGGCAAGGATCGTCGGCCCGACCAACGTGCCACTGCAGGGCGGCACTGCCGGCTTCTGGCTGGAGGCGACAGGGTTCACCGGCGAGATCACCGTCGAAGCGGTCTCCTCGCGTTTCGCGCCGGTGACGCTCGGTGTGACGGCCGCCTGACGGCCATCACGCAATCCGCGCCTGTGTTTCCGGATCGAAGAAGACGGCCTTGTCGAGATTGAAGGCGAGGCGGGTATTTTGTCCTGGCGCGATGCCTGTATCGGCGCGCAGGCGGGCGACGACAGATTTGCCGCCGAGCTTGGTGACGGCGAAGGTGTCGGAGCCGGCCGGTTCGACCACCTCGATCAGGCAATCGCCCTCGGTCAGCGAGCGCGCCTTGCGGTCGGCGCCATCGGGGTCGGTCAAGGCCTCCGGGCGGATGCCGAAGATCACCTGCCTGCCGGTATAGGCGGTCAGACCGTCATTGCCTGATATGACCGGCAGTTTGAGCGGGGCGGCATTCGGCCGCTCCAGCGAGACTTCGAGCCCGCCGGCGCCGTTCTCGACGGTGGCGTTGAGCAGGTTCATCGCCGGCGATCCCATGAAGTCGGCGACGAAGATATTGGAGGGGCTGTTATAGATCTCGGCCGGTGTGCCGAACTGCTGCAGCACGCCGTCCTTCAGCACGGCGATCTTGGTCGCCAGCGTCATCGCCTCGATCTGGTCGTGGGTGACATAGACGAAGGTGGTGCCCATGCGCTGATGCAGCCGCTTGATCTCGGTGCGCATGTCGACCCGCAGCTTGGCGTCGAGATTGGAGAGCGGCTCGTCGAACAGGAAGACCTGCGGATTGCGCACCAGCGCCCTTCCCATGGCGACACGCTGGCGCTGGCCGCCCGACAGCTGGCTCGGCTTGCGGTCGAGCAGGTGGCCGATCTGCAGCATGTCGGAGACTTGGGCGATCGCCCTGGCACGCTCCTCCTTGGGCACGCCGCGGATCTCCATGCCGAAGGCGATGTTGCCCGCCACCGTCATGTTCGGATAGAGCGCATAGGACTGGAACACCATGGCGATGTCGCGCTTGGAGGGATGCAGCCCGCTGATGTCGCGCCCGTCGATCTTGATATCGCCTGAGGTGATCGTCTCCAGCCCGGCAATGGTGTTGAGCAGCGTGGACTTGCCGCAGCCGGACGGGCCGACCAGCACGAGAAAGCCGCCCTTTTCGAGTTCGAGGTCGATCCCCTTGAGAATGTCGACGGCGCCGAAGCGCTTTTTGAGACCGGAGATTTCGAGGAAGGCCATGGATTACCCTTTGACAGCGCCCGCCATCAGACCGCGCACGAAGTAGCGGCCGGCGAGGATATAGACGATGAGCGTCGGCACGGCGGCGATCATCGCCGCCGCCATGTTGACATTGTATTCGACCACCCCGGTCGAGGTGTTGACGACATTGTTCAGCGCCACCGTCATCGGCATGGTGTCACCGGTGCCGGCGTAAGCCGAGGCAAACAGGAAGTCGTTCCAGATATTGGTGAACTGGTAGATCACCGTGACGACGATGATCGGCAGCGAGTTCGGCAGCATGATGCGGCGGAAGATCTGGAAGAAGCTGGCGCCATCGACCTGGGCGGCCCTGACCAGCTCGGTCGGAAAGGCCTCGTAGAAATTGCGGAAGAACAGCGTCGTGAAGCCCAAGCCATAGACGACATGCACGAAGACCAGATTGACCGTCGGATTGCCGAAGCCGAAGTTGAAGCCCGTGGTATTCTGCAGCGTCATGCCGAAGCGGCCGAGGGAGCCCAGGATCGTTGCCATCGGCAACAGCACTGACTGGAACGGGATGAAGCAGGCAAACAGCATCAGCCCGAACACCAGCGTGTGGCCGGGGAAGCGCCATTTGGTCAGCACATAACCGTTCAGCGCCCCCATGATGGTGGAGATCGCGACAGCCGGCACGACCATCTTGATCGAGTTCCAGAAGTAACCCTTGATGCCGGCGCAGGTGAGCCCGACGCAGGTCTCGCCCCAGGCCTTGATCCAGGGATCGAAGGTCGGCGATTGCGGCAGCGCCAGCATGTTGCCGTTCTGGATCTCGTCCATGGTCTTGAACGAGGTGGTGAGCATGACGAAGAGCGGCATCAGATAGAGGACGGCGAAGACCAGCAGCAGGCCGTAGATGACGGTGCGGCCGATCCAGCGGGTGTTGCTGTTCTTGTTGTCGTTTCTGCTGTCGCTGGTCTGCGGCAGCGTTGCCGAGGTTGCTATCGGAGAGGTCACGCTGCTCATCGCGCCTTCTCCTTCAGTTCGGAATAGAGATAGGGAACGATGATCGCCGAGATCGTCATCAGCATGATGATGGCGCTGGCCGAGCCGACGGCCATCTCGTTGCGCTTGAAAGTGTATTCATACATGAAGTTCGACGGCAGCCAGGCCGAGCCGCCGGGGCCGCCCGAGGTCAGCGCCACCACGAGGTCGTAGGACTTGATCGCCATATGGGCGAGCACGATGAAGGCCGACAGAAAGATCGGCCGCAGCAGCGGAATGACGATGCGCCGATAGAGCTGGAATGGCGAAGCGCCGTCGATCTGGGCGGCCTTCATGATCTCGCCGTCGATGCCGCGCAGACCCGCCAGGAACATCGCCATGACGAAGCCGGACGCCTGCCAGACGCCGGCGATGACGACGGTGTAGATGACGAAGTCCTTGTTCTTGATCCAGTCGAAGTGGAAGCTCGTCCAGCCAAAATGGTGCAGCGTCTGTTCTAGCCCGAGGCCGGGATCGAGGAACCATTTCCAGGCAACGCCTGTCACGATGAAGGAGAGCGCCATCGGATAGAGGAAGATCGGCCGCAACACGCTCTCGCCGCGGATCTTCTGGTCGAGCAGGATGGCGAGGAAGAGACCGAGCACCAGGCAGATACCGATATAGAGGAAGCCGAAGATCGCCATGTTGGTGATCGAGGTGTACCAGGAGGACGGCGGATCGCTCTCGAAGGTCCAGCGCCACAGCCGCTGATAGGCGCGTGCTCCGGTCAGCGCATAGGAGGGAAAGGTCTTGGAATTGGTGAACGACAGATAGGCCGTCCAGACGATGAAGCCGTAGACGAAGATGATGGTGATGACGAAGCTCGGCGCCAAGACGATCTTCGGCAGCGCATCCTGCAGCCGGCCACGAATGGATGCTCTTGTCCCGCGCGTTGTGATCGCGGGTTCTGTTGTCGCAACGGTGCTCATGGAATGTCATCTCCTCCCCACAATCGGCCCTGCATGATCGTCCGGGCATGATTGTCCGCGCATGATCGGCGCGGAGCCTGAAGCTTCCCCGCGGAGCACGCGGGGAAGCATTGTCATCACACGTGATCTCAGCGGGCGTCGTCGATCGCCTGGACGAGCTGCTTGACGGCTTCGTCAGAGGTCTTGATCTGGCCGTGGACGAACTTCGAGACGACATCCTTGTAGGCATTGGCGATGGCCGGCGGTGCGCCATAGCCTTGCGCCAGCGAACCGAACAGCGTGCCGCCTTCGTTGGCTGCCTTCAGGTCGGCGATGCCCTTCTTGCCGCAAGCGTCGAAGTCGGTGTCGGGAACGTCGGTACGAGCCGGCACCGAACCCTTGACGACGTTGAAGGCCGACTGGAAGCTCTTCGACAGCGTCGCGGTTGCCAGCGCCACCTGGGCGGCCTTGCGGTCATCAGGAACGTTGAACATGCCGAACATGTCGGAGTTGTAGACCACGCTGCCGTCGGTGCCGGGGAAGCGGTAGCAGAGGAAGTCGGTGTCCGGCGTCTTCTTGGCGGCGACGAATTCGCCCTTGGCCCAGTCGCCCATCACCTGCACCAGCGCGTCACCCTTGATGACCATGGCCGTTGCCAGGTTCCAGTCACGGCCCGAGAAGTTCGGGTCGACATATTTGATGATTGTCGCCAGATTGTCGAAGGACTTCTTCATCGTGTCGGACTTCAGCGATTCATCGTCGAGGTCGTTGAAGGCCTTCTTGTAGAACTCCGGACCGCCGGTCGACAGCACGATGGAATCGAACATCGTCGCTTCCTGCCAGTTCTGGCCGCCAAGGGCGAGCGGGATCACGCCGGCTGCCTTGGCCTTGTCGAGCAGGGCGATCAGCTCGTCGAAGGTCTTCGGCTGGGTGCCGCCGATCTTGTCCATCACAGCCTTGTTGATCCACAGCCAGTTGACCGAGTGCACGTTGACGGGGGCAGCAACCCACTTGCCGTCATAGACCGAGAACTTCTGCAGGGCTGCCGGAACCGACTTGTCCCAGCCTTCCTTCTTCGCCGTCTCGGTCAGATCGCCCATGACGCCGGCCTGGGCATAATCGAGCACGGTATAACCCAGCATCTGCGAGGCTGTCGGATAGGTGCCGGCCGCAACCATCGCCTTCAGCGCCGTCATCGCCGCATCGCCGCCACCGCCGGCAACAGGAACGTCCTTCCAGGCAAAACCTTCCTTCGAAAGATCCTGCTTCAGGACGTTCAGCGCCGCTGCCTCGCCTCCAGACGTCCACCAGTGCAGCATCTGCACTTCCTTCACGTCGGCGGCGCGGGCAGCACTGAGGCCAGCCATCATCACGACAGCAATAGCTGCCGAGCTCAAAAACTTGTTCATGAATTTCCTCCCGTTTGCAAATCGGCGGCGGGACCTCCCTGCCGCCCGATGCTTCCCGCCATTGCAGCGGTCAGCATACGGCCGCGCTCCTCCGCGCGGTTGCTAATTTAAAACGTTATAAATCTTTGGTCGTCAAGCCCTTTCTCGACTCCCGAGAAAAATATGGTTATTTCACTAAGATACTGAATATATTTCATATTTAATCTATGGCTAACAAAACGCTAAAATTTAAAACGTTTCCATTCGTCGATTGCGCGCCCGATTCATCGTGTTATGGTATCGGCAATTCCAGCATGGAAAGCCAAGGGTGACCGAACCGTCCCGGCCGCAACGCGGCGAAAATCTCGATATCACGCATAAGCGCGGCAAGCCGACCTTGCGAACGATCGCCACGATCGCCGGTCTTGCGGTGACGACGGTGTCACGGGCGCTTTCCGATGCGCCGCAGATTTCGCTCGAGACCCGCCAACGCGTGCACCGTATCGCCCGCGAGATCGGCTACCTTCCTGATCGGGCCGCGCAGCGTCTGAAGACCGGCCGCACCAACGTCATCGCCATCCTGCTCGATTCGCACGAGGAAGTGGTCGGTTTCAGCACCTCGATCATGTACGGCATCGCCAAGGCGCTGAAGGAGACCTCCTACCATCTTGTCGTCGCCCCGAACTTCCTGTCGACGACCGATGTCGAGGCGGCTGAATACATCATCCGAAATCACCTCGCCGACGGGCTGATCTTCACGCGCACCGAACCGCTCGATGCCCGCGTCCGCCTGCTGCTCGAGACCGGCTTTCCCTTCATCTGTCATGGCCGCACCGAATTTTCGACGCAGCACCCCTATGTCGACTACGACAATTTCACCTTTGCCTATGAGGCGACGCGCCGGCTGATCGCTAAGGGCCGCAAAAAGGCGGCAGTCATCCTGCCGCCGAAACGGCTGACCTTCTGCCAGCATATCCTGCATGGCTTTATGACGGCGGTGCGCGAGGCAGGCATCGCCTATGAGATCCCCGAGGCGGTCGATCTCGATACGCCGGCAGACGTGCTGCGCGACTTCATTCGCAGCCGCGCTGATGACCCGGATGCTCCTGATGGTTTCATCTGCCCCGGCGAAGTTTCGGCGCTTGCCGTCATCAGCGGCATGAGCGATGCCGGCCGCATACTGGCCGTCGATTACGATATCGTCGCCAAGGAGACGTCCCGCCTTCTCAGCCAGTTGCAGCCCAAGGTCGACACGATCCACGAGGACCTGACGGCGGCCGGCGAGGATCTGGGACGCATGCTGCTGCAGCGCATCAACAATCCGGATGCCGAGGATCTGCAACTCCTGCTGCCGCCGCAGATCAACTTTCCGATCGGTTAGACGACCTCGCGTTGGCATCAAACCTCGAGCCACGAAAACCGCAGTGAAATCAACGTCATCTCATCCCTTAGTGACGCTGACGCTTCAAAACTGTTTCCATAACGCGTGATTTGTCCTAGAAGCACCGCGCAATCCGGTCGCAGCCCACCCGGTCAAAACAAGGGATCCAAAATATGAAAACCATCGTCGTCTGCTCCGGCGGACTGGACTCCGTTACGCTTGCCCACAAGGTAGCAGCGGAACAACAGCTTATCGGTCTCGTATCCTTCGACTACGGCCAACGGCATCGCAAGGAACTCGACTTCGCCGCCAGATGTGCCTCACGCCTCTCCGTTCCCCATCATATCATCGACATCGCCAGCATCGGCGGCCATCTCAGCGGATCGGCCCTGACCGACAATGTCGAGGTTCCGGACGGCCACTACGCCGAGGAGACAATGAAAGCCACCGTCGTGCCCAACCGCAATGCCATCATGCTGGCAATCGCATTCGGTTTGGCGGCCGCGCAAAAAGCAGATGCCGTTGCCGTCGCCGTGCATGGCGGCGACCACTTCATTTACCCGGACTGCCGGCCGGGCTTCATCGATGCTTTCCAGCGCATGCAGAACGAAGCGCTGGAAGGTTATGCGAGCGTGAAACTGCTTGCCCCATACGTCGATGTCTCCAAAGCAGCGATCGTGGTTGACGGCGAAAAACACGGCACGCCGTTTTCGGAGACATGGTCCTGCTACAAAGGCGGCGAGCGCCACTGCGGGCGCTGCGGAACCTGTGTGGAACGTCGCGAAGCGTTCCATCTTGCCGGCGTCCCCGATCCCACGGAATACGAAGACCGCGATTTCTGGAAAGCGGCCGTGTCTCGATATTCGGCCACGGAGGTGCGTTGATGTACCGCATCACCAAGGAGTTTCATCTCTCCGCCTCCCATCAATTGGATCACCTGCCTACCGACCATCAATGTGCTCGGCTTCACGGGCACAACTACGTCGTCATCGTCGAGCTGGCTGCGGAAAGCCTGAATGATGATGGCTTCGTACGTGACTATCACGACCTCTCACCGCTCAAGCGCTATATCGACGAAACTTTCGATCATCGTCACCTGAACGACGTCTTCGGCCATTCGAAAGTCACGTCGGAATTTCTGGCAAGGCACTTTTACGACTGGTGCAAGCAGCGCTTCCCGGAGACATCGTCCGTTCGCGTCAGCGAGACGCCGAAAACCTGGGCGGAGTACAGGCCGTGAGCGTGGGGACCATTCGCGTCAGCGAGATCTTTGGCCCGACCATACAGGGTGAAGGCGTCTTGATTGGGCTGCCGACGGTGTTCGTCAGGACAGGCGGCTGTGACTATCGGTGTTCCTGGTGCGACAGCCTTCACGCCGTCGACAGCGCGTTCCGGGATCAATGGATTCCTATGTCCACTGAGGCGGTCTGGCATAAGGTCACCGAACTCTCCGGGGGCAAACCACTGACGGTTTCCCTTTCCGGAGGCAATCCGGCGATACAGCCCTTGAGGCCGCTGGTCGAGCTCGGCCATTCCCAGGGATACCGCTTTGCACTGGAAACGCAGGGAAGCGTAGCCCAGGCCTGGTTTCGCGATCTCGACATCCTTGTCATCAGCCCTAAACCGCCATCCAGCGGAATGCTGACGGATTGGGACCAGGTGGACTACTGTCTTCAACTGGCAGCCGGCGGTCCGGAGATCGCCTTGAAGATCGTCATCTTCGACGATGCCGACTACGAATTCGCCCAACGGGCGGGTGAGCGCTATCCCCAAATTCCACTGTTCCTCCAACCAGGCAACCACACCCCGCCGCTGCCCGATGACGACGACGCAGGCATCGATATCGACGGCGTGATGGATCGCATGCACTGGCTTGTCGACAAGGTGACGGCCGACCAATGGTTTTCAGCCCGCGTACTGCCCCAACTGCACGTGCTGCTTTGGGGAAACAAGCGAGGGGTCTGAGCTACCTGGCCTCTGGAAAGGCGAAAACATCGACCGGCTCGCCGAGCCCGCGCAGCGGGAAGGTGCCGAGACTGTCCATCTCCTCCGCACAGCCCGCCATTTCGACGAAGGCCCGCGACAGGAGTACCGGCCGCTTGACCTCCTTGGTCAGGGTTTCCAGCCGCGAGGCGACATTGACCGCCGGGCCGATGACGGTGAAATCGAGCCGCCGGCGCGAGCCGATATTGCCGTACATGACGTCGCCGACATGCACGCCGACGCCGTAGCGCAGCGGTTCGCGTCCGTTGCCCGCATACTGCTGGTTCAATTGCGCCATCAACCCCTGCCCTTCGCGGATCGACTGCAGCAGATCGTGACAGGCCGTTTCCTTGCTCAGCGGGAAGATCGCCAGCAATCCGTCGCCCATGAACTTCAGGATCTCTCCGCCATAGCGTTCGATCGGGTCCGACATGGCGTCGAAATAATCATTGAGCAGATGGATGACATCGTCGCGCGGCCAGAGATCGGAGATCGCCGTAAAGTCGCGCAGGTCGCAGATCATGATTGCCGCACCGACGGTCGCACCGCTGCCGCGCGTCGTGACGCCCGCCAGGATCTGTTCGCTCGCATGCGGTCCGACATACGTCTGCAGCAGCGTGCGCGCCATGATGTTCTTCAGCCGAATTTCGCTGACGAGCGTCAAGGCCGGCAGCAGATCACGCAGGAAATCGACATGCTCGCTCGTAAAACCGCCGGGCCGGCTGGTGGAAAATGTCGCGACGTGCCGTTTGCCGAAAGTATGCTCGAGCGGCCAGGCGATATACTCCGTGAGGCCGTCATCGCGCAGTTCCTGATAGAATGAATCCTCGTCGCCGTCGGCTGTGCCTTCCAGCTGTCTACGCACCTCCTCCGAACCCTGATGGATCGCGTTGACGGGACTCTTCAGGAACTCCGGCGTGTTTTCGACACCATAGGCGAAAGTGTTGATCTTCGCCTCTGCCAGGCCTTCCTTCCAGAGGATGCGGGCGCCGATCCATTGCGGATGGTTCGTCCTGAAATGCAATGTCACCCGCGCCACCGGCACTCCTGATGCCAAAAGCTTCTCGCACATTTCCACCAGGATATTGTCGATGAACCGCTCGCCGCGCGTATCGTTCACCAGCCAGTCGAGAATCCGTCTTCTGCGGATCGGCCAGACGCCCTCTTCCGCTTCGACGGCAGTCCCGGCCTTGTTCAAAAAAGACGACATCAAAAACTCCCGCTACGCCACATCACCGGCGAGGACCGAATTTAGTTCCGCTGAATGTGGGCGATGAGAGAGCAAATGATAAGAGGCAGACGCCGATCAAGCCTCAGAAATCCCAGTCTTCGTCCTCGGTCGCGACAGCCTTGCCGATGACATAGGAGGAGCCGGAGCCGGAGAAGAAGTCGTGGTTCTCGTCGGCATTCGGCGAAAGTGCCGACAGGATCGCCGGATTGACCTTGCAGGCCTCACCCGGGAACAACGCCTCATAGCCGAGGTTCATCAGCGCCTTGTTGGCATTGTAATGCAGGAATTTCTTGACGTCCTCGGTCAACCCGACACCGTCATAGAGCGCTTCGGTATATTTCGCCTCGTTGTCATAGAGTTCGAGCAGCAGCTCGAAGGCGAAATCCTTGATCTCCTGCCTTCTCTCCTCGCCGAGGCGTTCCAGCCCGCGCTGGAACTTGTAGCCGATATAATAGCCGTGCACCGCCTCGTCGCGGATGATCAGCCGGATCATGTCGGCCGTGTTGGTCAGCTTGGCGCGGCTCGACCAATACATTGGCAGGTAGAAGCCGGAATAGAACAGGAAGCTTTCGAGGAAGACGCTCGCAACCTTCTTCTTCAACGGATCGCCGGAGCGATACTGCTCCATGATCAGCGCCGATTTCCGCTGCAGGAACTCGTTCTCCTCCGACCAGCGATAGGCATCGTCGACATCCGGCGTCGAGCACAGCGTCGAGAAGATCGACGAATAGGAGCGCGCATGCACCGCCTCCATGAAGGAGATGTTGGAAAGCACCGCCTCCTCATGCTGCGTCACCGCATCCTCCATCAGCCGGATGGAACCGACGCCATTCTGGATCGTGTCGAGCAACGTCAAGCCGGTGAAGACGCGGATGGTCAGCTGCTGCTCGGTTGGCGTCAGCGTCGCCCAAGAAGGAATGTCGTTCGAAAGCGGCACTTTCTCCGGCAGCCAGAAATTGCCGGTGAGCCGGTTCCAGACTTCGAGATCCTTATCGTCCTCGATGCGGTTCCAATTGATGGCGCGCACGCGAGAAGCGGGTTGGATTTGCATGTTCATTAGGTGGTCCCTCTTGAGGAATATGTCTCGGCGCCCCCTCATCCGCCTGCCGGCAACTTCTCCCCACTGGGGAGAAGAGACTTGTGGCAGCGTCATCCCCAACCAAGTCCCCTCTCCCCGTCAGACGGGAAGAGGGTTAGGGTGAGGGGCAAATGCTCCGGAGCGAAATATCAAATTACAGCGTACAAGACACGCAGCCCTGCACCTCGGTGCCGGACAGCGCCATCTGGCGAAGGCGGATGTAGTAGATCGTCTTGATGCCCTTCTTCCAGGCATGGATCTGCGCCTTGTTGATGTCGCGCGTCGTTGCCGTGTCGCGGAAGAACAAGGTCAGCGACAGGCCCTGGTCGACATGCTGGGTCGCCGCCGCATAGGTGTCGATGATCTTCTCCGGCCCGATCTCGTAGGCATCCTGATAATAGTCGAGATTGTCGTTGGTCATGAACGGCGCCGGATAATAGACGCGGCCGATCTTGCCTTCCTTGCGGATCTCGATCTTCGAGACGATCGGATGGATCGAGGAGGTCGAGTGGTTGATGTAGGAGATCGACCCTGTCGGCGGCACCGCCTGCAGGTTCTGGTTATAGAGGCCGGAAGCCATCACCGCCTTCTTCAGTGCCGCCCAATCTTCCTGCGTCGGAATGTGGATGCCCGCCGTCTCGAACAGTGCCTTCACCTTTTCCGTCGCCGGCTCCCAGGGCCGGTCGGTATATTTGTCGAAATATTCGCCGGAGGCATATTTCGAGTTCTCGAAGCCCTTGAAGCTCGCGCCGCGTTCGACCGCCAAAAGGTTCGAGGCGCGGATCGCGTGATAGGTCACCGTGTAGAAATAGATGTTGGTGAAGTCGACGCCTTCCTCGGAGCCGTAGAAGATGCGTTCACGAGCGAGATAGCCGTGCAGGTTCATCTGGCCGAGGCCGATCGCATGGCTCTCGTCATTGCCCTTCTCGATCGAGGGAACCGAGGAAATGTGACTCATGTCGGAAACGGCCGTCAGCGCCCGGATCGAGGTCTCGATCGTCTTGCCGAAATCGGCCGAATCCATTGCCGCCGCGATATTCAGCGAGCCGAGATTGCAGGAAATATCCTTGCCGAGATGTTTGTAGGAAAGGTCGTCATTATATTCGCTCGCCTCGCTCACCTGCAGGATCTCCGAGCAGAGATTGCTCATCGAAATACGCCCGGCGATCGGGTTCGCCCGGTTCACCGTGTCCTCGAACATGATGTAGGGGTAGCCGCTCTCGAACTGGATTTCGGCAAGCACCTGAAAGAATTCGCGCGCCTTGATCTTCTTCTTGGAGATGCGGGCATCATCAGCCATCTCGCGGTACTTTTCCGTCACCGAAATCTCGGTGAAGGGTACGCCATAGACGCGCTCCACGTCATAGGGCGAGAAAAGATACATATCCTCGTTGTTCTTGGCTAGCTCGAAGGTGATATCGGGCACGACGACGCCGAGCGACAGCGTCTTGATGCGGATCTTCTCGTCGGCATTTTCGCGCTTGGTGTCGAGGAAGCGCATGATGTCGGGGTGGTGGGCGTTGAGATAGACCGCACCTGCCCCCTGCCGCGCGCCGAGCTGGTTGGCGTAGGAGAAGCTATCTTCGAGCAGCTTCATGACAGGGATGATGCCTGAGGACTGGTTCTCGATATGCTTGATCGGCGCGCCTGCCTCGCGGATATTCGTCAGCGACAGCGCCACGCCGCCGCCGCGCTTCGACAATTGCAGCGCCGAATTGATCGACCGACCGATCGATTCCATATTGTCCTCGACGCGCAGCAGGAAGCAGGAAACCAGTTCGCCGCGCTGCTTCTTGCCGGCGTTGAGGAAGGTCGGCGTTGCCGGCTGGAAGCGGCCGGAAATGATCTCGTCGACCATGTCGCGGGCAAGGGCCTCGTCGCCGCGCGCCAAGGCCAGAGCCACCATGCAGATGCGGTCCTCATAGCGCTCGAGATAGCGCTTTCCGTCGAAGGTCTTCAGCGTATAGCTGGTGTAATATTTGAAGGCGCCGAGGAAGGTTGGGAAACGAAATTTCTTGGCATAGGCTTGGTCGAACAGATCCCGCACGAAATTGAAGGAATACTGGTCGAGAACCTCCTGCTCGTAATAACCCTCGGTCACGAGGTAATCGAGCTTTTCCCTCAGATTGTGGAAGAACACCGTGTTCTGGTTTACATGCTGCAGGAAATATTGCTTGGCAGCCATTCGATCCTTGTCGAGCTGGATCCGCCCCTCATCGTCATAGAGGTTCAGCATCGCGTTCAGCGCGTGATAGTCGAGGGTTTCGGCTGCCTTCGACGGCCTCTCCCCGGCGGGCTGAGCAATAGTGTGATGCGGTTTTGCGCCCGCATCCCGCGTCAGGTTTGTTCCCGTGTCCAAAATCGTTCCATTCCGTGTTTGACCTTGGCGACGTCGTCTTCGGTGCCCATGAGCTCGAACCGGTAAAGGTACGGCACCTGGCATTTCTGCGAGACCACGTTGCCGGCGAGCCCGTATGTCTCGCCGAAATTGCTATTGCCCGCGGCGATTACGCCGCGGATGTGTCCGCGGTTTTCCGCATCGTTGAGGAAACGGATCACCTGCTTGGGAACGGCGCCCTTGCCGCCGTCGCCGCTATAGGTCGGCACGATCAGCACGAAGGGTTCGCGGATATGGAATGCGTCTGCGCCACCTGGCGGAATGCGCGCCGCGCGCAGTCCGAGCTTGACGACGAACCGATGGGTGTTCTCGGATCGGCTGGAATAATAGACGATCAGGCCCATCGCTTGTCCTCACGTCAAGAGAGCGCGCTGATCATGTCGGGACGGAAGCCCGCCCAATGCTGCTCGCCGGCGATGACGACGGGCGCCTGCATGTAGCCGAGGCTGCGGACGCGATCGAGCGCTTCGGCATCCTGCGAGATATCGACGATGTCATAATCGACACCCAACCGGTCGAGGGCGCGGTAGGTGGCAGTGCACTGGACGCAGGCAGGCTTGCTGTAGACGGTAATGGTCATGATATTCCTCGTGACGATGCAATTGGGCGCAGGACATCGATCGGAAATCTGTCGATATCCGTCGAAAAATTCTCTGATGATTTGAGCTATGCGGCTGTTTAGCCGCTGGGCGTACTCCGCCCTCTACCTCTAACGGGTGGCGGCCTGAACTGAGATACTGACATGACTTCACCCCGAAGTGGCTCAATACGAAGGTTTCAGGGGCGGAGGTTCGGGCCTGCGAAACGCGACGCGGAGATTCCCCGCAGCCATGCAACGCGACCTTCCGGACACCCCGCCCGTGGACGTTTCGTTCGAGGCAGGTCTCCTGGCTCACGGGTCAAAGCACCCTGCCCCAGCCTTCCCGGAGCATCATGCTCCAGTGACCTGAAATCGGACAGTTGCTCGCCGCTTACAGTTGCGGGGGCAGCTCCGGCATTGCCGCGCCATGATGGCGAAGCGCACCGAATTCCCGTCTTAGCCGTCGATCCTCACGAATCGAGGGAACCTCGAACACTAGATATAGTACGCCAATCCAAATTCGCGTCAACGGATGGTTTGTGCATTGCGTTACGACAGGTTTGAAATCGCTACGTTCCTGTGAAAAACATGGCTAACCAACGCTTAAAGAAAGCAGGCTGTGGAGAAAGTCCCGATGAGGAGAGCCAATCTATGGCCGGTCCCGCGATTTTCGATTCGAGATCGGGCCCGAATCGTTGACGGGAGATCCCACCGGTGATGAGCGCCGGAGGGATGACGTCCAGGAATGTTCATATCTTTATTCGAAGCAGCCGCAGCGCATTGATCGTCACCAGCACGGTGGCGCCGGTATCGGCGAGGATCGCTGGCCAGAGCCCGGTGATGCCGGCGATCGTCGTCACCAGAAACACCGCCTTCAGCCCGAGTGCGATAGTGATGTTCTGCAGGATGTTGCGCATCGTTCGCTTGGAAAGTTCGATCATCCGCGCCACGTCGCCGACGCGTCCGTGCAGCACGGCGGCATCCGCCGTCTCCAGCGCCACATCGGTGCCGCCACCCATAGCAATGCCGATATCGGCCGCCGCCAGGGCCGGAGCATCGTTGATGCCGTCGCCGACCTTGGCGACGACGAAGCCCTGGCGCTTCAATTCGCCGACGACCCGCTGCTTGTCTTCCGGCATCATCTCACCGCGCCAGTCGATGCCGAGCATGCCGGCAACGGCTGCTGCCGTCCGCTTGTTGTCGCCCGTCAACATTATCGCCTTGACGCCTGCTGATTTGAGGGCAGCGAGCCCGGCCTCGGCATCCTCGCGCGGCTCGTCGCGCATGGCGATCAGGCCGACCGCAACACCGTTGACGAGCAGCACCGACACGCTCTTGCCCTCGTCGTTCAGCGCCGTAATGCGTGCATCCTGTTCCGCGCCGAGCGTTCCGCGCTCGCGGGCGGCGGGCGGCGACAGCAGATCCAGCGCCTCGCCGCCGACTTTGCCGCTGACACCCTTGCCCGGCAGCGCTTCCAGCTCGAAGGCCGGCGGCACGGGAACGCCGTCCGCCTTGGCGCGGTTGAGGATCGCCAGCGCCAGCGGATGGCTGGAACCCTGCTCCAGCACCGCCGCGCGCGACAGCACCTGCGCCTCGCTCAGGCCAAAGGAAATGATGTCAGTCACCTGCGGCTTGCCTTCCGTCAGCGTGCCTGTTTTGTCGAAGGCGACCATCGTCACCTTGCCGAGCGTTTCCAGCACCGCGCCGCCCTTCATCAGCAGCCCGCGCCGCGCACCGGATGAAAGCGAGGCGGCGATCGCCGCCGGCGTCGAGATGACGAGCGCGCAGGGGCAGCCGATCAAAAGGATCGCAAGGCCCTTATAGACCCATTCGCCCCACGGCCCAGCAAACAGCAGCGGCGGAACGACCGCGACCAGCGCTGCGACCACGACCACGCCGGGTGTGTAATAGCGCGAGAACCGATCGATGAAGCGTTCGGTCGGCGCCTTCGATTCCTGAGCTTCCTCCACCAGCTTGACGACGCGGGCGATGGTATTGTCGGCGGCAGCCGCCGTGACGCGAACCCTGAGCACCGCATCGCCATTCACCGTGCCGGCAAAAACGACGGCATCAATGCCCTTGCGTACCGGCGTGCTCTCGCCCGTCACCGGCGCCTCATCGATCGCGCTCTCGCCTGAAATGATAATGCCGTCCGCCGAGATCCGATCGCCAGGACGAACCATGATGATGGCACCGACCGAAAGGCTTTCCGCCGCCACCTCCCGTGTCTGGCCATTGTCTTCGAGCAGCGCGTTCTTCGGCACCAGACCCGTCAGCGACTGGATGCTTTCCCGCGCCTTGCCCGCTGCCACCCCTTCCAGCAGCTCGCCGACGAGGAACAGAAACACGACAGTTGCCGCCTCTTCGCCGGCATTGATGATGACGGCGCCGACGGCGGCGATCGTCATCAGCATCTCGATCGAAAACGGTGTGCCTGAGAAGGCGGCCATGATGGCGCGCCGAGCGATCGGCACCAGCCCGATCAGCATGGCGACGATGAAGGCATAGGATGCAATCGCCGGCACGAGATGGCCGACGGCATAGGCGGCAACGAGTGCCGCCCCCGAAAGGATGGTCAGCCGGCCCTTCCTGCTTTGCCACCAGGGACCGGCCATTGGCGCATGGTCGTGCCCGTGCAACCCCTCGATTTCCTGCTCGCCGTGATCGTGAGAATGGTCATGGTCATGGCTATGGCCTGCATGATCGTGCCCTTCATGGTCGTGGTCATGGCCCGCGTGATCGCCGTGATCATGTCCGTGGTCCTGACGATTCTGTGGGCTCGCATGCGCAGGCGCAGCACTTCCAGCAAGCGGCGCGACGGAATAGCCGAGCCCGGTCACCTTCTTCTCGATCGCCTTGAGATCACTGCTGCCATCGTGCCGCACGGTCATCGTGCCCGCCATCACCGAAACGGAAACATCGGCGACACCCGCCAAGCGTCTGACCGCCGTATCGATCTTGGTTGCGCAGGAGGCGCAATCCATGCCGCCAACCCGGTATCGTGTCTCGCTCTCAGCCATGATCCGCTTCCTTGTCAAATAGAAGCATCCCTCCTACATCCTCTAGCGACTAGAGGTGCAAGAGGAAAATCATGAAAAAGATCACGATCGGTGAAGCCGCCCGCCAAAGCGGCGTCAAGGTGCCGACGGTCCGCTATTATGAGAGCATCGGCCTGCTCGCAGCGCCGAGCCGCAGCGAGAGCAATCAGCGCTCCTTCGAACCCGCCGATATCAGCCGCCTCGCCTTCATCCGCCACGCCCGCGAGCTCGGCTTCGAGATCGAGGCGATCCGCACGCTGCTCACCCTGCAGGACGATCCGCACCAGTCCTGCGCCTCGGCCGACGCCATCGCCAAGGCCCGCCTCATCGAGGTCGAGCAGCGCATCCGCAGCCTGATGGCGCTGAAGGCCGAGCTGGAAATCATGGTGGAAGGCTGCGGCCACGGCCGCGTCGACCAATGCCGCGTCATCGAGGTGCTAGCCGACCACGGCCAGTGCACGCATCCGCACCACTAGAGCATTTCCGTTTTTCTTCGAATCACGAAAATGCTCTATCTCTTTGTTTTCCCGCAATTCCGGACGGAAAACCGCTTCACACTTTTCCTGGAATTGCTCTAATCCCTGCCCTTGCAGGCAATCCGAGCCCGCGCCAAAACTGCATGCAGACAGAATCGGGCGAGACATCAATGAACCAGAAGCAGATTGCAATCATCGGCGGCGGCCCGGCGGGTCTCGCGGCTGCCGAACTGCTTTCCCGTTCCGGTCATGCGGTGACCGTCTATGACGCCATGCCGACCTTTGCCCGCAAGTTCCTGCTGGCCGGCAAATCCGGTCTCAACATCACCCATTCCGAGGATTACGCCCGCTTCATCACGCGCTTCGGCGCGGCTTTCGCCCGCCTGCAAACCGCTCTTGATGCCTTTACCCCTGATGACATCAGGGATTGGGCAGCAGGGCTCGGCACCGACACCTTCGTCGGCTCGTCCGGCCGGGTTTTCCCGAAGGTGATGAAGGCTTCGCCTTTGCTGCGCGCCTGGCTCAGGCGGCTGGAGGCGCAGGGCGTCACGCTGCGCACCCGCCACCGCTGGGCCGGTTTTGCCGAAAACGGCTATGCTTTCGAAACGCCCGAAGGGCGCAGCATCGTCCATTGCAACGCAGCCTTGCTCGCGCTCGGCGGCGCAAGCTGGCCGCGCCTCGGCTCCGATGCTGCCTGGGTGCCTTGGCTGGTCGGCAGGGGTGTGGAAATTGCCACTTTTCAACCCGCCAATTGCGGCTTCGTGGTCGGCTGGCGCGGGAACTTCAGCGAGCGTTTCGCCGGCGAGCCGGTAAAATCAGTCACCGCCACGTCCGAGGCCGGCACTTTTCCCGGCGAATTCGTCATCACCGGCAGCGGCATCGAAGGCAGCCTCGTCTATACCCATACGGCCGCGTTGCGCGACCGGCTGCTGAACCATGGCAGCGCCGTCCTGACGCTCGACCTCACACCCGGCCGCACCATCGAGAGGCTGAGCCGCGACCTTGCGCGGCAGGATGCCAAGTCGAGCTTTTCAAACCGCCTGCGCAAGGGCGCCGGCCTCGACGGCGTCAAAGCGGCGCTGCTGCGCGAACTCGCTCCCGAGCGCGACCGAACCGATCCGGAGCGTCTCGCCGGCATGATCAAGGCCCTGCCGGTGCCGGTGATCGAAACCCGGCCGATCGGCGAGGCGATCTCCTCGGCCGGCGGCATCCGCTGGAGCGGCATCGACGAAAACTTCATGTTGAAGGCGCTGCCGGGCACCTTCGTTGCCGGCGAAATGCTCGACTGGGAGGCGCCGACCGGCGGCTACCTCCTCACCGCCTGCCTGGCGACCGGCCGGGCGGCGGCCCGCGGCATAGAAGCCTGGTTGCAACACTAGACGCTGGCAGTCATCAGCACCGAGTGAGATCATCCCTCGATCAGGCCGAAGTCGGACGGAATGTCATGGCGAGCCCATTCATGCAGTAGCGAAGCCCGGTTGGCTTCGGGCCGTCATCGAAGACATGGCCGAGGTGACCGCCGCAACGGCTGCAGTGCACGGCGGTACGTGCCATGCTGAAGGTCGTGTCGCCGGTGGTGCCGACGGCATTTTCAAGCGGCGCCCAGAAGCTCGGCCAGCCGGTGCCGCTGTCGAATTTGGTGGTCGAGGAAAAAAGGTCCTGTTCGCAGCCGGCGCAGGCGAAATTGCCCTTTCGCTCCTCATGCAGCAAGGCACTGGTGAAGGGATGTTCCGTCCCCGCCTGGCGCAGGATGACATATTGATCCGGCGTCAGCAGCTTGCGCCATTCCTCCTCGGTGTGGGTCACCGCAAACGTCTCGCCGGCGATCGCCTTACCGGCCAGGCCTGAGCGAACCACAAGTGCGCCAAAAGCAGCGCCCATCAGCAACAATCGTCTGTTCAGCATGGTCGGATCTCCTCGTCTGGCAAACCTTGCTTCTGCAAAGAACTACGAAAGCGAGGGTCTTTTGTTACGCCTTGGCCGCCCAAACACCGAAATGTGATTTCCGCCACTTTCGTCAGGAAGCGCCGCACGGTGACGACCGCCAGCGCCGGCAGATTGCAAACCAGCCATTTTTCCATCAGAATGTGCTGAAATTCGGTGGGAGGAGCCGATGCACGAACACTCAGCGCACGCCGAGCACGTCTACACGTCTGCCCAGCGCAATTCTGCGGCGGCGAGTTCTCCTGTTGTCGCCTCATGGCGGCGGTGCATGACCATGCACCAGCTCGCCCCCGAGGACCAGCGGGCTCCACTGCGCCTCACCGACCATGAATTCCGCCGTGCGCGCGAGCAGTCCGAACAGCTGATTGCCAGCGCGACGGAAGAGCTCGATCGTCTCTTTACCACCGTTGGCAAGGCCGGTTGCTGCCTGCTTCTGACCGACAAGAACGGCATCGCGCTGGAGCGTCGGGGCGCTGCCGGAGACGACAAGGAATTCCGCGAACTCGGCCTCTGGACCGGCTCGGTCTGGACCGAGGCCAGCATCGGCACCAACGGCATCGGCACCGCACTTGCCGACGAGCGTGCCGTCGCCATCTTCCGCGATCAGCATTTTTTCAGCTCGAATACCAGCCTCAGCTGCACGACGGCGCCGATCCGCGATCATCGTGGGCGGGTGGCAGCAGCCCTCGACATCTCCACATGTCGCGAAGACGTCAACGAGATGACGCTAGCGATCGTGACGCAGACCGTGCGCGATGCGGCGATGCGCATCGAGCTCAACCTTTTCCGCTCGGCCTTTGCCGGCGCTCGTTTCCTGATGGTCCCGGCCGGCGCCAATTCCGCCGCCGCCCTGCTGGCCGTCGACAGGCACGATCTGGTGCTCGGCGCGACGCGCGCCGCCCGCGTCGCGTTGCTGCTGGACGACAAGCGCATCGCTGCCGGCATTCCGGCCGCCGATGCCCTGCATGAGGCTGGCGTCTCCCAGCAGGACGAGATCGTCGAGGCGGAGAAGGCGGCACTCTCGCGGGCGTTGTCGCGCGCCAGCGGCAATGTTTCGCAGGCGGCGATCGCGCTCGGCATCAGCCGCGCCACGCTGCACAGGAAGATGAAAAAGCTCGATCTCCACTGATCGGAGTAAAGGTCCCGCTCCTGTAGCAATCGTGACCCGATGCTGTCGCAGGTCTGCTACACTGTGCACTGCGGTATGGAAGACCCACCCTAGTCCCTGCGCCAAAACATGCTCATTTTCCTCCCACTGGTTCGTTTGGGAACCTGGATCATCAAGGGAGGATGACATGCTTCATCAGAAAATCGTCGAGTCGCCATTCAAGCTGAAATACGGCAACTATATCGGCGGCGAATGGCGCGAGCCGGTCGAGGGAAAATACTTCGAAAACCTCACGCCCGTCACCGGCGGCAAGCTCTGCGACATTCCCCGCTCCAATGAAAAGGACATCAACCTCGCACTCGACGCCGCTCATGCGGCAAAGGAAAAGTGGGGCCGCACCTCCGCTGCCGAGCGCTCCAATATCCTCATGAAGATCGCCCAGCGCATGGAAGACAAGCTTGAATTGCTCGCCCAGGCCGAGACCTGGGACAATGGCAAGCCGATCCGTGAAACCATGGCGGCCGACATTCCGCTGGCAATCGACCACTTCCGCTACTTCGCCTCCTGCATCCGCGCCCAGGAAGGTTCGATCGGCGAAATCGACCACGATACCGTCGCCTATCACTTTCATGAGCCGCTCGGCGTCGTCGGTCAGATCATCCCGTGGAACTTCCCGATCCTGATGGCCACCTGGAAGCTGGCGCCTGCGCTTGCCGCCGGCAACTGCGTCGTACTGAAGCCGGCCGAGCAGACCCCGGCCTCGATCCTGCTCTGGGCCGAGATCGTCGGCGATCTCCTGCCGCCCGGCGTACTTAACATCGTCAACGGTTTCGGCCTCGAAGCCGGCAAGCCGCTGGCGACCAGCCCGCGCGTCGCCAAGATCGCCTTCACCGGCGAAACGACGACCGGTCGGCTGATCATGCAATATGCCAGCCAGAACCTCATTCCGGTGACGCTGGAACTCGGCGGCAAATCGCCGAACATCTTCTTCGCCGATGTGATGGCCGAGGATGACGATTTCCTCGACAAGGCGCTCGAAGGCTTTGCGATGTTTGCCCTCAACCAGGGCGAAGTCTGCACCTGCCCGAGCCGCGCCCTCGTCCAGGAATCGATCTACGACCGCTTCATGGAAAAGGCCGTCAAGCGCGTCGAGGCGATCAAGCAGGGCAACCCGCTCGACACCGCGACGATGATCGGCGCCCAGGCTTCGACGGAGCAGCTGGAAAAGATCCTCGCCTATCTCGACATCGGCAAGCAGGAAGGCGCCGAGGTGCTGACCGGTGGCTCGCGCAACGATCTCGGCGGCGAGCTGGCGAACGGCTATTATGTCAAGCCGACGATCTTAAAGGGTCACAACAAGATGCGTGTGTTCCAGGAGGAGATCTTCGGACCGGTGGTTTCGGTCACGACCTTCAAGAACGAGAAGGAAGCTCTCGAAATCGCCAACGACACGCTCTACGGTCTTGGCGCCGGTGTCTGGAGCCGAGACGCCAATCGCTGCTACCGTTTCGGCCGCGAAATCCAGGCCGGCCGCGTCTGGACCAACTGCTACCACGCCTACCCGGCCCATGCCGCCTTCGGCGGCTACAAGCAGTCGGGCATCGGCCGTGAAACCCACAAGATGATGCTCGACCACTACCAGCAGACCAAGAACATGCTGGTGAGCTACAGCCCGAAAGCGCTTGGCTTCTTCTGAGAAGCTTCTAGCTTGGCGGGAGGGAGTGTCAAAACCCCTCCCCAACCCCTCCCCACAAGGGGGAGGGGCTCAACGCGTTGAATTGCCTCGCTCCAAAAACGTATCTTCTTGCCGAAACTTCAACGAGTTGAGCTGTCGGAGCGGCATCGTAAGTCCCTCCCCCTTGTGGGGAGGGGTTGGGGAGGGGAATTCTCCTCCCGAAACTTTGGAGGAAGAATGATGGAAACCACCGTCATCGGCGAAGCGCGTGTTCTGGCAACCGACACAGCTCTCGATCTGATCGCAGAAATCAAGCGGGATCATCCCGATATCCTCTTCCACCAGTCCGGCGGCTGCTGCTACGGCTCCTCGCCCATGTGTTATCCGGCTAACGAATTCATGATCGGCGACAGCGACGTCAAGCTCGGCGAGATCGGCGGCGTACCTGTTTATATCAGCGCCAGCCAGTTCGAGGCGTGGAAGCATACGCAGCTGATCATCGACGTCGTGCCCGGCCGCGGCGGCATGTTCTCGCTCGACAACGGCCGCGAGAAGCGCTTCCTGACCCGTTCCCGCCTCTTCGGCGGCGGCGAGGCTTGCGCATTGCCTGATGTGAAGGTCAGGGCGATTTAATGGTCGCCTTATCGGGTACGAATTTTGCCTGTAGTATTCCCATAGTACCTGCTCTCCACAGCTCTTTGCTACTCTCCGCCAGTTGGTTTCAAAGGGAGGAAACGATGCCAGCTTCAAAGATCCTGATGATCACCGGTGATTTCACCGAAGATTATGAAACGATGGTGCCGTTCCAGACGCTGCTCGCCTGCGGCTATACGGTCCATGCGGTCTGCCCCGGCAAGAACGCTGGCGAGACCGTCGCCACCGCCATCCACGATTTCGAAGGCGACCAGACCTATTCCGAAAAGCGCGGCCATAATTTCGCGCTGAACGCCACTTTCGACAGTGTGCGCGCCGAAGATTACGATGCCCTCGTCATCCCCGGCGGCCGCGCGCCCGAATATCTTCGCCTCAATGCCGACGTCCTCAAATTCGTCCGGCACTTCTTCGACGCAGGAAAACCCGTCGCCGCCATCTGCCATGGCGCACAACTGCTCGCCGCAGCCGGCGTTTTGAAGGGCCGCACCTGCTCGGCCTATCCCGCCTGCCGGCCGGAGGTCGAACTTGCTGGCGGCATTTATGCCGACATCGCTATCAGCGATGCAGTCTCGGACGGCAATCTGGTCACGGCGCCCGCTTGGCCGGCGCATCCGTCGTGGCTGCGCCAGTTCATGGCCGTGCTCGATGCCGCAGCACTGCTCGAAACCAACGCCGCCTGAGGAGGGCGGCACCGGGGAGGACGATATGTGTGAACTGTTCATCAAGGCGGATGCTCGGCTCTGGGAAAGCGCCACCCGGTCGCTGCGCATCGACGGCATGGTCACCAGCGTCAGGCTGGAAAATTTCTTCTGGTCGAAGCTGGAGGAAATCGCCCGCCGCGACGGCATGAATGTCGTCCAGCTGATCACCCGGCTGCATCATGAATCGATCGATGCAGGCCACGATCTCGGCAACTTCACGTCCTTCCTGCGGGTCTGCTGCGCTCGCTATCTCGACCTGCAGCTCACCGGCGACATCCCGGCCGATGTCACCCGTCCCATCGCCGGCCTCGACGCGCCTGTCATCCTCGGCCGCGAGCGCGAGAAATATCATTGAAAGCTGGTCCGGCAGACGATCAAAGACGAACGGCCCGCGGATAGCTCCGCGGGCCGTTTCGCAAACATCTGACCTTGTCTTGGGCGGCGGGCTTGCGCTGCAGCGCAGCCTGGATCAACAATGCGCGGCACCGTCCAGCGCGGGCACCGTCAGGAGATCGATTGTCATGAAAGACCAGAAAGCCGTGATCGTCACCGGAGCCGGCGGCAACCTCGGCAGCGCCGTTGTCCGCGAGCTTGCCAATGCCGGCGCAAAACTCGTCTGCATGAACCGTTCGAGCCATGAGCTGGAAGCCTTGGCCGGCGATCTTCCTGCCTCTACGGAATTTCTGTCGATCGCGGGAACGGATCTCACCGATTATGCTTCCTGTGCCTCCGCTGTCGCCCGGGCCGTCAAGCGCTTCGGCGGCGTGAGCGCATTGGTCAACACCGTCGGTGGTTTCCAGATGGGGCCGGTCGGGCCGGAGGCGCCCGCGCAGTGGGAGACGATGATGACCGCAAACGCCCGCACTGCGCTGACCATCAGCGCCGCGGTTCTCCCGACCATGAAGGCGGCCGGCTACGGCCGTATCGTTCATATCGCTGCCGCGCCCGGCCTGAAGGCCGGCGCCAAGCAGGCCGCTTACGCCGCCTCGAAAGCCGCCGTCATCCGGCTGACCGAGGCGATCGCTGCCGAATGCCGCGACGACCGCATCACCGCCAACTGCATCCTGCCCGGGACGATCGACACGCCTGAGAATCGCGCGGCCATGCCCGATGCGAAGACGGACGGCTGGGTATCGCCGCAATCGATCGCCCGCCTCATCGCCTTCCTGATTTCGCCGGCCGCAGCCGTCGTCACCGGCGCGGCAATCCCGGCGACCGGCCGCGAATAACGGAAGACGTGGCGTGATCGATCGCCCGCGATTGCTACTTTGTCGAGATCAGTGGGTGATGACACGACAGAGACCTGCAAGTTTTATTCAGTGACACACGATCTGGCTTGAGCTTCGGTTCGCCTTGAGGCAGCCTCGTCTGCGCCTGCTCATGGGACGGGCAGGAGAACAGCGGGCGGACACCATGGTGTTGATGATCGCATTGCGGCGGCATTTGCCAGAAGGCGGATGGTTTCGATGACGGAGGGTCCGGCATTGCGCGCCGTCGGCGCAACCAGCCTGGTGCGCGAGGAATGGTTCCTCGGCGTCAGCGTCGCGACCAGCCTGGCGTTCCTTACCTTCCAGGAGCAGCTCTTCGGGCAGCTTTCCGATCCCCTTTGGTTCACTGTGGTTTTCGTCTGGCTGTTTGCCGTCGTCCTCGGCTCCGCTCTGTCGGTCGTGCGGCATGCGGATCACCTGGCGGAGCGGTTGAAGGAGCCTTACGGTACCCTCATTCTGACGCTCGCCATCACCTCGATCGAGGTGATGGCAATATCCGCCGTCATGCTTCACGGCGAGAACAACCCCACGCTTGCGCGCGACACGCTCTTTGCGGTCGTCATGATCATCCTGAACGGCATGGTCGGCCTGTCCTTGCTGCTGGGCGCATGGCGGCGACCGGAACAACAGCATAACCTGCAGGGCGCCAACGCCTATCTCGGGGTCATCGTCCCGCTGGCGACCCTGAGCCTGGTGATGCCGACATTTCTTGCAGGCCCAGACGGACAGCATCCATCCGCATCGAGACAACTGATACTGGGTATAATATCGGTCGGTCTTTACGCTACGTTTCTGTTTCTTCAGGCCGGCCGTCATCGGGACTATTTCGCCGACGACAGCAATCGGCACGAGCATCATGGTGAACATGCTCCTCCCCGCGGGCCGGTCTGGCCTCATGCCATTCTGCTTTTCGCCTATATGGGTCCCGTCGTCTTTCTGGTCGAACAGCTTGCGCGGCCGATCGATTACATTATCGAAACCCTGCATGCCCCAACCGCATTTGGCGGTGTTGTCATGGCCATCCTTGTGGCGACGCCCGAGGCAATCAGCGCCGTGCGTGCATCCATCGCCAACAATCTTCAGCGCGCCGTCAACATCTTCCTTGGTTCGGTATTGTCGACGATCGGGCTGACCGTGCCGGCGATGCTTGTCATCAGCCGTCTTTACGGGCACCCGGTAACCCTCGGCCTGGAACATGGAGATCTGGTGATGCTCCTGCTCACTCTTGCCGTTAGCATCATCACCTTTGCCAGCGGCCGCACGCATCTCATGCAAGGTGCTGTCCATCTGGTGCTTTTTCTGGCTTACGTGCTGCTGATTTTCCAGCAATGAAACCCGCCCGATTGCGGCCGCACAAGATCAGGAAAGTAAAGAGTTCCGTGCTTGATCTGTCTTCCGCTATGATAGCAGCACAGCTTGCAAGGTGACTGCAGGACTTACGTGGCGATACGGAGACAGGGCTTGGGCTCACTGTTGGTTGGCGGGCTTGTATTTGTTTTCCTGTCGATGGCAACATCGTTAGGATTGATGGTGCGCGGCCGCTTGCCGGATCACCATCTCAATGCAGAATCCAAGGACGTCATCAGGCTGGCGACCGCAGTGGTGGGAACGCTGTCTGCCCTGGCGCTCGGCCTTCTGATCGCATCCGCCAAGTCGTCCTATGACAATGCCGAAGTGGAAATGAGAACGGCGGCGGCACGGGTACTTCTGCTTGACCGGGTCATGGCGCAATACGGGCCGGAAACCGACAAGGCACGTCAATTGCTGCGTGAACTCATCGAGAAACGGCTGAGCCGTGGCTGGACTGCCGAGACCATCGACGAGACGTCCGGCAATGCGCCGGGGGAATATCAGGATATCGAGGCGGTTCAGGCCGACCTTCGATCCCTGGCGCCGAGGGATGCCGTGCAGCACTCTCTCCAGGCGCGTGCGCTGGAAGTGAGCGGCATGGTGGCCGAGACCCACTGGCTGTTGGTCGAATCCGGCAAAGAGGGCTTGCCCTGGGCTTTTTTGACCGTTCTCGTCTGTTGGCTTTCGCTGCTCTTTGCGACCTTCGGGCTGCAGGCGCCGGCCAATCCGACGGTGCTGTCAATTCTACTCGTCTGCGCCCTGTCCGTCGCCGGCGCCATCTTCCTGGTTTCGGATATGGCGAACCCATATGTCGGGCTGATCCGTGTTTCGGATGCACCACTACAGTTTGCCATCGAACGGCTGGGGAAACCATAGCCGCATCATGGCATCCGTCGAGGACGAGCTCACAGTTTAATTGTGCACCAGCAGCTATTGCAATTTTTAGCAATGCCGCGACATAATATCGCATGCCCGGAACTTTTCGGAGAGGGGTCGTCTCCACCGAGGCACGCATGAAGACTACGGCGCCGCGCGTCTATTCAGACGCGCAAAGGACGCAGTATCTCGTTGAAATTGCTTCATAATTCAACAAACCGATTCGATTTGATGAATTATGTAGTAGGCTCGTAAACATCGGGGCGGCGGCAATGCGTGTGAGATTGTATCAGGGTCTGCACCTGTCTGTGGTGCTCGCCGGCATGGCAATTCTCAGTGGCTGTGAGGAAAGCGGCAATACTTACGTTGCCCCTCCTCCACATCCGGTTCGGGTCGCCCAGCCGATCCAGCAACCGGTGACGCTCTATTTCGAACTCACCGGCAACACGGCGCCGCTCAACTCCGTCGATATCGAGGCGCGCGTCCAAGGCTACGTCCAATCGATCGACTATCAGGACGGCATGACGGTGATGAAGGGCACCAAGCTCTTCGGAATTGAGCGCAACACCTATCAGGCGCAACTGGATCAGGCGAAGGCGTCACTCGCCTCGCAGCAGGCTTCCCAAGTCGGCGCAAAGCAGGAGTATGACCGCCAGCTCAATCTGTCGAAGCAACAGGTCACCACCCAGACCGCGGTCGACAGCGCCAAGGCGACCCTCGACGAAGCGAATGCATCCATCCTCAACGCTCAGGCCAATCTCGATCTCGCGACGATCAACCTCGGATATACGGAGGTGCTTGCCCCGTTCGACGGCACCGTCACCGATCACCTCGTCGATATCGGCGCGCTCGTCGGCGTATCCGGTCCCACCAAACTCGCCAGCATCGTTCAGACGGATCCGCTTTATGCCTATTTCAACGTCAGCGAAACCCAGGTGCTGATGATCAAGGAAACCCTGGCAAGGCAGGGGCGCACCTTCAAGCAGACGGATCTTCCAAGCATTCCGGCAGAACTCGGCCTGCAGACCGAGGAAGGCTACCCGCATAAGGGACATCTCGATTACGTCTCGCCGCAGCTCGATGCCTCCACAGGCACGCTTCAGGTGCGCGCCCTCTTCGACAACAAGGACCACGCCATGCTGCCCGGTCTCTTCGTGCGGGTTCGGGTGCCGGTCGGCCATAACGACAAGGCTCTGCTGGTGCGCGACGACGCCATCGGGACAAACCAGCTGGGCAGCTACCTGCTTGTTCTCGGCAAGGACGACGTCGTTGAGCAGAAGCAGGTCAAGACCGGCCAGCGTGAAGGTCCGCTTCGGGTTATCCAGTCCGGCCTCGATCCGGCTGACTGGGTGGTGACCCAAGGTATCCAGCAGGCCATTCCCGGCAGCAAGGTCACCCCCGAGAAGATGGAAATGAACCCGACGGCCAATGCCGCCGGCGATGCCAAGGCCAAGACCACCACGCAATGAATCCGCCGCCATGCTTCATCTGAACGTCTAAGGACAACAGCATGATCTCGCGTTTCTTCATCGAGCGACCGATACTCGCCAATGTTCTGGCGTTGGTTTTCGTGCTCATCGGCGCGGTGGCCCTGTTCCAGCTGCCTGTGGCGCAATATCCGAATGTCGTTCCGCCGACGGTGCAGGTGACGACGCGCTTCCCGGGCGCCAGCGCACAGACCCTCGTCGATACCGTCGCGCTGCCGATCGAGCAGCAGGTCAACGGCGTGCAGGACATGCTCTACATGCAGTCGACGAGCGCAAGCGACGGCACCTATTCCCTGACCGTGACCTTTGCCATCGGAACGGATCCGGACCAGGCCCAGGTTCTGGTGCAAAACCGCGTCGCCATAGCGATGTCATCGCTTCCCGAAGCGGTGCAGCTTCAGGGTGTGACGACGCAAAAGAAGTCGACGGCGATCCTCGGCTTCGTCAGCCTGACCTCGCCCGACAGCCGCTATGACAGCCTGTTCCTGTCGAACTACGCCGTCATCAATCTGCAGAATGAACTCGCCCGCCTGCCGGGTGTCGGCAACGTCACGGTGTTCGGTGCCGGCCAGTACGCCATGCGCATCTGGATGGATCCGAACCTGCTGCAGGCGCGCGGCCTGACGCCGCAGGATGTGGTCAGTGTCGTGCAGCAGCAGAGCCAGGAGGTTGCCGCCGGCCAGATCGGCATTCCGCCGGTACCGAAGGGACAGGTCTTCCAATATACACTGAACGTCAATGGCCGATTGAACGAGGCGACCGACTACGAGAATATCGTCGTCAAGGTCGAGAGCGGACAGGGTGGCCGCATTACGCGCATCCGCGACATCGGCCGCGTCGAACTCGGCGCCCAGACCTACAGCCAGTCCTTCATGCAGAACGGCCGACCGGCAGCCGGTATCGGCATTTTTCAGCTGCCGGAGGCGAATGCCATTGCGGTGGCACAGGCAGTGAACACGAAAATGCAGGAGCTTTCGAAAAGCTTCCCGCCGGGCCTCGAATATCACGTGCCGTTCGACACGACGAAATTCGTCGAGGCCTCCATCGACGAAGTTTACGTCACCTTGATCGAGGCCGGCGTTCTCGTTCTCATCGTCATTCTCGTTTTCCTGCAGGATTGGCGGGCGATGCTTGTGCCGGCGACCACAGTTCCGGTCACCATCATCGGCGCCTTCGCGGCCATGGCGGCATTGGGCTTCACCGTCAACCTGTCGACGCTGTTTGCCATCGTTCTCGCCATCGGCATCGTCGTCGATGATGCCATCGTCATCGTCGAAGGTGTCGCCCGACACATCGAGGCGGGCATGTCCGGCCGAAAGGCGGCCGAAAAGGCGATGGAGGAACTGCTCGGCCCGGTCATCGGCATCACGCTGGTGCTGATGGCGGTTTTCATTCCGGCCGCCTTCCTGCCCGGCTTGACCGGGCAGCTCTATCGGCAGTTCGCCCTCGTCATCGCCGCCACGGCACTGATCAGCGCGATCAATGCCGTCACATTGAAACCGACGCAATGCGCCCTTTGGCTGCGGCCGCCGGTCCCGCCCGAGAAACGCAACATCTTCTATCGCGGCTTCAACAGGGTCTATGACAGGGGTGAACGCAGCTATGCCGGGCTGATCGGATCGATGACCCGACACAGCGGCATCATGGTCATAGCAGCACTTGTGCTGATCGGTATCGCCGTCTGGGGGCTCGCCCGCCTGCCGACCGCATTCCTGCCCATCGAGGATCAAGGCTATGTGCTGATCAGTGCCCAGCTGCCCGACGGCGCATCGAAGGAACGCACCGACGCGGTGATGGAAGAGGTCGGCAAGATCGCCGAAGCCACGCCTGGCGTCGATCAGGTGCTGACCATCAGCGGCATTTCCGTTCTCGACAACAATGCCAGCCTGCAGAATGCCGGCGTCGCCTATGTCGTGCTGAAGGATTGGGACGAGCGCGGCAAGGAAAAGGGGCAGGATCTGCTGTCGATCTACCAGCATTTGAACGGCGCGCTGCAAAGCGTGCTCGCCGCCAAGACGCTGGTGGTGGTACCGCCCCCAATCCAGGGCGTCGGTAATGCCAGCGGCTTTACCATGCAGGTCGAGATCAGGAACGGCATTTCCGACTACCCGCTGCTGCAATCGCTTGCCGATACGATCGTCAAGAACGGCAGTGCCCAATCGTCGCTGCAGAGGCTGAGTACGCCTTTTCGCTCGAACGTGCCGCAACTTGCCGTTTCCGTCGATCGGATCAAGGCAGAGACACTGGGAATTACGGTGGGCCAGGTCTTCTCCGCTCTCTCCGGCTATGTCGGATCGAGCTATGTCACCCAGTTCAACAAATTTGGCCGCACCTTCCAGGTCTATGCCCAGGCCGCTTCCGATTTCCGGGTCAGCGCCGAAGACATCCGTAATCTGAAGGTCAAGGCCGGTGACGGCACAATGGTGCCGCTCGGCACGGTCGTCGATGTCACGACGACACAAGGCCCCTCCCTGATCAGCCTCTACAATCTCTACCCGTCGGCAACGATCGTTGGCGGGCCTGCCGCCGGCTTCAGTTCCGGCCAGTCGCTCGACGTCATGGAGCAGATTGCCGATCAGACACTGCCGCCGGGTACAGGCTTCGAATGGACGGCGCTGTCCTATCAGGAGAAGGCCGTGGGCGGGCAGATCTATTTCATCTTCGCGCTTGCCATGCTCCTCGTTTATTTCGTGCTCGCCGGCCAGTATGAAAGCTGGCTCTTGCCGCTGGCAGTCCTTCTCGCCGTGCCGCTCGCCCTCCTCGGCACGGTGGCAGCGCTTATGGCAGCCGGCGTCGCCAACAACCTCTATACGCAGATCGGCCTTATCCTGCTGATCGCGCTTGCATCGAAGAATGCCATCCTGATCGTCGAATATGCTAGGGAAAGGCGGGCGGAAGGCATGGAAATACTGGATGCGGCCGTCGAAGCCGCCCGCTTGCGTTTCCGGCCAATTCTGATGACGTCCTTCGCCTTTATCCTCGGCGTCCTGCCGCTGGTGCTGGCGACCGGCGCCGGCGCATCCGCCCGCAAATCGATCGGGATATCGGTTTTCAGTGGCATGATCGCCTCGACCTGCCTCGCCGTGCTCTTTGTCCCGTCCTTCTACGTCCTGTTGCAGCGCCTCGAGGAATATTGGAAAGGGCTCACAAAGACCGCGGGCCTCGCCGAAACGGAGATATCGAAGGTTCAGTAAGGCTGTGGCAACAGCCTGTCGCGCGATCACTTGCGGTTTCGCGCGGAAGCAGGTTGCCGTTGGGGGGCTCTTCAGCAGGGATTCGAACAGAAGCTATAGTCCCGAGGTCAGCACCCTTTGGCAGGCAGGCGACACGCGTTGCAGATTGTCCCGCAGGCAAGCGATACCCCGCCCTCCGCCCAAAGGCACCATGCGACACAGCGCCCGAAAATCCGATCCGCAGGTTTCGCGCAGGATCATCAGTTCCTCGCGCGGCGAAAAGGCCGGCATCATGGCCCGAGGAGCAGGTGTGGTCGCAACCGTCGCCGCGGCACCGCCGCTGGCTGGGGTTGATCCGGCTGATCCTCCCCCCGCTGATCCTCCAAAGGCCGCAACGGCTTGCTGGCACGGCGCCGATAGAGCGGCATTGTGCTGCTGCAGGCAACTGAGTGCCTCGGTGCCGCCCGGTGTAACGCCGGAGCATTGCGACATGAAATCGCGTTGGCAGGCCGATTTGACGGCGTTGCGCTGCGCCTGGGTCGGCTGATGCGCTGGCGTACCGGTGGCGGGCGCCGGGCTGGTCGCCCCAGTCGTTGCGGGCGCCGCCGGGGCCGGCTCCGCCGATGTCGACTTGGGTTTGCTTATCGCCGCCACCGCCTTCCGGCAACCGGCCGAAAGCGTGGCGCTATGCTGCTGCAGACAAGTGAGCGCCTCGATACCGCCCGGCGTCACCCCTGAACATTGCGCTATGAAATCGGAGCGGCATTCCGCCCTGATCGCATTGCGCTGCTCTTCAGTCGGCGCCTGCGCGGAAGCGACACCGGCAAAGAGCACCACGACAAAGAGCGCTGGCAATCCCGAGACTGTAAACGGAAGACGACACCTTGCGTGCGGAGCCGTCAGTAAAGAAGATGCCCATTTTCGCATTATTCCTCCCCCCTATAAATATTTAATCTACTTCATGAAGTCGAACGCCCTGCTGAATAGGATAATAAACGCCCGCCAATTGGAGGGACGTTGCTTGCCGCTGCGAAAATATTAAAACGCCGGCTCCACGTATATTAGAATATTGCTATTTTAGCAACGATCGTGCACCTGAAAACTGATCAAGGGAAACGTATCACTCATCAGCCTTCTGATCGGAAACCATGCATCTCAAAGCAAATTAACAGGTTCTGCGAATACATGCTGCTGTTATGCCGCAGCCTCGTACCCTCTTGAAGCCGGGCTCTCGTGGCCTTCAAGCCGAAAGCGTGCAATCATGTCGGTAAGTGCAAGCGCCTCGGACGATAGCTGTCGGGTGGCAGCATTCGTCTCTTCCACCATCGCCGCATTTTGTTGCGTCATTCGATCAATATCGTTCACCGATGCGTTGATCGAATGGAGTGTCGTCGCTTGGTCGCGGCTTGACGAGGCGATGAGCTCGATATGACCGACGATGTGGACGATCTCGCTGGAAATCTCCATCAGCGCATTGCCGGTGCGGCCGACGAATTCGGAGCCGGACGCAACCTCGCGGACGGAATTGTTGATGAGTTCGCCGATTTCCTTGGCTGCGCGAGCCGATCGCTGCGCCAGCTCCCGCACCTCCTGTGCCACGACAGCAAAGCCCTTGCCGGCCTCACCCGCTCTTGCCGCTTCGACTCCCGCATTTAGGGCCAAGAGATTGGTCTGGAAAGCGATGGCGTCGATGGCGCTGACAATCTGAACAATCTTGCCCGACGCGTCCTCAATCCGTCCCATGGCCGAAACCGCGTTTTGGACCACCGAAGCCGAGGCGTCGGCGCCCTGTTTGGCGCGTTGGACAAGCGCAAGCGCTGCTGCTGCCCGTCCCGAAGAGGTGTTGACGGCGGAAGAAATCTCCTCCACTGCCGCTGCGGTTTCTTCAAGTGCAGCCGCCTGCTTTTCCGTTCGGCTGGCCAGGTCATCAACGGCTTCCGCCATCTGTCGGCCATTGTCGCTGATAAGAGAAGACGTCTCGCGGATATCGCAGAGCGTCTCCCTGAGACCCGCCACCGACATGTTGAAATCGGTGCGGATCCGGTCGAGTTCGGAGGCAAAGGGCGTATCGATCGAAAAATTCAACTCCCCGCGCGACAGCCGTGTGAGTCCCTCTGCAAGCGCCTCGATTGCGGCGTCAACCTGGGCTTTGGCGCTACGTCGCTCGAGTTCGTTGCGGGCGCGCTCAGATTCCGCATCACTACGCGCGATCTCGGCCTGTTGTTCCATTTCGACATTCGACAGGGCATTTTGTTTGAAGACGGAAAGCGCACGGGCCATTTCCCCGATTTCGTCGCCTCGTGCCTCGCCGGTGATTGCGGTATCGAGCCTTCCCTCTGCGATCTTGCGCATCGCTGCGGTAATCTGGGTGATCGGTCCCTTCAGGGTGACGACCAGCGCCGCACCCGCGGTCATAGCGATCAGGATGCCGAAGACAATGGCTCCGCCGGATATCCTATTGGCCTGTTGACGATCCTGCCCAGCATTTTGCCTTTGCGTCTCGGCGAACTGAGCAAGCAGGTTCCAGGTGTTGTCGATCTGCCCCGCAGCGCTGTCGAACTCGGCCAGCTTGCGCGCCGCACCTTCGGAGAGCGCTGCCGCGTTCGCCGCGAGCAGATCGAGGACGGGTTGAGCCTTCTTCGGAATTTCGGCAAAGAGGGGATCGTCGTTCACCACTCCGGCGAGACGGCCGAGCTCGGTCTGATACATGTAGATCGACTGCTGGACTTTCTTCACTCGCGCTTCGTCCGGATTGCCGGCGAGTTCGGCGAAACCGACGCGAATCTCGTTATTGCTGTTAACCATGGCGCGCAGTGCGTTGCCGACATTCGTCGCCTGAGAGATATCCTTGTCCGACGCAGCAAGCGCAAGCACGGAGGTCCGCATCAGATCGTCGCCAATCGTCTTGAGACTGTCGCCAGTTGCAGCAAGATTGGCGACGGCGGTATCCGTTGCTGGGACATCCAAAGTGTTAGGCGACACCTTCGAAGCGTTGGCGATGGCATCCACAGCAGCGGCATACTGCGCGGCGAGGGCTTCGGTCGCTACAGCAGGCGAAAGCTGCTCCTTGGCCTTTTGCAAATCGGGCGCATATTTGGCTAGCAGGCTAACTTTGTCAGCCGGCGTCGTCGCGTTCGCATAGTCATTGCGAAGTTTTGTCGCGACACTGGCGGCGGCGCTGATGGAAACGGAATTGCTCAGGCCGCTCTTGTTGGCATTTTCCATCTTTTTCGCACTGGCCATCAGCATGAACGAGCGCTTGCCAACCTGCCCTTGCAGGTCAAGAAGTGCCGCGGAAGCAGCGTCCACATCACTGAGAATTTTCTGCTGTCCCGTTTCGATTTGCCAAATCGCTTCGATCTTTTGTGGAATGATTTGCGATTGATCAAGCGCCCGGTCAAGAAGCCCCACATCAGTCGTCAGCCTTAGCCTCTCGATCGTCTGCTTCAGGTTTGCCAGTTGCTCTCGGGCGTCCGCAAGCGCGGTATCACGAGCTTCCGGCGACGGCTTCATCAGAAAGCCGGTCATGCTGGAAGAAACATGTTTGAACCCGTTCAGGGACTGCAAAACATGGTTGGAGATCTCCATCCGTCCCTCGAGAAGGCTGGACGCGTAGTACCCCGTCAGTCCCACTGCGCATAGGCTAATGACGAATGGCGCCAAAAGTACGAGCACCTTCGTCTGAATGCGAACCCGCGACATCAAACCATTTACCACGAATGCACCCTCGCCACCGATTGGAGCTAAGCTGTCATTCTTTGTTTAAGAACCGATAAATGGGTTGATTCGAGAACTATGCACGCTTCACCTGTCGAGGCGAGGACGTGATTCAGACGCTCGAACGGGCATATAGGCAGATCGGCCATTCATCATCGCCTGGCCTTGTCGCGGCCCCCTGCTGAGGGGTTAACTCCTCGATCACATCTGGAAACGCAAAAAGCCCTCCTTGTCGGAGGGCTTTTGAATTTTGGTCTCTGGAGTGTATTGGGGAATCTGGTTGCGGGGGCATGCTTTGCCCCGTTCGGGTCTTAAAACAGTCCAGTGGACTGTTTTATCGGGCGAGGCCCGAGCGACCGCTCATCCTTCAGGTTATGAGCCTGGCGAGGTGAGGCGGATAAGTAATCGATCCAGTGAATCGATTGTCCGCCGAGCGGGCTGCTCCACGAAGAGCGTTTGATTTTTGGAAGGAAGTTTGGTTTCGGTTTCAGGATTTGTTGTTTTCTGTCCCGCTGCGTCGGCTTCGCCTTCTTGCGGGCCCCTGAAGAGGCGTTAAATCCTCGTGTCTGGTTGCGGGGGCAGGATTTGAACCGTCCTTCGGACCCTTCAGGTTATGGTGAGCTTTGCGAACGAGGAGCTACCATCGCCAGGGAAAGCGAAGCTTTTCCGCGAGCGATAAGAAGGTAGTTGCTGATCTTCAGAGGATTTGGCTGCGGGGGCCTGAAGCCACAGAGACTTGTAACTTCGGCGAAACAGCCGGTGTTTGGAAGAAATTTCCCACTACGCCGTAACAAAACGTCGGTACCGACCGGCTCAAGCCATTTGCCTATGGAACAATAAAATCGGTACGGCGCTATCGAAAGCGCGCGCTTCGCAAGCGACCTTCGCCACATCCGGACCGACCCGGTCTTGCTCCGCCAATGACAATAATCTTGTGAAAAATCCAATATTAGGGCACAATTTGTGAACGCATCGGAAGTTGCGGCGCAATCTCAAATCCGGCCGTCTCGCGCCGGGTAGCGGTTCGCGTCGGAGGGTCGGCGTCGATGGATCCGGGGTTCTTTCTTCTGTTCGCTACGGTGTCCGTGATCACGGCCCTGACGGTGGTCTTGGCCCGGAATCCGGTGCACAGCGCATTGGCGCTGATGGCGTGTTTCCTCAACATCTCGGCAATCTTCGTTATGCTCGAGGCGCCGTTGCTCGCGGTGATCCAGATCTTCGTCTATGTCGGCGCGATCATGGTCCTGTTCCTGTTCGTGATCATGATGATCGATGTACGTGAAGCGGTGTTGCAGCGGTTCTTGCCGGGCCGCAACCTGCCGGCCATGGTGCTGCTCATCCTGCTTGGGATCGAGATGCTTGTGCTGGTGCTCTGGAGCGACCGCTTTTCGATCACGGAGCCCGCTGCCATGGGCGGCGGCGATCAGATCAGGCAGCTCAGCACGACACTTTTCGCCGACTATCTCCTGCCGTTTGAAGCTGCGTCCGTCATCCTTCTGGCCGCCCTAGTCGGCGCCATCGTGCTGGCGCGGAAGGAGCAGGGATGATGGTTCCGCTCTCGTGGTACATTCTACTCGGAGTGGTCCTGTTCGTGATCGGAGCAGCGGGCGTGCTGGTCAGGCGCAATATCCTGGTCGTGCTGATGTCGCTGGAGCTGCTGCTCAACTCGGTCAACATCAATTTCATCGCTTTCGGGCGTTACTACGGCGATTTCCGCGGGCAGATCTTCGCGATCTTCGTCATCGCAACTACCGCGGCGGAAGTTGCCGTCGCCCTCGGTATCCTGGTCGCCCTCGTGAGGAACAAATCCACCCTCAAGGTCGACGAAGTGACCATGATGAAAGGATAGCGGCTTTGGACCCGGTGATATCGATCCGGCCGCTGCTTGCCGTCGCCATAGCAGGCCTGGCGGCCCTTGCCGTTCTCCTTCTGCACAACCGCGAGAAGCTCCGCGATATCGTCTCGCCGCTCGCTGCAATCGCCATGTTCGCGATTGTCGTCTCGATGGCGCCCACGGTGCTGGCGGGCGGGACGGTCGATTTGCGCCTGTTCGAAATTTTGCCGGGGATAGACTTCGCTTTCCGGGTAGATGCGCTCGGCATGGTATTCGCCACCGTCTCGTCGCTTTTGTGGATCGTGGCGGCGATCTATTCCATCGGCTACATGCGCCACTTGAACGAGCATGCGCAGACTAGGTTCTTCGCCTGCTTCGCCACCAGCCTCGCGGCGGCCGTCGGGGGCGCCTTTTCCGCCAATCTGTTCACGCTGGTGATCTTCTACGAGATGCTTAGCCTCGTGACCTATCCGCTTGTTTACCACCACGAGGATGAACAGGGATGGGCGGGCAGCCGCAAGTACCTCGTCTATTTGATGGGCGCGTCGAAAAGCCTGCTTCTCGCCGCGCTGGCGTTGACCTACCACATTGCGGGGTCGCTCGATTTTGTGGCGGGGGGGCTGCTCTCGCGGGTCGATGCCTCGGCCCCGATGCTTACTGTCGTCTATTTCTGCTATCTCTTCGGTTTTGCCAAGGCTGCGGTGATGCCGATGCACGCCTGGCTGCCTGCCGCGATGGTGGCGCCGACACCGGTCAGCGCGCTCCTGCATGCAGTGGCAGTGGTCAAGATGGGCGTGTTCTGCGTGCTGCGGGTGGTATTCCACATTTTCGGCACGGGGCTGGTGGGCGGGCTGGGGCTGGGCATCGCCACGGCCTATCTGGTCTCCTTCACGATCCTGATGGCGTCCGTCTATGCCCTGACGCGGGACGACCTGAAGGCGAGGCTCGCCTATTCGACGGTCAGCCAGCTCTCCTACATCGTTCTGGGCGCGGTTCTGTTGTCGCCGGTCGCGATGGTCGGCGGCATCCTCCACATTGCGGCTCATGCGTTCTCCAAGATCACCCTCTTCTTCTGCGCCGGCTCGATCTTTTGCGCGTCGGGAAAGCGGAATATCAGCGACATGGCCGGCATCGGCCGCAGGCTGCCTTGGACGATGGGTGCTTTTTTCGTCGCCTCGCTGAGCATGATCGGGGTGCCGCCGACCGCGGGCTTCGTCAGCAAGTGGTATCTGGCGCGGGGCTCGGTGGAGGCGGGCGAAATTGCGTTCCTGGTCGTGCTCCTTGCGAGCTCGGTCCTGAACGCAGCTTATTTCCTGCCTGTCAGCTATGTCGCTTTTTTCGGGACGGAAGCGCAGGAGAGCCCGGCGACGGTCCGTGAAATTCCGATGATGACGATCCCGCTGGTTGCGACCGCCATCTTGTCGGTGTCGATGGGCATCTTTCCCGGCTATTTCCTCACCCTGGCGGAAGGAGTTGTCAGATGATTAAGCGTGTCGTCGACTTCTTTGGTGACGAGGAACATGCGAGCCAGCGCCGCCGGCTGTTCTATCTGGTGCTCGTTCTGATCGTCATCGCCGACTTTCTGGTCCACCGCGAACACGCCGAATACCTGTGGGACCGCCTGCCGGGCTGGTCGGCCGTCTACGGCTTCTTATCCTGCGTGCTGCTGATTTTCGTTTCCAAGTTCCTCGGCCATCGGGCTGGGCTCATGCGGCGCGAGGACTATTATGACTGACTTCGTCCATCCCGCCCTGCTGTTCATTCTCGGCGCCCTGCCGATCCCTTTCCTGAACGGATCGATCCGCAAAGCCTATCTGCTGCTGATCCCGGCGCTGGCGATCCTCGCCGTGCTGACGGTACAACCGGGAAGCTACGGCGCGACGCAGTTCATCGGGCAGGAAATCCTCATAGCCAAGGTCGACAAGCTGAGCATCGTCTTCGCCACCGTTTTCACCATCATGGCGCTGATCGGAACGGTCTATGCGCTGCACCTGTCTCGCCCCGGCCAGCATGTCGCTGCATTTGTCTACGTCGGCAGCGCCCTCGGCATCGTGTTCGCCGGCGACTACCTGACGCTCTACCTGTTCTGGGAAGGCATGGCGTTTGCCTCTGCCTATCTGGTCTTCGCCCAAGGCGGCCGACAGGCGATCGCCGCCGGGTTCCGGTATCTCATGGTCCATATCACTGGCGGCGTCGTCCTACTGGGCGGCGTCATTCTCCACGGGCTCTCGACTGGCTCGCTGCTCTTCGGCCCGATCGCAGGCGAGATGGGCGTCGGCGCTTACCTGATCCTTGCCGGGTTCATGCTCAACGCCGCTGTGCCGCCGCTCAACGCATGGCTGACCGACGCTTACCCGGAGGCGACTGTCACCGGCGCGGTGTTCATGAGCGCCTTCACCACCAAGACCGCCGTCTATGTGCTGGCGCGGGCGTTTCCGGGAACTGAACTTCTCGTTTGGCTCGGCACCGCGATGGCGCTCTACGGCGTCGTCTACGCGGTGCTGGAGAACGACTGCCGGCGGCTACTGGCCTATCACATCGTTAGCCAGGTGGGCTACATGGTGGCGGGCGTCGGCGTCGGCACCGAGATGGCGGTGAACGGGGCCACCAGTCATGCCTTCGCACATATCCTCTACAAGGCGCTCTTGTTCATGGGTGCTGGGGCGGTGATTTACGTCACCGGCCGGCGCAAGCTCACCGAGCTTGGTGGGCTCTACAAGACCATGCCGGTGACCGTGGCGCTCTACATGGTTGGCGCTTTCGCGATTTCGGCATTTCCATTCTTCTCGGGCTTCGTCACCAAGTCGATGGTGGTGGCCGCCGCCGGACAGGATCACCGCGCTGTGATGGTGCTCGCGCTGACCATGGCGTCGGCGGGGACGTTCCTGCACACCGGACTGAAGCTGCCATACTACATGTTCTTTGGCACCGACCGTGGGCTGGAGGCGCGGGAGCCGCCCCGCAACATGCTGGTTGCGATGGGCATGGCGGCGGTGCTCTGCATCGCGATCGGGGTGTTCCCTCAGCCGCTTTACGATCTTCTGCCCTATCCGGTGGACTACGAACCTTACACCGGCGTCCATGTCACCGAGAGCCTTGGCGTGCTGATGTTCACCGCCTTGGGTTTTGTCATATTCCTCAGGGCGCTCGACCCCGAGAACACGATCAGCATCGACACCGATTGGTTCTACCGCAAGGGCGCACGGGTCTTCATGTGGATCGCCGGAAAACCGCTGGCGCGCTACGAGAAGGCGGTGAGCGACGTGTCCGAGACTGCTGTGTTGCCTTTCCTGCATGGGGCGGCGCGAATGGGACTGCGGATCGATGCCACCGGCGTTGACGCCGTCGTGAACGGTGTCGCCCGCTTGACCCTGCGCGGCGGCGGGGCGCTGCGGCGGCTCCAGACCGGCGTCGTGACCCATTACGTGCTGGCGATGATCGCCGGTGTGATCGCAGCCACCGTCGTCTTCGCCGTGGCGTGGCGGTAGGGGGTGCGATGGAGTTCCCGCTACTCAGTCTCATCATGTTCACGCCCGTCGCCGGGGCGGTGGTTCTGATGTTCCTCCACAGCGACGATGCGGTGCGGTGGACAGCGCTGGGTGTCACCGTCCTCGACCTTGCTCTCTCCATCGCTATGCTGGCCAGCTTCGACACAACGACCCACGCGATGCAGTTCACCGAGACGCACCCGTGGGTGCCGGCACTCGGGATCACCTATGCGCTTGGTATCGACGGGATAAGCGCGCTCTTCGTGTTCCTGACAGCGCTGTTGGGCTCTATCTGCGTGCTCGCCTCGTGGGTCGCGATCGATCGCAAGGTGAAGGAGTTCATGGTCAGTCTGCTCACCATGCAGGCGCTGATGCTGGGGGTGTTCTGCGCGCTCGACCTGTTCCTGTTCTACGTCTTCTGGGAGGCGATGCTGATCCCGATGTACCTGATCATCGGCGTCTGGGGTGGCGAAGGCCGGGTATATGCGGCGCTCAAGTTCTTCCTCTACACGCTGGCGGGCAGCCTCCTGTTCCTCATCGGTGTCATCGTGCTCTATTTCAACGGCGGCGAGACCTTCGACATCCTCGCGCTGACAGCGCAGGATTTGCCGTTCCCAGTCCAGTCCTGGCTGTTCTTCGCCTTCCTGATCGCCTTCGCCGTCAAGGTGCCGATGGTGCCGGTCCATACCTGGCTGCCGGACGCCCATGTGCAGGCGCCGACGGCAGGCAGCATCATCCTTGCAGGGGTGCTCCTGAAGATGGGCGCCTACGGGTTCCTGCGGTTCTCGCTGCCGATGCTGCCGGAGGCGTCGGTGTATTATTCGACGCTGATGCTTTCGCTTTCGGCGCTTGCGATCGTCTATGGCGGGTTGCTTGCGCTGGCGCAGGACGACCTGAAGAAGCTGGTGGCCTATTCCAGCATCAGCCACATGGGCTTCGTGACGATGGGGATTTTTGCATTGAACCTGCGCGGGCTCGAGGGCGGCATCCTGCAAATGTTCAATCATGGCGTAACGACGGGCGCCCTGTTCCTGTTCGTCGGCCTGATTTACGAGCGGACACATACGCGCAGCATCGCCGAATATGGCGGGTTGATGAAGGCGGCGCCGGTCTACACAGCGTTTCTCGCGCTGTTCACCCTATCGTCGATGGCGCTGCCGGGAACGAATTCGTTCATAGGCGAATTGCTGGTGTTGTCCGGCGGGTTTGCGGCCAACCTGGCCGTCGGCGCGGCGGCCGTTTTGGGCGCGTTGCTGGGCGCGGCCTATCTGCTTGGCATGTACAGGAAAGTCGCGCTCGGTCCCGCCAGCGTCGGCGCCCGGTTCAAGATATGCGACGTGAACGCCCGCGAGATGGCAGCGATCCTGCCGCTGGCCGTGTTAGTGCTGTGGGTCGGGCTCTATCCGAAACCCTTTCTCGGCATCATCGACGTCTCGGTGAAGCATCTGCTGGCTCAGGTGCACGATAAGGGGAGCGGCCCATGACCGCCGCAGCACTTTTCCAGTCGGCTCTCGCAAGCCTGCCCGAGATCGTGGTGATCACTGGAGCCTGCATCCTGCTGATCCTGGGACAACTTGTGCGCAGGGGGCAGGAATATTTCCTGGTCTGGGCTTCCGTCGCGATCGTGCTGATTGCCGCCTTGGCGACACTCATTCTTTCGAGCGAGGTGCGGCCGGCCTATACGGGCATGTTCGTCGCCGACCGCTTCGCGGTCTTCTTCAAGTTCGTGTTCTACCTGGCCACCATCCTGACATTCCTCCTTTCGCGAAAATATGCGGATATCGAGGGGATCGGGAGCAGCGAATACTATGTCCTGCTGCTCTTTGCGCTTTCGGGAATGATGATCATGGCCTCGGCGACCGATCTCCTCTCGATCTATGTGGGCCTCGAACTGATGGTGCTCTGCACCTATGTGCTGACCGGATTCCTGCGGCGAGAGCGGCGGTCAAACGAAGCGGCGCTGAAATACGTGATCCTTGGCGCGGTCTCGACCGGGATTTTCCTTTACGGCGTTTCGCTGGTCTACGGGCTCACCGGTACGACGCAGCTGGACGGGATGGCTGCGGCGGTCACCGGCGATCCGCTCGATCCCGGATTGCTGCTGGCGGTGGTCTTCATCGTCGCGGGGCTGGTCTTCAAGGTCGGCGCGGTGCCGTTCCATATGTGGTTGCCGGACGTCTATGAAGGCGCGCCGACGACGATCACCGCCTTCATGTCGGTCGGCCCCAAGGCGGCGGGGTTCGCAGTGATCCTGCGGGTGTTCCTCAACCCGCTGGTAGCAGCCTCGGACGTTTGGATCATCGTCGCGGTCATTGCCGTGGTGACGATGGCGCTCGGCAGTTTCGTGGCGCTGGTGCAGGATAATTTCAAGCGGCTCCTCGCTTATTCCAGCATCGCCCATGCCGGGTTCGCCCTTTTTGGCGTGGTGGCCGGCGGTGCCGACGGGATCGCCAGCGTGATGCTCTACCTGCTGATATACTCTTTGATGAATCTCGGCATTTTCGCCACCGTCATCATGATGCGGAACGGCAATTTCTCGGGCGAGGTTATCGAAGACTACTCGGGTTTCGCCAAGTCCCGTCCCGGGCTCGCGCTTCTGATGCTGCTCTATCTGTTCTCGCTCGCCGGCATTCCGCCGACGGCCGGGTTCTTCGCCAAGTTCTATGTGCTGGTCGCGCTCGTCGAGCGAGGTTTCGTCATGCTGGCGGTGATCGCGGTGCTGCTGAGCGCCGTCGCCGCCTACTTTTACATCCGCATCGTCATGGTGATCTACATGCGCGAGCCGGAAAGGACGTTCGACCCGGCGCTGACGCCCTCGGTGCGCGCCACGCTCGCCTTCACCGCCTTGGGCACCATCGGCATCGGCCTGTTTCCCGCCTGGTTTCTGAGGCTTGCTCAAAACTCGGTGTTTGGCGGCTGACCGATTGAATTTGCAATGATCTGCCCGACGGAATAAACTCGAAGCTCAAGAAAGGATTGCCCAAGTCGATTCCCCGGGGCGACCGCATTACGGCCCTGAACAGGGGCGGCGGCCCGAGAAAAGCCTGCAGTGGGCAACCGGTGCAGTGATATGACTGCAATGGAATTCTTGCCGGTTCTTTTCATGGTCGCCGGAGTTGTTCTGGTGACAGGGGCGACGCTTTTTGTCTCCTCACTGCTGCGCCCGTCCAATCCCTATCCCGAAAAGAACATGCCCTATGAATGCGGCATGGACCCAGCAGGCGACGCCGCCGGGGGCCGCTTCAGGGTGCAGTTCTTTATTCTCGCGATCCTGTTGGTCGTCTTCGATGTCGAGACGATGTTCCTCTTTCCCTGGGCCGTTGTCCTGAAAGACATCGGGCTCGTCGGTTATGTCGAGATGTTCGTCTTCATAGTGCTGCTTCTTGTGGGCTTCGCCTACGCCTGGCTGAAGGGAGCGCTGGAATGGGAGGCGTAAACAATGCGATCCGCGACAGCGTGCTGTTCACCACGGCCGAGAGCGTTATCAACTGGAGCCGAAAATCGGCGCTGTGGCCCGAGACCTTCGGAATTGCCTGCTGCGCCATCGAGATGATCTCGGCGGGGTGCGCCCGCTATGATCTCGACCGGTTCGGCGTGGTGTTCCGGCCTTCGCCGCGCCAGTCCGACGTGATGATCATCGCCGGCACCGTGACGCGGAAATTCGCTCCCGTCGTGCGCAGGCTCTATGACCAGATGCCGGAGCCGCGCTGGGTTATCGCCATGGGCACCTGCGCTATCTCGGGCGGGGTCTACAATACCTATGCCGTGGTGCAGGGAGCGGAGACCTTCGTGCCGGTGGACGTGCATGTGCCCGGCTGCCCGCCGCGGCCCGAGGCGCTGATGCATGGATTCCTGCTACTTCAGGAGAAGATCAAAAAATCCCGAGCACTGGCCGGGACTCCTCTGGGTCGGGTTGCAGCGTCATGAGTGTGGAGACGCCCCTCATCTGCACTACGATCACGGAGCGTTTCGGCGAGGCAATCGACGATCTTGGCTTCGCGCATGGTGTACATGCCTTCGCCGCTCCGCCTGACATGATCGTCGAGCTTTGCCGGTTTCTGAAGGAACACCCGGCGTTGCGGTTCAACTTCCTGTCGGACATCTGCGGGGTCGATCATTATCCTGAGATGCCACGCTACGAGACGGTGTACCACCTCTATTCGCTACCGAACAAATTGCGCGTTCGCATCAAATGCCGCCTCGCCGATCCGCCGCGGGTCCCGTCGGTGACGGGGATCTGGCGAACCGCCAATTGGCATGAGCGCGAAGCCTGGGATATGTACGGGATCAGGTTCGACGGCCACCCCGATTTGCGCCGGATCTACATGTGGGAAGGGTTCGAGGGCTTCCCGCAGCGCAAGGATTTTCCGCTCCGTGGCTACAAGGACAAGCTGAACCCGTTTGGCGCCGAAGGCACGCCACCGACGCAGCCCGACCTCGCCACCAAGAACATTCCATAAGGGAGGCCGCTCCACGCCGGGAACTTAAAATGACCGAAGTCACCGAATTGATCAGCCCGCAAGGCGAAGCGTTCGACACCAAGGAGGTGCTTCTCAATCTCGGCCCCCAGCACCCCAGCACGCATGGGGTTCTTCGGCTCGTCCTGGAATTGGACGGCGAGTACGTCAAGCGCGTGGATCCACACATCGGCTACCTCCATCGCGGCACCGAAAAACTGGCGGAGAGCTTCACCTACACCCAGATTTTTCCGCTCACCGACCGGCTCGACTACCTCTGTCCACCGTCGAACAACCTCGCCTTCGCGCTGGCGGTGGAGAAACTCCTCGGCATAGAAGCACCGATCCGCGCACAATATATCCGCGTGATGATGGCCGAGCTGGCGCGGATCTCCGGCCATGTCTTGATCACCGGCGCGCTGCCGATGGACCTCGGCGCCATGACCGCCTTGCTTTACGCCATGCGGGAGCGCGAAATGATCATGGACCTCCTGGAAATGATCAGCGGTGCGCGCATGCACACGTCCTTCTGCAGGGTTGGCGGAGTGCGCGAGGACCTGCCTGACGGTTTCCTTCCCAAGATCAGGGAGTTCTGCGACATCTTCCCGAACCGGATCCGCGACTATGAGCGGTTGCTCGAAAACAACCGGGTGTTCCTGAAGCGCACGCAGGGGATCGGCGTGATCTCCGCCGAGGACGCCATCGATCTTGGCCTGAGCGGTCCGAACCTGCGCGCTTCGGGCGTCGACTGGGACATCCGTCGCGACGAGCCCTATGAGATCTATGACCGGCTCGACTTCAACGTCATCACGCGCGACGAGGGCGACTGCTATGCGCGCTGGCAATGTCGGGTCGAGGAAATGCGCGAGAGCGTCCGGATCATCGAACAATGCCTCGACCAGATGCCCGAGGGGCCGTTCCAGATCGACATGCCAACAATCGCCTTCCCGGTGGACAAGGACAAGGTGCATTGCTCGATGGAAGCACTCATCCAGCATTTCGACCTGTCGGCCTATGGCTTCAAGGTGCCGAAGGGCGAGGTCTATTCGGCGATCGAGGCGCCAAAGGGCGAGCTTGGCTTCTATATCATCAGCGACGGGTCGCCAAAACCATTCCGCATGAAGGTGCGGGCACCCTCGTTCGTCAACCTTCAGGGACTGTTCGGGGTGACCAACGCCCGCTATCTGGCGGACATGATCGCCGTGCTCGGCAGTCTCGACCCAGTGATGGCGGAGGTGGACAAGTAGCAGGGATTTGAATGCAATGACCATGCGCGAAAAGATAAAAGACGCAGCGGCGCGGTATCCCGACCAGCGCTCTGCGATCATGCCCGCGCTTCTGATCGCGCAGAGGGAGCATGGCCATCTGCCTGGTCAGGTGCTGGAAGAAGTCGCCGACATTCTCGGAGTCGAACGGATCTGGGTCTACGAGCTGGCGACCTTTTATACGCTCTTCCATACCGAGCCGGTGGGCATGTTCCATCTGCAACTCTGTGACAATGTTTCCTGCATGCTGTGCGGAGCCGAGGACCTGCTGAAGCATCTGGAAACGGCGCTGGCGATCAGGAAGGGCGACACCACGCCGGACGGGATGTTCACGCTTTCCTCCGTCGAGTGCCTCGGTGCCTGCGAGATGGCTCCGGTGATGCAGGTCGGCGACGATTACCATGGTGCCCTTGATGTCGCGCGGATAGATGCACTTTTGGACAACCTGCGGGCTACAACGGAACGGGTCGCGAGCATCGAGCCCTCTACGCGACCGCAGGGAGAGTAGCGCCATGTTCGAGCCGGTTCTCCTCAAGAATGTCGCCGCGCCGGACAGTCACCTGCTGTCGACCTACGAGGCTGGCGGCGGCTACCAGGCACTGGCGAAGGCGCTGCGCGAATACACGCCTGACGAGGTCGTTAACCTCGTCAAACAGTCCAACCTGCGCGGTCGCGGCGGTGCCGGATTCCCGACGGGCATGAAATGGAGTTTCGTGCCGAAGCAGGTCGACAAGCCGAAATATCTTTGCTGCAACGCCGATGAGGGCGAGCCAGGCACCTTCAAGGACCGGATCATCATGGAGCGCGATCCGCATCAACTCATCGAGGGGCTGGCGGTAAGCGCCTATGCGATTGGGGCCAAAACCGCCTATGTCTACATCCGCGGAGAATATGTGACGGCGATCCGTCGCCTGGAGCAGGCGATCGCCGAGGCACACGAAAAGGGTTATCTGGGAACGGGCATTCTGGGCTCGAATTTCGATTTCGCCGTCCACATCCACTGCGGCGCAGGCGCCTATATCTGCGGCGAGGAGACTGCGATGCTCGAGTCGCTCGAGGGCAAGCGGGCGCAGCCGCGATTGAAGCCGCCGTTTCCGGCCGTGGCCGGGCTCTACGCCAGCCCGACTGTGATCAACAATGTCGAGACGCTGGCCTGCGTGCCGCATATCGTGGCGCGGGGCGCGGACTGGTTCCGCGGCATCGGCCCGGACAAGAGCCCCGGCCCGAAGCTCTACTGCCTCAGTGGGCAGGTGCGCAAACCCGGCCTCTACGAGTTGCCGATGGGCATACCACTGCGCGAGCTGGTCGAGGAACATGCCGGTGGGGCCTTGCCGGGACGCAAGATCAAGGCGGTGATCCCGGGCGGGGTCTCAGCGCCGGTCATCCCTGAGCACGGGCTGGACGTGAGGATGGATTTTGACTCGCTGGCTGCCGCCGGCTCGATGCTCGGTTCGGCTGGCGTTATCGTGATCGACGATAGCACCTGCATGGTCAAGGTCGCCACCAGGATCATGGAGTTCTTCCACCATGAGTCCTGCGGCAAGTGCACGCCCTGCCGGGAAGGATTGAACTGGGTCGTGAAGGTCCTGCGCCGGGTTGAAGGCGGGGATGGCGCACCCGGCGATCTGGAGCAGCTGGAGATGCTCTGCAAGGGCATTTTCGGCAATACGTTTTGTGCCTTGGGTGACGGTGCAGCGATGGGATTGCGTGCAGCACTCGCGCATTTCCGAAATGAATTCGTCGCCCATGTCGAGGAGCGGAGGTGCCCGTTTCACTGAAGGAGTGCTGGATCAGGGTTGTGAGGAAACCATGCTTAAAGTCACGATCGACGAACAAACGCTGGAAGTTGAGGCTGGCTCGACTGTGCTGCAGGCCGCCCAGCGTTTGGGCATCGACGTCCCGACCTTCTGCTATCTGAAGCGGCTGCCGCCGCTGGCTTCGTGCCGCATGTGCCTGGTGGAGATCGAGGGCGTGCGGCGGTTGCAGCCGTCCTGCGCCACTGCGGTCACCGATGGCATGGTCGTGCGGACGAACACGCCTCTGATCGAGGAAACGCGCTCTTCCATGCTCGACATGCTGCTCGCCAACCACCCCCTCGACTGCCCGATCTGCGACAAGGGCGGCGAATGCGAGCTTCAGGACATGGTAATGGCCTACGGGCCCCGCGAAAGCCAATTCCGCGATGACAAACGTGTGTTCCACTCCGAGGACATTCGTCTGAGCCCGGTCATCATCATGAACGTCAACCGCTGCATCCAGTGCCAGCGCTGCGTCCGGATGTGTGAGGAGGTCGTCGGCGCGGTGGCGCTGGGCACCGTCGAAAAAGGCATGGATACCGCCGTCACCGGCTTCGAGGGCAGTCTGGCGAGTTGCGACCAGTGCGGCAATTGCGTCGAGGTCTGCCCGGTCGGCGCGCTGATGAGCTTCCCCTACCGCTACAAGGCGCGCCCCTGGGATCTCGTAGAGACCGACACGGTCTGCCCGCATTGTGGCACCGGTTGCCAGCTGACGGTGGGCACGCGCAAGGGCGAGTTCATGCGGGTGCGCTCGAAGTGGGACGAAGGTGTCAACCACGAAACTCTCTGCGTGCGAGGACGCTTCGGTCTCGATTTCGTTGCAAGCCGGGACCGGATCAAGCAGCCAATGATCCGTCAGGATGGCGCCCTGGTTCCGGTTTCCTGGGACGAAGCGGGGGACTATCTGCGCCGGCGACTGTTGGCCGTCGAGAGCAAGGCTGCCGGCGGGCTGGCCTCGCCTCGCCTGCCCAACGAGGTGCTTTATCAGTTCCAGAAGCTGATGCGAACAGTATTCCGGACCAACAACATTGATTGTTCGTCACGCTGGGCCGCGCCCTTCGATACGCTCGGCCCGCTATTGGGAACTTTCTACAGCCGCACGCCGCTGGACGACGTAATCGGCAACGACTGCGTGCTCGTCGTCGGAGGCAATATAACCGAGGAGAACCCGGTCACCGAATACCTGCTGCGGGACGGCGCGCGGCGGCGGCAGACCGGATTGCTCATGCTATCGGCGCGGCCATCGCGTCTGGACGCCGATGCCAGGGTGGTGGTTCGTGTGCCTCCGGGCGGAGAAGCGGCAAGCCTTGCGGCGGTGGTGGCCGGTCTCGTGGCGGCAGCTGGTCAGGCCTTGCCGGGCGGCGCTTTTGCGGACATCGACGCGGCAATCGGCAGGCCGGCGGCGGGCGCCGGCAGTGACGGGCCGGATCGCCTGGCCGCCGCGCTCAAGGAAGGCCGCAGCGTCACCGTGCTTGTCAGCGTCGACCTCCTGAGATCACCCGAAGCGCGCGCGACGCTGCAGCAGCTCAACAACCTGCTGCACGTTCTCCGCCTGCTCGGCAAAGGCCCGGCGATGCAGTTTCTCTTCGACCGTGCCAACCAGATGGGCGCCTGGGACATGGGGGTCCTGCCGGCGGCTCTGCCGGGGCTGCGGGCGGTCGCCGATGACGCGACGCGCGCAACTCTTGCACGAAACTGGGGCGCCGAAATCCCGTCTGAACCCGGCGCGGATCTCGACGCCATGCTGGAGCTCTGCGTCGGTGGGCGGATGGGCGCGCTCTACATCGTCGGAACCGACCCCCTGGTCGCCTATCCCGACCGGGACTTTGTGACGCGGGCGCTTGGCGCCGCCGATCTCCTGATCGTGCAGGACGCGTTCCTCACGGATACGGCGGGCATGGCCGAGGTCGTCTTGCCCGCGGCGGGCTACGGCGAGGAATCCGGAACGTTCACCAACAACGAGGGTCGGATCCAGAATGTTCGCAAATTCAGTGAGCCCGTTTTCGAGGCGCGAGGCAATCTGGCGATTGTCGACTTCGTCGCGGCGCTACGCAACCAGGCGCTGCGGCCATCGACGCAAGCCGAAATTTTCGACGAGATTGCCCGGCTGCTTCCGGCCTATCAGGGGTTGACGCAGGACGGGCTTGGCGCCGACGGCGCATTCACCAAGGCGGTGCCAACATTACCGGCTGGCGTGTTCCTTGCGCCGCCACCCGTTCCAACAGCAGCCGACCGGCTCATGCTGATCACCGGCGACTGCCTGTTCCACAACGGATATCTTTCCGAACGGTCGGACATCCTGAACACGGTCGCCAACGATCCCTATGTCGCGATGAGCGCGCAGGATACCGCAGAGCTTGGCCTTTCGGATGGTGATCAGGTAATCGTGCGTTCCGGCCAGGGCGAACTGACGGCGCAGCTCAAGGTCGACAGGCGGTTTCCCAAGGGCCTCGTCTTCGTTCCGGAAAACTATAGAGCCTTGCGTCTCAACAGCCTGCTGCGGCGGGGCGAATATCCATGCGCGGTGGAAGTCCAGAAGGCGCATGCGACTCTTGAGGTCGACCGCCCGGGCCAGATCTGGCGTGGGGTCTGAAGATTTGGGGGTCGGGGCACCGCAAGGCTCTGCGGCAAGCTGCCCGCCCCAGCGTCTTCACATTCGAGTTGGCGACGTCAGTGATACCTGGTCCCGCATATGTAATCCTGCAGATCCTGCTCTGTACGCTGCGCTTCGTCGAGCCTGTGTTTAACCACGTCGCCGATGCTGACCACGCCGACAACGTCGCCTCCATCCGTGACCAGCACATGGCGCGTACGCCGCTGGGTCATGATCCCCATCGCGACGGGCAGCAAATCTTGTGTCGAACACGTCGCCACATTGCGGTTCATGATGTCCGCGACCCGCATCGCCGCCGCCTCAGCCCCGTATTCCGCCACCGCATTGCAGCAGTCCCGCTCCGACAGCGTACCGAGGTATTTGCTGTTCGATCGGCTCACGACGACGAAGCCGATATTGTTGTCTCGAAACAACCTCAGTACCTCCACCATCGTCTGATCGGGAGCGACTGCGATGACACCGACACCCTTGTTCTTCATGATTTCACCGACAAACATCTAAGCCTCCTTTCCGAGCGCTTCGGTTTGACAGCTGGCGCGCGTTCATGTTCGCCGAATATTCCGCCACCAGTTGTAGCCCTGCGTCTCTTTCGTCTCGACAAGTACGTCCTTCTTCGTATTCAGGCGCGCGGCAACCACGCCGCCGCCGGTTGCCGCCTTACCCGGCTTGGCGAGCAGGTCGTCGCGCCCGATCACCAGGTCAGCTGAGGAAAAACTCGAGAATTCGTATTGTTGGCCAAGCGCGATCGCGTCCGCCGGGCAGGCGTCCTCGCACAGCCCGCAGAACAGGCAGCGGGCCGTGTCGATCTCGAATTTGGCCGGGTGCCGCTTGCCCTTCTCGTCCTCGTAGGGGACGACTTCGATACAGTCGCAGGGACAGATCCGCGCGCAGAGTTCGCAGGCCACGCACTTGATCTCGCCCTCTTCATCACGCGTCAGGAAGTGATGCCCGCGATAGCGGGAGTAGGGCAGCCACTTTTCCTTGTCCGGATACTGCATGGTCACGGATCTGGAGAACATGTAGCCCAAGGTCAGAGCCAAGGCGCTCGCCAGATCGGCAAAGAACGCCCAACCAATCCATGTTCCAACTCTGTCCTGCGCGCGCGACATCGCCGCCTCGCTACGGAGCCGCTACGACCCCTAAAAGTACACCGGTTATAATTATGTTCGCCATTGAAAGAGGAAGCAAGACTTTCCATCCGATCGCCATCAGTTGGTCGTAGCGGTAGCGGGGGAAAGTGAAGCGGAACCAGATAAACACATAGACGAAGAACGCGACCTTGAGCACAAACCACAGGAGCGGTGGCAAGGGAATCAGAACTCCGTTCCAACCGCCGAAGAACAGGATCACCACCAGGACAGACACAAGCAATACGATGGCATATTCGCTAACCATGAAGAAGGCAAAGCGGATACCGCTGTATTCGGTATGGAACCCGGCCCCTAGATCGCCTTCCGCTTCCGCCAGGTCGAAGGGAATGCGCTGCGCTTCGGCCAATCCAGCGATGAAGAACACGAAGAATCCGACCGGTTGGTAGACGATGTTCCAGACATCGGCCTGCGCCCGCACGATCTCGAGAAGGCTCATGGATTGCGCCAGCATGACCACGCCGATGACCGCGAACCCCATCGGGATTTCGTAGCTGATCATCTGCGCGCAGGTTCTGAGGCTGCCCAGGACAGCGTATTTGCTGTTGGAGGCCCAGCCGCCGAAGATGACGCCATAAACCTCGATCCCGATCACCGAGAAAACGAAAAGGAGCGCCACATTCATGTTGGAGACGTAGAGCGTGATCTCGTGGCCGAGGACCGAGACAGTTTCGCCGAAGGGGATCGCGACGAACACCACAAAGGGCGGGGCGAGCGCCAGGATTGGCGCCAGTTTGAACAGGAACCGGTCGGCCTCGGCCGGGATGTGATCCTCTTTGGTCAGGAGCTTGATTCCGTCCGCTACCGGCTGCAACAGCCCGTGCCATCCCACGCGCATCGGCCCCATCCGCTGCTGCATGTGCCCGGCGATCTTGCGTTCCAGCCAGGTTAGCGGCAAGGGTAGCAACAGCAGGATCGCAATCAGGAACGCGACCTTCAAGACGATCAGGCCAAGGGCGACGATAAGTTCCATGATCCCGGCTACTTATTCATCGGGTTGAAGCGCGCCCGGACTTTGGCTCCGGCTATACAATGAGCACTGCGCGCACTTGTCAGACTACATGGTACAACGGCGAGGCACCTCATACAATGCCGTCGCAGTTATGTTGCCGCTGGCTATGATGTGTCCGGGCTCAGGACGTTTTGAGACGAGTGGTTCGCTGTGCAAGATGAAAGCTTCGCGTTTCCGCCGATTGCACGGCACCATGCGTATCAAAAACCGCCGAGGCTCTCATCGCAGCCGGATGAAGTTCCGTGGCAGGTCAGCTGGCTCCGGGGAGCTGGACACCCTGCAGAAACGCAAAAAGCTCCTCGACCGCTATGGCGAGGAGCTCAAGGGCAAATACCCTGAATGGGCAAATTTGTAAGTATCGTTGGTTGCGGGGCAGGATTTGCCCCGTTCGGGTCTTAAAACAGTCCACTGGACTGTTTTATCGGGCGTTGCCCGAGCAACCGCTCACCCTCAGGTTATGGTGAGCTTCGCGAACGAGGAGCTACCATCGCCAGGGAAAGCGAAGCTTTTCCGCCAGCGATAAGTAAGGTAGATGCTGATCTTTAAGAGGAATTTGGTTGCGGGGGCAGGATTTGAACCTGCGGCCTTCAGGTTATGAGCCTGACGAGCTACCGGGCTGCTCCACCCCGCGCCATGTGCAAATCTTTGAGATTTGCTGCAGTATTCTAACACGAAAGGCCGCTTTGTGAGCGGCCCTTTTATTTCGGCTATGGGCCGTAGAGTTTGTGATGAGAAGATTGTTTTACATAAGTTGCGCTTTGCAGACCTGGCAGCGACCTACTCTCCCGCGTCTTAAGACGAAGTACCATGGGCGCAGGGGCGTTTCACGGCCGTGTTCGGAAAGGGAACGGGTGCAGCCACCCCGCCATAACCACCAGGTCGGCAAAGCGCAACTATATGTTTTGAGAAGCTGGTGAAGTCCTATGACTTCGTTTTTGAACACGTTTTAGAGCTCCAACCGGACGAACACTTCGTGTTCGCCGGGACCGGGCAAAGGCTGGCGCCTTCGCCTTGTCAGGACGACCGCTTTGCGGTCGCCTTGAGATGAGCATAGTCAATGAGAACGATCAAGCCGATCGAGCTATTAGTACCGGTAAGCTTCATGCGTTGCCGCACTTCCACACCCGGCCTATCAACGTGGTCGTCTTCCACGGCTCTGATAGGGAATACTCGTTTTCAGGTGGGTTTCCCGCTTAGATGCCTTCAGCGGTTATCCCGTCCATATGTAGCTACCCTGCTATGCCCTTGGCAGGACAACAGGTCCACCAGAGATATGTCCATCCCGGTCCTCTCGTACTAGGGACAGATCCTGTCAATATTCCTACACCCACGGCAGATAGGGACCGAACTGTCTCACGACGTTCTGAACCCAGCTCACGTACCGCTTTAATTGGCGAACAGCCAAACCCTTGGGACCTGCTCCAGCCCCAGGATGCGATGAGCCGACATCGAGGTGCCAAACAACCCCGTCGATATGGACTCTTGGGGGTCATCAGCCTGTTATCCCCGGCGTACCTTTTATCCGTTGAGCGATGGCCCTTCCACGCGGGACCACCGGATCACTATGACCGACTTTCGTCTCTGCTCGACTTGTCAGTCTCGCAGTCAGGCGGGCTTATGCCATTGCACTCGACGACCGATTTCCGACCGGTCTGAGCCCACCATCGCGCGCCTCCGTTACTCTTTCGGAGGCGACCGCCCCAGTCAAACTACCCACCATACACTGTCCCGGACCCGGATAACGGGCCGCGGTTAGACATCCATGACGATAAGGGTGGTATTTCAAGGATGGCTCCACGGAAACTGGCGTCCCCGCTTCAAAGCCTACCACCTATCCTACACATGCCGACACGAATGCCAGTGTAAAGCTATAGTAAAGGTGCACGGGGTCTTTCCGTCTGACCGCAGGAACCCCGCATCTTCACGGGGAATTCAATTTCACTGAGTCTATGTTGGAGACAGCGGGGAAGTCGTTACGCCATTCGTGCAGGTCGGAACTTACCCGACAAGGAATTTCGCTACCTTAGGACCGTTATAGTTACGGCCGCCGTTTACTGGGGCTTCGATTCAAAGCTTGCACCTCTCCTCTTAACCTTCCAGCACCGGGCAGGCGTCAGACCCTATACGTCGTCTTGCGACTTCGCAGAGCCCTGTGTTTTTGATAAACAGTCGCTACCCCCTGGTCTGTGCCACCCCATAATAGTTGCCTAGCATGGGGTCACGCTTCTTCCGAAGTTACGCGTGCAATTTGCCGAGTTCCTTCAACATAGTTCTCTCAAGCGCCTTGGTATACTCTACCTGACCACCTGTGTCGGTTTCGGGTACGGTCTATACGGTGGAGCTATTTCCTGGAACCGCTCCGCTGCCCATCCAATCCAATAAGAATGAACAACTTGTGCAATCCGTCACTACCACCAGGCCCACGAATATTAACGTGGTTCCCATCGACTACGCATTTCTGCCTCGCCTTAGGGGCCGGCTAACCCTGCTCAGATTAACTTTAAGCAGGAACCCTTGGT